>NZ_JABWRW010000018.1:0-131960 GCF_014269095.1 Pseudomonas sp. SWRI50 | reverse complement strand
GCGCCGAGTGAACTGGCGATCAACGCCGACGGCAGCGTCGTCACCGGCCGTGCCGAACCGGGCAGCACCGTGCGGGTGCTGGCAGCTGACGGCACCGAACTGGGCAGCGCCCTGGTCGGCCCGACTGGCACCTTCAACATCACCCTCGATCCGCCTCAAGTCGATGGCGAGGTGCTGCAAGTTACTGCGACCGACGCTGCAGGCAACGCCTCAACCGCCGGCACGGTCACCGCGCCGGATATCGACGGCGGCGACACCACGCCACCAGACGCACCCACCAACCTGGTCATTGCCCTCGCCGGCAGCCAGCTCAACGGTCGCGGCGAAGCTGGGGCAACCGTGCAAGTCCGTGATGCCGAGGGCAACCTTGTCGCCAGCGGCTCGGTCAACCCGGATGGCACCTTCCAGATCACCCTGGACCCAGCCGTGAAAGACGGCAGCACCCTGCAAGTGGTGCTGACCGACGCGGCAGGCAACGCCTCTGAGCCTGGCTCGGTAACCTCGCCAGACCTGCAAGCGCCAGAGCAGCCTACCGGCCTGGAACTGGCCAACGGCGTCACCCTCACGGGTAGCGGCGAACCGGGCGCCACCGTGCAGGTGCGCGACGCTGCGGGCGACATCATCGGTACCGGCCTGGTCAACGAAAACGGCAGCTTCAGCCTCACCCTTACGCCTGCCCAGGCCAATGGCGAAGTGCTGGACATCCGCCTGGTAGATGCCGCCGGCAACACCTCGACCCCGCTGCCATTCGATGCACCGGACATCACCGCGCCGGCTGCCGTCAGCGACATCGTGGTCGGCACGGGTGGCCTGGCCCTGAGCGGCCGTGGCGAAGCGGGGGCCAACGTCGAAGTGCGTGACGCCCTTGGCTCGGTCATCGGCACCGGCACGGTATTAGCCAACGGCACCTTCCTGATCGACCTCGACCCGGCGGCACTGCCAGGCGAGCGCCTGAGCCTGGTGCAGACCGACGCGAGCGGCAACGCCTCCGAAGCCCTGCAATTCGATGTCCCTGTGACCACCGCGCCGGCCAGCCCGAGCGAGCTGGTGGTCGCCGAAGACGGCACCAGCATCAGCGGGTCCGCCCCGGTCGGCAGCCGCGTGGAGGTCCACGATGCTGACGGCAACGTGGTCGGCAGCGTGGTGGTCGGCGCCGAAGGCACCTTCACCGTCGTGCTCACGCCAGCACAAGCCAACGGCGAACTGCTGGATGTAGTGGCAATCGACAGCACCGGCGCATCGTCCCTGCCGGTACAAGTCAACGCACCGGACATCACTGCGCCTGTCACACCTACCGAACTGGCCATCAGCACCGATGGCAGCGTGGTCACCGGGCGTGCCGAAGTGGGCAGCACGGTGCGGGTCCTGGCGGCCGATGGCACCGAGCTGGGCAGCGTTCTGGTCGGCCCGAGCGGTGCCTTCAGCATCACCCTTACCCCGGCACAGGTCGATGGCGAACAGCTGCAAGTCACGGCCACCGATACCGCAGGCAATACCTCGACAGCCGGCAACGTTACCGCACCGGATATCGACAATGGCGACACCACGCCACCAGAGCCGGCCACCAACCTGGTGGTCAGCAATGATGGTCTGACCCTCTCGGGCCGCGGCGAACCTGGTGCGACCGTGGAGGTTCGCAACGATCAGGGCCAGGTGGTGGTCACGGGAACGGTACAACCCGGTGGCGACTTCACCGTGCAGCTGCCCTCCTCGGTTGCAGACGGCTCGTCCCTGCAGGTGACCTTGACCGATGCCGCTGGCAATACCTCGCAGCCGAGCTCGGTGCTCACGCCGGACCTCGCCGCGCCGCTGCAACCTACCGACCTTGTCCTCAGCGAGGGCATCAGCCTGACCGGTAGCGCCGAACCTGGCGCCCGAGTGAACGTCCACGACGCGTCAGGCAACTTGATCGGCAGCGCCATCGCCGAGCCCGACGGCACCTTCACCCTCACCCTGGACCCGATCCAGGCCAATGGCGAAACCTTGGCCATCACCGTGGTCGATGCCGCGGGTAACACCTCGGTGCCACTGAGTTACGTGGCAGCGGACATCACCGCACCGGCGATCATCACTGACGTCGTCGCGGGTGCCGGCAGCCTGGCGGTCTCCGGTCGTGGCGAAGCCGGCGCCAAAGTGGAGGTGAAAGATGCCGATGGCACGGTCATCGGCAGCGGCACCGTCGCCCCGAACGGCACCTTCGTGGTTGACCTCGAAACGCCGCTGGCGGCAGGCCAGGCCATCGTCCTGGTGCAAACCGATGCTGCGGGTAATGAGTCGGTAGGCATCGCCGTCATCGTTGCTGATGTACCGCTGCCCGAAAGCCCGAGCGGGCTGGTGCTGGCAGCCGACGGTTCGTCCATCAGCGGCAGTGCCCCTGCGGGCACGCAGGTCGAGGTGCGCGACGCACAGGGTAATGTGCTGGGCAGTGTCCAGGCCGGCCCTGGCGGCGCCTTCACCATCGGCCTCACGCCAGCGCAGGCCAACGGCGAAACACTGGATGTAGTCGCCATCGATGCCGATGGCAACAACTCGCTGCCAACCCAGATCATTGCCCCTGATATCACCCCGCCGAACCAGGCCAGCGACCTGCAACTGAGCGCCGATGGCAGCACCCTCACCGGTCGCGGCGAGCCCGGCACCACCGTGCAGGTCACCAACGCCCAGGGCGATGTGCTGGGCAACGCCCAGGTCGGTGCCAATGGCGTCATCAGCGTGGTTCTGACCCCGCCGCAAACCGACGGCCAGGAACTGGACGTGACCCTGCGCGACGCCGCAGGCAACACCTCTACCGCAACCGTCAACGCGCCCGACCTGGACGGCCCGCTGCAGCCTTCGGGCCTGGCCATCGACACCAACGGCCTCCACCTCACCGGGCAGGGCCAGAGCGGCTCGACCATCACCGTGCGTGCAGAAGATGGCACCATTCTGGGCACCACCACGGTGGGTGGCGACGGCCGCTTCGACGTCACCCTCAACCAGCCTCAGCGCAATGGCGAAAGCCTGACCGTGGACGCCACCGACAGCCTCGGTAACAGCGCAGGCCCGGTCAACTTCACCGCGCCTGATACCACGCCACCGCAAGCGGTTGGCGAGGTAGCCATCGACGGCGCGGGCCTGACCGTCACCGGCACCGGTGAACCCGATGCAACTGTGACCGTACGCGCGCCGGATGGCACCGTGCTGGGCACAGTTGTGGTCGGTGCTAACGGCGCGTTCGAAATCACCCTGGACCCGCCGCAGACCAACGGCCAGGCACTGACCGTGGATCAACGCGACCCAACCGGCAACCTGTCCACCGCCGTTACCCTGCCGGCACCCGACAGCGAGGCACCGGATACCCCGACAGGCACCACGTTGTCCGCTGATGGCCGAACCCTCACCGGCACCGGTGAACCCGGTGCGACGGTAACCGTGACCGGCACGGCTGGCGCAGTCGTGGGCACCGCCGTGGTCGAGGCCGATGGCAGCTTCCGCGTGACCATCGACCCGCCACAGCTCAATGGCCAGACCCTGTCGGTCACCCAGGCAGACAGCGCCGGCAATGACTCCCCTGCCGCCCTCGTGACCGCACCTGACCTTGAGGCACCGGAAGCCGCGCAAGGCCTGGGCCTGGACCCGACAGGCACGGAACTCAGCGGCCAGGGCGAACCCGGCAGCACCGTGGAAGTACGCAACGCTGCCGGGGACTTGCTGGGCACCATCCCGGTGAATGGCGACGGCACCTTCACCGTCACCCTCACACCCGCCCAGACCAACGGCGAAGTACTGTCGGTGGTATTGATCGATAACGACGGCAATGCCTCGCCATCGGCCACCTTCACGGCCGACGACAGCACCGCACCCACCGCGCCGGCCGGGCTTACCATTACCCCGGGCGGCAACGCCATCCAGGGTACCGGTGAGGCAGGTTCGACCGTCGAAGTGCGCGCCCCTGACGGCAGCCTCTTGGGCTCTGTGGTTGTGCCAGCAGGCGGTAACTTCACGGTGCCGCTGTCCCCTGCGCAACTCGATGGCCAGGCGCTGGAGGTCACCTTGACCGACGCCGCGGGCAACGAGTCCCTGCCCACCCAGATCATTGCACCGGACATCACCCCGCCGGCACTGCCCACTGAGGTGGAGGTCAGCCCGGATGGCACCACCGTGACCGGCAACGCGCCGGGCGCAACGACGGTGACGGTGCGGGATGCAGCCGGCAACGAGACCACCGAGCCGGTGAACCCTGACGGCAGCTTCAGCGTTACGCTGCCGACTCCGCAGACCAACGGTGAACCCGTGACCGTGGTAGTCAGCGACGGGGCCAACAGCGCTGCGCCCATCACCGTCACGGCACCCGATACCACCGACCCGCTCCCGGCCACGGGGGTCACCGTCAGCCCGGATGGCAGCGTGGTCGGCGGCGGCGCCGAACCTGGCAGTACAGCCGTCATCCGCAACCCGGATGGCAGTGAACGCGGCAGCGAAACCGTCGGGCCGGACGGCACCTTCGTGGTACCCGTCACGCCGCCACTGGCGGAGGGCGAAACCGTCGACGTGGTGGTGATCGACCCTGCCGGCAACGAGTCCACCCCCGTTTCGCTGGAGGGCCCGGATGGCACCGAAGCCGTTACCCCAAGCGGCCTTGCCATCAGCGCCGACGGCTTCCTGCTCACCGGCCAAGGCACCGTCGGGTCACTGATCACCGTGACCTCGGGCGGCATTACCCTGGGCACGGCAACGGTGGGTAGCGATGGCACCTTCCGGGTGTTCTTCCAGAATGCCCAGCTCAATGGCGAGACCTTGGTGGTCACCGCGCGCGCCACGGTCGATGGCGACCCATCGGTACCCGCCACCCTCGTGGCCAACGACACCACCGCGCCAGCCGCCCCGATCGTGGATGGCATCGACCGCACCGGCAGCACGCTGACCGGCCATGGCGAAGTGGGTGCGACCGTACGTGTGGTCAATGCCCAAGGCGACGTGCTTGGCACTGCCACCGTCGGCAGCAATGGTTTGTTCAGCATCAGCTTCGCGCCACCGCTGACCAATGCCCAGAACCTGATCGTCACCCAGGCCGATGCGGCCGGTAACGTGTCGCTCGCAGCCACCTTGCAGGCCCCTGACCTGCAGGCGCCGCTGGCGGCCAGCAACCTCAGCCTCAACAGCGCGGCCACCGTGCTCAGCGGCGAAGGTGAAGCCGGTGCCACCGTCACCGTGCGCGATGCCAGCGGCGACATTCTGGCCACCGGCACCGTCAACCAACTCGGCCAGTTCCAGATCACCCTGCCGAGTGCGCAAACCAGCGGCAGCCCGCTGCAGGTCACGCTCAGCGACGCCGCCGGCAACATTTCTGGCCCGGCCAGCCTGGCCACGCCAGACCGCACGCCGCCTGCAGCCATCAGCAACCCCGTACTGAGCCAGGACGGCAAGCAGCTGTCGGGCAGCGGTGAGGCAGGCGCCACCGTCCAGGTGCGCAATGCCGCCGGGACCGTGCTCGGCACGGCCGTGGTTGGGGCCGATGGCCGCTTCACGGTGGTCTTCGACACCCCGCAAGCCACCGGCCAGGCCATCGGCGTTACGCAGGTGGATGCGGCTGGCAATACCTCGCCAGCGGTCAATGTCACCACCCCTGACCTGACCCCGCCAGCGCCGCTGACCAATGTGGTGCTGAACAACAACGGCCTGACCCTGACCGGCCTCGGCGAAGCCGGCGCCACCGTCACCGTGCGCGGCCCGGATGGCACCATTATCGGTACCGGCCTGGTAAGCGCCAACGGCAGCTTCACCCTTACCCTGGACAACGCTCAACTCAACGCCCAGCACTTGAGCGTGACCCAGACCGACGCAGGCAATAACACCTCCACCGCCGTGGCGGTCACCGCGCCGGACTTCACCCCACCGCCTGCCCCAACCGCGCTGGCCTTGGCCGCCACTGGCCTACAGTTGACCGGCAGTGCGGAAGCCGGCAGTACCGTGACCGTGCGCGATGCCTCTGGCAACGTGCTGGGCACTGCGGTGGCTGGCAGCAACGGCACCTTCCAGGTCACCCTGAACAGTGCCCAGACCAATGGCCAGACCTTGCAGGTAACCGCCACCGATGCCGCAGGCAACGTGTCGCCGGCCGCGCCTTACACCGCAGCCGATACCACGCCACCTGCCGCAGTCGCCAACCTGTCGGTCTCCGCCAATGGCGCGACCCTCACCGGTACCGGCGAAGCCAACGCCACGGTCACCGTTCGCGCACCGGACGGTACCGCACTGGGCACGGCCACGGTGGGCGCCGATGGCAGCTTCACGGTCAACCTGTCACCTGCCGCCATCACCGGCGAAAGCCTCAGCGTGGTGCAGGCCGATGCCGCGCAGAACGTTTCACCTGCACAGACCGTCACCGCACCGGGCATCCTGGCGCCAGAGACGCCCGACAACCTGGTACTGGCCGCTGATGGCCTGGTAGTAACCGGCACGGCAACGCCAGGCAGCACGGTCACTGTCTACGGCCCCAACGGCGTATTGCTGGGCACAGCCCCGGTCGCCGACGACGGCACCTTCACGGTCAACCTCGGCAGCGTCCAGGCCAACGGCGAAGTGCTGCATGTGAGTGCGGTAGGCACCGATGGCAGCACGTCGCTGCCAGCCACCCTGCAGGCACCGGACACCACGGCACCGCTGCCACTGGCCAACGTCGTGCTGTCCAGCGATGGGCTGGTCCTCAGTGGCCGCGGCGAGCCGGGTGCCACCGTCTCCGTGATCGGTGAAGGTGGCGTCGACCTCGGCACTGGTGTTGTCGATGCTAATGGCAACTTCAGCATCAACCTGGGCAGCGCGCAGATCAATGGCGAACAGCTCAGCGCCAGCCAGTCCGATGCCGCCGGCAACGAATCCAACAGCATCAGCCTTATCGCGCCGGACCGCGTGGCGCCCGATGCCGCCGAGAACCTGGCCTTTGCCGGTGGCGGCAGCCTGCTCAACGGTACCGGCGAAGCGGGCAGCACTGTGCGCGTGCTGGCCGCTGATGGCAGCGTACTGGGCACTACGGTGGTGCGTGGTGACGGCAGCTTCCAGGTCGACCTCAACGCGCCCCAGGCCAACGGCCAGCAAGTGCAAGTCGTGCTGACCGATGCCGCTGGCAACCAGTCGGCTGCCAGCCCCATCACCGCGCCGGATACCACCCCACCCACCGCGCCAACCGAGCTGGCCATTTCCAGCGATGGCATCACCCTCACCGGCCGCGGCGAAGTCGGCGCGCTGCTGATCGTCACCGGGCCAGATGGCAGCGAGGTTGGCAGGGCCACTGTCGATGCCAGCGGCCATTTCACCGTGATCCTAAGCCCAGCACTGGGTAACAGCGAGCTGCTCAGCTTCACCCAGACCGACACTGCCGGCAACGTGTCGCCAGTGGCTACCCTGCTGACGCCAGACTTCACCCCACCCGCCGCGCTCACCGATGTCGACATCACGCTCGACGGCAGCGTGGTCACCGGCCAAGGCGAAGCCGGTGCAACTGTCACCGTGAGCAACGCCGCAGGCGCGGTGCTGGGCTCAGGCATCGTACTGGCCGACGGCAGCTTCCGTGTTGAGTTGACACCGCCACAGATCAACTTCGAAACACTCTCGGTACAACAGGCCGACCCACCCGGCAACATCAGCGCGCCGGTCAATATCCTGGCGCCGGACCTCACGCCACCGGAGGCAGCGACCGAACTGCGGCTCAACGCCGCGGGCGATCTACTCAGCGGCGTCGGCGAAGCGGGTGCGACTGTTAGGGTCTATGTCGGCATCACGCAAATCGGCACGGTCCAGGTAGACGCGGACGGTACGTTCCAGGTCAACCTGAGCTCGGCGCAGCTCAACGGGCAGGTGCTGCAAGTGACCGTGACCGATGGCCGCGGCAACATCTCGCCGATCAGCACGACCACGGCAGTAGACATCACACCGCCCGCCTCGGTGATCGCCACGATCAACGACAGCGGCACCCAGCTGATCGGCACCGGCGAGCCCGGCTCACGGGTCACCGTGGTCAACAACCAGGGCGACCTGCTTGGCCAGGTCTCGGTCGACCCGGACGGCACCTTCGTGCTCGACCTGAACGCGGCGCAAATCAACGGCGAAGTGCTGACCCTCATCGCCCAGGACGCCACCGGCAACCCATCCGCGCCACTGCAAGTGACCGCGCCAGACCTGACGCCACCGGTACAGCCGAGCGACCTGTTGCTCAATCCGGCCGGCACCTCGATGACGGGTACTGCTGAAGCGGGTACCACCGTCACCGTTCGCGGGCCGAACAACAATGTGGTCGGCGAGGTGGAAGTCCCTGCAAACGGCCAGTTCACCGTCACCATCAACCCAGCCCAAAACAACGGCCAACTGCTGACTGTGGTGTCCACCGACGATGCCGGCAACAGCTCGCTGCCTGCCAGCTACCAGACCAACGACACCTCGCCACCTGACGTGGTCACGGACATGGCCATCAACAACACCTTCGACGTGCTGACCGGTAAAGGCGAGCCAAATGCGATCGTCACCGTCAGCCGCGGCGGCACTGTGCTGGGTACCGGCCAAGTGGATGCGGCCGGCAACTTCCAGATCACGCTGGTACCGCCTGCGGGTATTCTGGCTACGCTGGGGGTGACGCAATCTGACGGCTTCAACACCTCGGCGGTCGCGACCTATGTCACGCCATTGGTGGCACCGCCCGTGCCGCCAACCAACGTGACCCTGGGCAGCGATGGCCTGACCTTGCAGGGGAATGCGCCGAGTGGTGTCGGTATCCGCGTCTACGATGCCGCCGGCAACCTGATCGGCACCGGCGGGGCCACCCTCAATGGCACCTTCACCCTGCAACTGAACACGGCGCAGCTCAACGGCCAGCACCTGACCGTGACGGCTGTGGCATTGGTGGGCGGCGAATCGCAACCGACCTTCGTGCAGGCCGCCGACATCACGCCACCGGCCAACCCGGTGGTAACCGGCCTGTCTGCCAACGGCCTGGTACTGAGCGGTACCGGTGAGGCCGGGGCCACGGTAACCGTGCGCGACGCCAGCAACAACGTGCTCGGCACCGGGCTGGTGAATGCCGGTGGCGCGTTCAGCATCAACCTCAATACCCCGCAGCTCAACGGCCAGGTATTGGGCGTGAGCCAGGCTGACGCGGCAGGCAACGTGTCTGGCAGCACCAGCGTCACCGCCATCGACGTGCAGCCACCGGCCGCGCCGACCAACCTGGTCATCAATGGCGCTGGCACCGAGCTCACAGGGCGTGGCGAGGCGGGTGCAACCGTGACCGTGCAAGGCCCGAACGGCGCGCTGGGCTCGGCCGTGGTTCAAGCCGATGGCACGTTCACCATCACCCTGACCACACCGCAAAACGATGGGCAACTGCTGGTGGTGCGCCAGTCCGACCCTACCGGCAACCTGTCCAGCAGCGTCAACGTGACGGCGCCGGACACCACACCGCCAGCCGCGCCGCTGGCCACCATCAACGCCAACGGTACGGCCGTCAGCGGCTCTGGCCAGGTCGGCAGCACCGTGACGGTGCGCAACGGCGCAGGCACTATCATCGGCACGGCCACGGTGGGCAGCAACGGCCTGTTCGTGGTCAGCCTGACCGCGGCGCAGATCGACAACCAGGCCTTGAGCGTCACCCTCACCGACGGTGCAGGCAATGTCTCGACCGGCACTGCGCTCACCGCACCGGACCTGACCCCGCCAGCAGTCGCCGGCAACCTGGCGATCAGCGCCGACGGCAGCACCCTCACCGGTAGCGGCGAAGTGGGCGCCACCGTCACCGTGCGCAGTGCCAACGGCACCGTGCTGCAAACGGCGGTGGTACAACCGGACGGCAACTTCACCGTGACCCTGAGCCCGCCTCAAGACAACGGCCAGTTGCTGTCGGTGACCATCAGCGACGGGCGCGGCAACGTGTCCGGTAACGTCAACATCACCGCACCAGACGTCGATGCCAACGCCCCGGTAATCGCCAGCGACAACCTGGTGACCGCCGAGGTCAACCTGGCACCGGTGGTCAGCTCGCGCAGCTATCAGGACAGCTTCACCACCTTGCTGGCAGGCTTCACCAAGACCTACACCTGGACGGTCGGTGCCGGCACCACCGTGGACCCAACGCTGACCCTGAACACCAGCAGCGCACTGTCGCTGCTCGACAATGCCACCTTCACCCTGCAAGTGAAGAACGCTGCCGGCAACTGGGTGACCTTGGCCACGGGCACCAGCCAGGGCCTGCTCGACCTGATCCTGCTGCCGCTGGGCCAGGGCATTCGTGTCGACATCGGTGAGTTGCAGGCCGGTGACTATCGCCTGACGGTCGGCAGTGGCGGCATCGGCCTGATCACCAACGTGACCACCACGCTGGACATCGAGACCACCAGCCTCACGCAGTTCACCGGCACCGGCACGGCAAAAACCGGCAACGTCATTACCGACGTTGGCACCGACGGTAGCGTCGATGCCCTTGGCCCGGACAGCGCCGCCGTGCTGCAGGTAATGAAGAACGGCAGCTATGTGTCGGCGGGCAGCGCCACCACGGTGCAAGGCCTGTACGGCACCCTGGTGATCCGCGGTGACGGCAGCTACACCTACACGCCTAACGGCAGCCCATCGAGCGTCGGCAAGGTCGATGTGTTCAGTTACCAGCTGCTGCATGCCAACGGCGCCTCCGATGCGGCCAACCTGTATGTGCGCATCGACAGCCCACAAGCCACGGAGATCTGGAGCGACACCAACTACAGTGCACCGGCCACGGTGCTCGACGCGGTCAACGACGCCGGCACCAGCCAACTCACCCTGGCCAACCGGGTGGACACCAGTACCGCTTCGCTGGGCGTACTGACCCTGCCTTTGATCGGCTCACGCCAGGCCACCTACACCACCAGCGTTGCCGCCGACACCACGGCCAACCTGCAAGTGGTGGTCAACTCGACCAACCTGCTGAGCCTGCTCAATGGCACCACCATCGACCTGCTCAAACTCAACCCGGCAACCGGCCAGTATGTGCTGGTGCAGTCGGTCGGCGGTGGCTCGCTGATCAGCCTGCTCGGTGGTGGTGCGGGCTACACGTTCCAGAACCAGGGGGCCGGCACCTACCACGTGCGCGTCACCGCGGGCGGCATCGGCCTGGCCAGTTCGATCACCACCAGTGTCAACGCCACCACCACGCACCTGACCGAGTTCGTGGTCAGCGGCGCCACGGCGGTCACCGGCAACCTGTTGGCCGACGACAACCTTGGCTCGCCATTGACCGTGCTGAGCGTAATGACGGCGGCCAACACCTACACCATCCCGGGCTACAACGGGGTCAGTGTGGCGGGCAGCTACGGCACCCTGCTGGTGCAAGCAGACGGCAGCTACACCTACACCCTCAACGCCGGGCTGACCAATGCGGTGATTGGCCAGCATGAAACCTTCACCTACGAGCTGACCCACCCCAACGGCACCACCGACACCGCCAACCTGACCATCAGCCTGGACAACGCCGCCAACTTCACGGCCACCAGCTCGCTGCTGGCCGACAGCGGTGACGAAGGCGTGGCACTGGCCAGTCTCGCGGCGGTGGCCTCCAGCGAAGTGATTGCCGGCACCGATGGCAATGACCACCTCGATGGCAGCCAGGGCGGCCACATCACCCTGCTGGGTGGTGCGGGCGATGACACCCTGGTGGTGGTCGACCAGAACTTCGCCAGCGTCGAGGGTGGCAGCGGTAACGACACCCTGCTGTGGGGCGGTGGCGATGCCAGCATCGACCTGGGCAACCTGGTCGGGCGGGTCCACGACATCGAAGTGATCGACCTCAACGACACCAGCTCGGTGGCGTTGACCCTGAACCTGGCGGACGTGGTCGCGATCACCGAAACCGGTAACGACACACTGGTCATCAAGGGGGATGAAAAGGACTCGGTTCACATGACGGACAACTGGGCGCTGGTCGGGAACCAAACTGCCGACGGCATCGACTATAACCAATATACGGCCCAGGAGGATCCGAGCCATCACCTGTGGGTGCAGAACGGTATCCATGTCGTCTGAGGCCGCTGCAATCCCGCCGGGCAATCGCCCGGCGGCAAGGACGAACAGCAGTAAGGGAACTATGTGAAGCGAAGCAGTCCGCTGTCACCGCTGTTGCTGGGGGCCTTCGGGCTCCTGGCCCTGAACTTCAACACGGCTGCCCAGGCAGCCGACGACATCGACCCACAACTGCGCCAGATCGGGCCTTCACTGCTACGTGATGCGCCCGACGCGGTGCCCGCCCGCCCACCTATCGGCATGGCCCCCGTCAGCAATGGCGACCGCCTCGGGCTGACCGAAGCGGTGCTGCAAGCCGCGCAATGGCACCCCAGCATCGCCGAGGCCATCGGCAACCTCTACAAGCAAGGCGAAGGCATCAACGTTGCCCGCGCCGGTTACTACCCGCAGATTTCCGGCGGTATCCGCACGGGCTATGACACTGGCTACGGCGGCGACCGCAACAGCCAGGCGCTCAACCTGTCGCTCAAACAGATGCTCTACGACTTCGGCAAGGTCGACAGCGCCGTCAGCGCTGCCCAGGCCGCCGCCGCCCGCGCCCAGGCCAATATCCTTCTGGTGGTCGACGAACTGGCCCGCGACACCGCCTATGCCTGGGTCGAGACCCGCCGCTACGAGCAACTGATCACGATTGCCCGCGACCAGATCCGCGGGGTCGGCGACATCGCCGGCATGGCCCGCCAGCGCAGCGACATGGGCGCCAGCACCCGCTCCGACGTGGTCCAGGCCGAATCCCGGGTAGAGAGCGCCCGCGCCACCCTGGAGGAATACCAGTCACAGTACGAACGCTGGCGCTCGACCTTGGCATCACTGCTCGGCCGGGTCACACCGCCCATGCTGGCCGAGGAATCGCCCCCCGAGCTGAACCAGGCCTGCAAGCGCCCGGGGCAAGGTGATGACCGCCTGCCCGCCGTGTTGATGGCCTTGGCCCAGCGCGCCCAAGGCCAGGCCGAACTGGCCCAGGCCAAGGCCGAGGCCTACCCGACCGTGTCGCTGCAGCCGCAGGTCAACCACTACCTGGACAACGACTACAACCGCGACAACTCACGCATGGACCGCACCCAGGCGGGCATCTACCTGAACGTCGAGGTGCCCATCTACCAAGGCGGTGCCATCAGCGCCCGCACCCGCGCTGCGGGCCATTCGCTGACAGCCGCCGACTCGGCCGAAGATGCTGCACGCCTGCAGGCACGCCGTGGCCTGGCCGAGGCCATGGCGCAGACTTCGGGGCTGGGCCGTCGGCTGAGTTCGCTCGAAGCCCGCCAGGTCAGTATTCAGGAGGCGCGCATGCTTTATGGCCGGCAGTACCTGGACCTGGGCACCCGGCCCCTGCTCGACCTGCTCAACGCCGAGCAGGAAATCTACCAGTCTCGTTTCGAACTCGCCGGCACCCGCTCCGACTTGCTGCGCCTGGATGTCGACTGCCTTTACAACACCGGCGCCCTGCGCACGGCCTTTGGCCTAGAGGGGCGTAACCTGCAAGGTGTGGAGATCCAGCCATGAACGAAACCGTCAATGTGACCCTGCCGAGCCAGGCCCCGGAGCAAACGGCCAACACTCGCCCCGACCTGGGGCCTTGGCTTGAGGTCATGCTCCAGGTCGCGCACCACTATCGCCTGGACGTATCGCCCCAGCGCATTCGCCTGGCGGCCGTCGAAGATGCCCGCCCGCTGGATGAGATTCTCCGCCACATGGCACGCCAGGCCGGCCTGGCGCTGCGCTTCGTGCGCTTCGATGCCAAAGGCCTGCGGCAGTGGCGCACGCCGCTGGTGCTGGAACTCGACGATGGCCAGCTGGCAGTGGTCGAATCGGTGACCGAAGAAGACGACCTGGCGGTGGTCTTCGCAGGCGACCAGGGCCTGACTTCGCGCCTGCCCCGCGACACGCTCAAGGGGCGCATCACCCGGGTCGCCCTGCTGCGCCCGGCGCGGCCGTTGCGTGATGTGCGCACCGACGACTACACCGCCCCCTACGACCGCCACTGGTTCGCGCGTATCGTCCTGCGCGACCTGCGGCCCTATGGGCAGGTGATGGTCGCCTCGCTGGTGGCCAACGTGTTGGCCCTGGCCGGGGTGCTGTTTTCCATGCAGGTCTACGACCGGGTGATCCCCGCCGAATCCCTGCCCACGCTGTACGTGCTGTTTGGTGGCGTGGTGCTGGCGCTGGTGTTCGACTTCAGCATGCGCCTGCTGCGCCTGAAGGTCACCGACCTGCTGGGCAAACGCGCCGACTTGCGTGTCTCTGACCTGGTCTATGGCCATGCGCTGCGCCTGCGCAACTCGGTACGGCCCAAGTCCACCGGCTCGTTCATCTCGCAGTTGCGCGAGCTGGAGTCGATCCGCGACCTGATCACCTCGAGCACCGCCACCGCCCTGGCCGACCTGCCGTTCTTCCTGCTGTTCCTGTTCGTGTTCTGGCTGATCGGCGGCGTGCTGGTGTTCATCCCGCTGGTAGCGCTGCTGGCCATGGTGCTGCCCGGGCTGCTGGCGCAACGGCGCCTGGCACGCCTGGCCAATGCCTCTATGCGTGAGTCGGCGCTGCGTAACGCCATGCTGGTGGAAAGCATCCAGGGCCTGGACGAGATCAAGGCGCTGCAAGCCGAAGCCCGCTTCGAGCGGCAATGGAACCAGTACAACGCCGCCTGCGCCCACACCAACCTGCGCCTGCGCACCTTGACCAATGGCTTGGTGACCTGGACGCAGAACGTGCAGGGCGCGGTGTTCGCCGTGGTCATCGTCATCGGCGCACCGATGGTGATCGCCGGCGACCTCACCACCGGTAGCCTGGTGGCGGCGTCGATGCTGTCGTCGCGCATGATGGCGCCGCTGGCACAGCTGACCCATGTGCTGACCCGCTGGCAACAGGCCAAGGTGGCCCTGCAGGGCTTGGACAAGTTGATGCAGTCACCGGTCGATCACCCTGAAAACGAAGCCCGCGTGCACCTGCCGGCCATCCGCGGCGAGTACCAGCTGCGCCAGGCCAACTTCCGCTACAGCGCGGAGGCGCCTCCCGTCCTCACCATCGGCCAGCTGGACATCCAGCCGGGTGAACGCATCGCCGTGCTAGGCCGCAACGGTGCCGGCAAATCCACCCTGCTGCAGGCCCTGGGCGGCGCCATGGACCTGGTCCAAGGCGAAATCAACCTGGACGGCATCGCCCTGGCCCATCTCGACCCCGCCGACCTGCGCCGCGATGTCGGCTTGCTGCCGCAATACTCACGGCTGTTCCACGGCACCCTGCGGGAAAACCTGACCCTGGGTGCCGGCCAGGCCAGTGACCAGGAGTTGGTCGCGGCGCTGGCAGCCACCGGCGCCTTGGAGTTCGTCCGCAGGCTACCCAAAGGTATGGACCACCTGATTCTGGAAGGCGGTGTCGGCTTGTCCGGCGGCCAACGCCAGGCCTTGGTGCTGTCGCGCCTGTTGGTGCGCCAGCCGCAGGTGCTGTTACTGGACGAGCCGACCGCGTCCCTCGACGACATGACCGAACGCAAGTTGCTGGATAACCTCGACCGCTTCTGCCAGGGCCGCACCCTGGTAATCGCCACCCACCGCCTGAGCGTGCTGCAGCGGGTCGACCGGATTATCGTGCTGGATGGCGGCCGCATCGTCATCGACGACAACCGCGATGCCGCGTTGGCCAAACTGCAAGGAGCCCAGGCATGAGCAACCATGAACTCCCGGCGTCCTACCTGGACGGTCAGGATGACCAGGCAGTATTCCGCGCCGGCCGAATCATCACCATCTGCGCGCTGATGCTCGCAGCGTTCCTGGCCTGGGCGGCCTGGTTCGAAGTCACAGAAGTTTCCACCGGCACCGGCAAGGTGATCCCCAGTTCGCGCGAGCAGGTGATCCAGTCGTTCGAGGGTGGCATCGTCGCCCAGATGAGCGTGGCCGAAGGTGACCTGGTCGACCGCGGGCAGGTGCTGGCCCAGCTCGACCCGACCAAGACCGCCTCCAGTGTGGGCGAGAGTGAAGCCAAGTACCGCGCGGCCAAGGCCAGCCAGGCGCGCTTGCGTGCAGAGGTCACCGGCAAGCCGCTGGTGTTCCCCGACAGCCTGCGCGACTCCCCCGACCTGGTCGACGCCGAAACCGCGCTGTACCAGACCCGCCGCCGCGGCCTGGAACAGACCCTGGCCGGTATCGACGATTCGCTGCAGCTGGTGCGCAGCGAACTGAAGATCACCGAGAACCTGGCGAAGATGGGCGCTTCAAGCCGCGTCGAGGTGATCCGCCTGAACCGCCAGCGCTCGGAACTTGAGCTCAAGGCCAACGAAGCGCGCTCCGATTACCTGGTACGGGCCCGCGAAGAGCTGGCCAAGGCCAGCGCCGAGGCCGACAGCCTGTCCGAGGTGATCCGCGGGCGCAGCGACTCGCTGACCCGCCTGACCCTGCGCTCGCCGGTGCGCGGTATCGTCAAGGACATCGAGGTCAATACCTTGGGGGGTGTGGTCCAGCCCGGTGGGCAAGTGATGAAGATCGTGCCGATGGATGAACGCCTGCTGATCGAAACCCGCATCGCGCCCCGAGACATCGCCTTCATCCACCCCGACCAGGCCGCCAAGGTGAAGATCAGTGCCTATGACTACTCGGTGTATGGCGGGCTGGAGGGCAAGGTGGTCGGTATCTCGCCGGATACCCTGCAGGATGAGGTGAAGCCGGAGATCTACTACTACCGGGTGTTCATCCGCACCGAGCAGGACAGCCTGCAGAACAAGGCCGGCAAACACTTTGCGATCGTGCCCGGGATGATCGCCACGGTGGATATCCGCACGGGTGAAAAGACCATTCTGGATTACCTGATCAAGCCGTTGAACCGGGCCAGGGAAGCCCTGCGCGAACGCTGATGACCCGGTTATCCGATGCCCTGTAGCAGCAGCCTTGCGCTGCGAAGAGGCCGGTGACTACCCAGCAGTTATGCGTTGCTGTCACCGGCCTCTTCGCAGCACAAGGCTGCTCCTACACGGATTCGGCTGGCAGGCTAAAGAGCCGGCTCGGCGGGCCGATATCCTTCTATTCTCTATTCCCACGAAGGTCACCATGGCCACGCAAAAAGCCCGCGCGGATTCGCTGTCCCTGCTGCTGTTCACCCTGCGCAGCGGCAAGCTGATGGCAATCAACCTGCTCAAGGTCAGCGAGATCATCCCCTGCCCTTCACTGACCAAGCTGCCCGAATCGCACCCCCACGTGAAAGGCGTGGCGACCTTGCGCGGCAATTCGCTGTCGGTCATCGACCTGTCCCGTGCTATCGGTGAGCGCCCGCTGGCTGACCCTGAAGGTGGCTGCCTGATCGTCACCGAAATCAGCCGCTCGCGCCAAGGCCTGCATGTGCAGGCCGTGAGCCGCATCGTCCACTGCCTGAGCACCGACATCAAACCGCCGCCCTTCGGCTCGGGCAACCGCTCGTTCATCACCGGCGTGACCCGGGTCGACAACGCACTGGTGCAGGTGCTGGACATCGAGAAGGTCATTCACGCCATCACCCCGCCCGCCGCCGAGCCACAGCACGGGGCACTGAGCGAAGAAGACGCAAGCCTGCTGGCCGCCGCCAACATCCTGGTGGTAGACGACAGCCAGGTGGCCTTGCAGCAGTCGGTGCATACCCTGCGCAACCTCGGCATCGAATGCCACACCGCGCGCAGCGCCAAGGATGCGATCAACGTGTTGCTGGACTTGCAGGGCACCGAGCAGGCGATCAACATCATCGTCTCCGACATCGAGATGTCTGAGATGGACGGCTATGCCTTCACCCGTACACTGCGCGAGACGCCGGACTTCCAGCACCTGTATGTGTTGCTGCACACCTCGCTCGACAGTGCCATGAGCAGCGAAAAAGCCAGGCTCGCTGGGGCCAATGCCATCCTCACCAAGTTCTCCTCGCCCGAGCTGACCGATTGCCTGGTGGTGGCGGCGCGGACGGTGGTGTTTGCCGAGCATTGATACATCAAGCGACAAACTCCCCAGCTTGCCGTCGGGGGTGAGTCGGGCATAATTCCCTCCCCTCGGAAGATTTTTGCCGGAATCGCGTATGAAGTTTTTCAGCTCCCTCCTTGTCGCCTGCGCGCTCTTCAGCGGTGTCGCCCAGGCTTCCAGTAGCCAGGCCTGGAACGAGCAGCGCCAGCGGATGCTCAAGGCGTGCCTTGCCGCCAGCCAGTTCAAGGACGCTCACGCGCGTGGCAAGCCCGCCGAATTCGACGACCAGGTCGGCATGAGCGCCCTGCTGATCGAAGGCGTCTACCCGCAAAAACACATGCAGCAGCGCACCGGCACCGAACTGTGCCTGTACGACCGCCAGCACCAGCGCGCGTTCGTCAGCGAATGGAGCCCGGAAGCCAAGTGACCGACAGCGTGCAATTCGCCTGCACCGGCTGCGGCAAGTGCTGCACTGGCCACCATGTGCCCTTGACCCTCGACGAAGCCCGCCAATGGGCGGCCTCCGCTGGCCAGGTGGTGGTGCTGATCGAAGCGTTCGTGGTCGACGGCCCGGGCATGCCGGTCGAGCAGCGCGAGCATGTGCTGCGCCGCTCCCACCCGGTGGCCTGCGGTGACACTGAGGCCCGCGTTTCGGTAACGTTCGCGGCGTTCAACCCAGGGCGCTGTCGTAACCTCGACGATAACGACCTGTGCACCATCTATGACCAGCGCCCGCTGGTCTGCCGCATCTACCCGGTCGAGATCAACCCGCATATCCCACTGCGGCCCGAGAACAAGGACTGCCCGCCCGAAGCTTGGCAACAGGGACCTGAGCTGATTCACGGCACGCAAGTGGCCGACCCGCGGCTGGCGGCGCTGGTGCAGGCATCGCGCCAGGCAGACCGAGATGACATCGCGGCCAAGGTTGCCGTGTGCCAGGCGTTGGGCATGACCACGAGTGCGCTGAAAGGTAACGGGTTTACCGCTTATCTGCCGGAGATGGGCGCGTTTGCCGCGGCACTGGCGCAGGTGCCGGCGGACAACGGTGCGCGGTGGACGCTGCATGTGCAAGATGACGAGCTGACAGCCAATTTGCAGGGCCATGGTTTGCAAACCACTTGCGAAGCACCGGTTTATTACGCCTTTATTGGTTTTTAGGTAGCCTGAGACAACCATCGGGGCCGCTTCGCAGCCCATCGCAGGCAAGCCAGCTCCTACAGGTACGGCGCCGCCCTGGAGATTTGCGCTGTACCTGTAGGAGCTGGCTTGCCTGCGATGGGCCGCAAAGCGGCCCCATTGGCCTTGAATACTGAAACTGTCAGCGCTGTCAGCCAGGCGTCATGCTGCCGACCCGGTCCGGGGGCTATAAGCTTGAATACAGACAACCGTCCCCACCCTTCTGGCCAAGGTGCCCGCTCCGATGCGACGTCCTTCCCGTTCTGTCATCCTCGCCGCCTTGGCGTTGCTTGTCCTGGTCGTGCTGGGCGTCTGGTTCGGCCAGCGCCAGGAGGCCCCCGCCCCCCGCGCGCAGGCGGCTGTGCCGGTGCGCGTGATCAGCGTCAGCCAGCAGGATGTGCCGCGCTATGCCAGTGCGATCGGCTCGGTGCTGTCGCTGCACAGCGTCGAGATCCGCGCACAGGTAGAAGGGGTGCTGACCCAGGTACTGGTCAAGGAAGGCCAGTGGGTAAAGGCAGGTGACCTGCTCGCAACCCTCGACGACCGTGCCATCCGCGCCAGCCTCGACCAGGCCCGTGCGCAGCTCGGCCAGAGCCAGGCGCAGATCCAGGTAGCCGGTGTCGACCTCAAGCGCTACCGCCTGCTGAGCACCGATGACGGGGTGTCAAAGCAGACCCTCGACCAGCAACAAGCGCTGGTCAACCAGCTGCAGGCTACGGTCAAGGGCAACCAGGCGGCCATCGCCAATGCCGAGGTGCAACTGTCCTATACCCAAATTCGCTCACCGGTGACCGGCCGGGTCGGCATCCGCAACGTCGACCCCGGCAACCTGGTGCGCAGCAGCGACACCCAGGGCCTGTTCAGCGTGACCCAGATCGACCCGATTGCCGTCGAGTTCGCCCTGCCGCAACACATGCTGCCTACCCTGCAGAGCTTGCTCAAGGCGCCCGCCCCGGCGCTGGTGCAGGCCTACATGGACGCCGACGGCGAACGCAGCCTGCTGGGTGAAGGCCACCTGGCGCTGATCGACAACCAGATCTCGGCGACCACCGGCACGGTGCGGGTCAAGGCCGAGTTCGACAACAAGGACGGGCGCCTGTGGCCCGGCCAACTGGTCACCATTCGCTTGCGCACGGCCATGCAGGAGAATGCCCTGGTCGTGCCGCCGCCGGTCGTGCAGCGCGGTATCGACGGCCATTTCGTCTACCGCCTGGACGGGGACAAGGTCACCAGCGTGCCGGTCAAGGTGCTGCACCAGGACAGTGGGCTGAACATCATCGCCGGGGTCAAGGCGGGTGATCAGCTGGTGCTCGATGGCCAGTCGCGGCTCAAGCCGGGCTCGCGGGTCGAGGTCACCACCGATGCCCCTGCGCCTTCGGAAATGGCCGACCGCCGGAGTCAGCCATGAATACCCGCAACGGGGTTTCGGCCTGGTGCATCGACCACCCGATCGCCACCCTGCTGCTGACTTTCGCCCTGATCCTGCTGGGCGCCATCGCCTTCCCTCGGCTGCCGGTGGCTCCGCTGCCAGAGGCCGACTTCCCGACCATCCAGGTCACCGCTCAACTGCCTGGGGCCAGCCCGGAAACCATGGCCTCGTCGGTCGCCACGCCGCTTGAAGTGCAGTTCAGCGCCATCCCCGGCATGACCCAGATGACCAGCAGCAGCGCGCTGGGGTCGACCACGCTGATCCTGCAGTTCACCCTCGACAAGAACATCGACACCGCAGCACAGGAAGTGCAGGCCGCCATCAACACCGCCACCGCACGGCTGCCACAAGACCTGCCCAACCCGCCGACCTGGCGCAAGGTCAACCCAGCCGACAGCCCGGTGCTGGTGATGACCGTCAGCTCGAACCAGATGCCCGGCAATGACCTGAGCGACTACGCCGAAACCCTGCTGGCCCGGCAGCTGAGCCAGATCGATGGGGTCGGCCTGATCAACATCACCGGGCAACTGCGCCCGGCCATCCGCGTGCAAGCGCAACCGGAGAAGCTGGCCGCCATCGGCCTGACCCTCGCCGACCTGCGCCAGGCCATCCAGCAAACCAGCCTCAACCTGGCCAAAGGCGCGCTGTACGGCGAGCACAGCGTGTCGACCATCGCCGCCAACGACCAGCTGTTCCACCCCGAAGACTATGCCCAATTGATCGTCTCGTACCGCGACGGTGCGCCGGTGCACCTGCAGGACGTGGCCAAGGTCATCAACGGCGCCGAGAACGCCTACGTCAAGGCTTGGTCCGGTGACCAGCCGGGGTTGAACCTGGTGATCTTCCGCCAGCCCGGCGCGAACATCGTCGACACCGTCGACCGGGTGTTGGCCGCGCTGCCCAAGCTGCAAGAAATGCTCCCGGCGTCGATCGAGGTGTCGGTGTTGCAGGACCGTACCCAAACCATCCGCGCCTCGCTGCACGAGGTGGAGCTGACCTTGATGATCGCCGTGGCCCTGGTGATCGGGGTGATGGCGCTGTTCCTGCGCCAGTGGTCGGCGACCCTGGTGGTGTCCAGCGTGCTCGGCGTGTCGCTGATTGCCAGTTGCGCCTTGATGTACGTACTCGGCTTCAGCCTGAACAACCTGACCCTGGTGGCCATCGTCATTTCGGTGGGGTTCGTGGTCGACGATGCCATCGTCGTGGTGGAAAACATCCATCGCCACCTGGAGGCGGGTGACGACAGCCGCACGGCCGCCCTCAAGGGCGCAGGCGAAATCGGCTTTACCGTGGTCTCGATCAGTTTCTCGCTGATCGCCGCCTTCATCCCGCTGTTGTTCATGGGCGGGGTGGTCGGGCGCCTGTTCAAGGAGTTCGCCCTGACCGCCACGGCCACCATCCTGATTTCGGTGGTGGTTTCGCTGACCCTGGCACCCACCCTGTGTGCACTGTTCATGCGCCGCCCGACCGGCGCGCAGCACAGCGGTTTCGGTGAACGCCTGGTCAAGTGGTACGAAAAAGGCCTGAACCGCGCCCTGGCCCACCAGCGCCTGACCCTCGGTGTGTTCGGCGTGACCCTGGCCCTGGCGGTGGTGGGTTATGTGGCCATCCCCAAGGGCTTCTTCCCGTTGCAGGACACCGGTTTCATCCTCGGCACCAGCGAAGCGGCAGCGGACGTGTCGTACCCGGCCATGATCGAGAAGCACCAGGCCCTGGCCAAGATCATCGAGGCCGACCCGGCCGTGCGGGCGTTCTCGCATTCCGTCGGCGTCACCGGCAGCAACCAGACCATCGCCAACGGCCGCTTCTGGATCGCCCTCAAGCCCCGCGGCGAACGCGATGTGTCGGCCAGCGAGCTGATCGACCGGCTGCGGCCCAAGCTCGCCCAGGTGCCGGGCATTGTGCTGTACATGCGCGCCGGCCAGGACATCAACCTCAGCTCCGGCCCATCACGCACCCAGTACCAGTACGTGCTCAAGAGCAACGACGGCGTGGCGCTGAACCTGTGGACCCAGCGCCTGACCGACCGCCTGCGCGAAAACCCGGCGTTGCGTGACCTGTCCAACGACCTGCAACTGGGGGCCAGCGTCACCCGCATCGACATCGACCGCCAGGCCGCCGCACGCTTCGGCCTGACCACCACCGACATCGACCAGGCGCTGTACGACGCCTTCGGCCAGCGGCAGATCAGCGAGTTCCAGACCGAGACCAATCAGTACAAGGTCATCCTCGAACTGGACGCCCGCCAGCGCGGCAAGGCCGAGAGCCTCAACTACTTCTACCTGCGCTCGCCCCTGAGCAACGAGATGGTGCCCTTGTCGGCGGTGGCCCACGTCGCGCCGCCGAGCACCGGGCCGTTGTCGATCAGCCATGATGGCCTGTTCCCAGCCGCCAACCTGTCGTTCAACCTCGCCCCGGGCGTGGCCCTGGGCGATGCGGTGAGCATCCTTGAGCGCACCCAGCGCGAACTGGGCATGCCCGACTCCATCAGCGGCAACTTCCAGGGTGCGGCGCAGGCCTTCCAGAGTTCGCTGTCGAGCCAGCCGTGGCTGATCCTGGCTGCGCTGGTGGCGGTGTACATCATCCTGGGGGTGCTCTACGAGAGCTTCGTCCACCCACTGACGATCATCTCCACCCTGCCCTCTGCGGGCCTGGGCGCGCTGATTCTGCTCTGGGCCATGGGCCAGGACTTCAGCATCATGGGGCTGATCGGCGTGGTGCTGCTGATCGGCATCGTCAAGAAAAACGGCATCCTGCTGATCGACTTTGCCCTCGAGGCCCAGCGCCACCACGGCCTCACACCCGAGCAGGCAATCCACCAGGCCTGCCTGACGCGCTTCCGGCCGATCATCATGACCACCCTCGCCGCCCTGCTCGGCGCGGTACCGCTGATGTTCGGCTTTGGCACCGGCGCCGAGCTGCGCCAGCCACTGGGCATCGCGGTGGTAGGTGGGTTGTTGGTGAGCCAGGCCCTGACGCTGTTCACCACCCCGGTCATATACTTGGCCCTGGAGCGCCTGTTCCACCGCCGCCGGGCCGCCCATGCGGCCGCGCCAAGTGCCAGTTGAGACAAGACCATGCGTGTGCTGATCATCGAAGACGAAGAAAAAACCGCCGACTACCTGCACCGCGGGCTGAGCGAGCAAGGCTTTACCGTGGACCTGGCGCGTGACGGTATCGATGGCCTGCACCTGGCCCTGGAAGGCGACTACGCCGTGATCGTGCTCGATGTGATGCTGCCCGGCCTGGACGGCTATGGCGTGCTGCGCGCCTTGCGCGCGCGCAAGCAGACGCCGGTGATCATGCTGACCGCCCGCGAGCGGGTCGAAGACCGCATCCATGGCCTGCGCGAAGGCGCCGACGACTACCTGGGCAAGCCTTTTTCGTTCCTTGAGCTGGTCGCGCGCCTGCAGGCCCTGACCCGTCGCAGCAGCAGCCATGAACCGCTGCAGATCCAGGTCGCCGACCTGTGGATCGACCTGATGGCGCGCAAGGCCAGCCGCGCCGGCCAGCGCCTGGACCTGACCGCCAAGGAATTCTCGCTGCTCAGTGTGCTGGCCCGCCGCCAAGGCGAAATCCTGTCCAAGACCGCCATCGCCGAGCTGGTCTGGGACATCAACTTCGACAGTGATGCGAATGTCGTCGAGGTGGCGATCAAGCGCCTGCGCGCCAAGCTCGATGGGCCTTTCGACAACAAGTTGCTGCACACCATCCGAGGCATGGGCTATGTCCTGGAAAACCGTGCGGGCTAACTCCATCGCGCTGCGCCTGTCGGCGCTGTTCATCCTGGTGGCGGTGGGGGTGTTTTTGCTGATCGGGTCGGCGTTGTATCGCCAGGTCGACCACAGCCTCGACCTGCTCCCGGCCGCCGAGCTAGATGCACGGTTCAGCGTGCTCGAGTCCACCCTCAACCGCTTCGGCACCGCCGAGCACTGGGCCAAGGTCAGCAACAAGCTCAACCTGCTCAGCGAGGAGGACAAGCGCATCCGCTTCTGGGTGGTCAGCAGCGATCCGGCATACGACTATGGCCACCCCAGCGAACTAGTGCGCGCGTTTGCCGAAGGCCCGCCAGGCATGCGCGACCTGCGCCTGCCAGACCAGCCCTACCCCTACAAAGTCCTGGTCAGCGAGTTGCCGGCCCTGGCCGACCGCCCGCCGCTGCGTTTTCTGATTGGCATCGACACCGAGACCTTCTGGCAGGCGCAACACAGCCTGCTGGTAGCCATCGTCGGCCTGGCAGTGCTCGGTGTGCTGCTGGCGTCGGTGCTAGGTTACTGGGTGGCCCGCATCGGCCTGCGCCCGTTGCTGGCGTTGTCCAACGAAGCCCAGGCACTGGCCCCACCGCGCTTGGACGGGCGCCTGCAAACTAATGATCTGGCCCCGGAACTGGCGCAATTCGCCGGGGCCTTCAACGCCGCGCTTGACCGGGTCAGCCAAGCCTACTCGCGGCTGGAGGCGTTCAACGCCGACGTGGCCCACGAACTGCGCTCGCCACTGACCAACCTGATCGGCCAGACCCAAGTGGCCCTGACCCGCGGTCGCAGTGCCGAGCACTACTTCGAAGTGCTGCAATCCAACCTTGAAGAACTCGAGCGCCTGCGCAGCATCATCAACGACATGCTGTTCCTGGCCAGCGCCGACCAGGGCAGCAAGGCCACCGCGCTGACCCAGGCGTCGCTGGCAGAGGAAGTGGCGACCACGCTGGATTACCTGGACTACATCCTCGAAGACGCGCAGGTCCGCGTGGAGGTCAGTGGTGATGCTCAGGCACCCATCGAAAAAGCCCAACTGCGCCGCGCACTGATCAACCTGCTGAACAACGCGGTGCAGCACACCGCGCCCGACCAAGTGATCGAGGTGCGAATCGAAAACGGGCCGGAACAGGTCACCATTTCCGTGAGTAACCCGGGGCCTGCAATCGATGACGCGCACCTGCCGCTGCTGTTCGAGCGCTTCTATCGGGTGGATGCCGCGCGCAGTAACAGTGGTGGCGGCAACCACGGTTTGGGGCTCGCGATCGTCAAAGCGATCGCCCTGATGCATGGGGGCGAGGTTTTTGTGTACAGCGAGGCCGGCGCCAACACGTTCGGCATTCGCCTGCCAAGCGCTCAACGACGCGGGTTTCCAGCAAAAGCCTGAGTGTTCGCGGCACGATCGTTACCTTTTGCGCAACAGTGCTTATCGTACTTCGCTCTGTTTCCAAGGCCATTGAGGGACTAACTTTAGCCCTGTCCTCATTAGCACTTGCATCGCAAGAAGGTAGTTTCAAATGTCCAACAGTATGGGTATTGCCAGCGTCTTCGTCCTGTCTTCCCTGTTGTTGTCGCCCCTGGCCATGGCCGAAGAATCCCCCGCTTTCGTCGCCCGTAATGCCGAGCTCGCCGCGGTCCATCAAGAAGCCCGCGAAGCCGTAGCTGCACAGCAGACCGATGCCGTAAAAGACGCAAACCAGACAGCTTCCAAAGTGTCCAGCGACGTTAATGCCGATAGCTGATCGACCGCTGTACCTGCTCCCGATTTCCCTTGGCTACGCCATGGGCACCGCTGGTGCCGATATGTTAGCCTTTTAAAGCCGCTGCCAATCAGCGGCTTTTTTTATGTGCTTTAACTATCAGCCCCGCTGTAACGTCCCTAATAAAAAAGTTGCACATTCAAAAATAAAAACTGCCCCACCGTCAGACCAAAGGAGCTAGTACCGGTGCCTTCCGCGTTTCGTTTTACCCCGCTGTTCATTGCATTGACTGCAACGATGCCCACCGCCGCCCAGGCAGATGAAGACAAGGCTGATGGCTTCATCGAAGGTTCTTCATTCAACCTGCATTTTCGCAATGCCTATTTCAACCGCGACAACCACAACGCCGGCGTGCGCGACACCCGCGAGTGGGGCCAGGGCGCGGTTGCACGCTTCGAGTCCGGCTATACCCCGGGCGTGATCGGCGTTGGCGTCGACGCCCATGCCATGCTGGGCCTCAAGCTCGATGGCGGTGGCGGCCATGCCGGCACCAGCATTCTGCCGACGCATGTGAAGGACGACGGCGAACTGGGCGCGGCCCCGCATTCGTTCTCTACCGCAGGCGCAGCGCTCAAGCTCAAAGCGTTTGACACTGAACTCAAGGCCGGTGACCTGTTCCTCACCAACCCAGTGATCGCTGGCGGCGAAACCCGCATGCTGCCGCAGACCTTCCGCGGTGTAAGCCTGACCAACACCAGCGTCGACGGCCTGCTGCTCGAAGGCGGCCAAGTCAGCTTCACCAAGCCGTACAACCAGAGCGGCCACCGCCGCATCGACACCTATTACGGCTCGCTGGACGAACATGACAAGAGCAAGCACCTGAACTGGGCGGGCGCGTCCTGGAGCGGCACGGAAAACATCACCGCCAACCTTTACGCCGCCGAGCTGAAGGACATCTGGAACCAGTACTACGCTGATTTTGACTACACCTACGTGGTCAACGACCTGGTCAGCCTCAACCCGGGCGTGCACTTCTATCACACCCAGGACACCGGCCAGGCCCTGCTGGGCAAGATCGACAACAATACCTACAGCGTACATTTCACCGTCAACGCCGGCTTCCACAGCGTCACGGCCGCCTACCAGCGGGTCAATGGCGATACGCCGTTCGACTACATCAACCTGGGCGACAGCGTGTACCTCGACAACTCGCGCATGTACTCGGACTTCAACGCCCCCAACGAGCGTTCGTGGAAGCTGCAGTACGGCTATGACTTCGCCGGCCTGGGCGTCCCCGGCTTGAGCACGACGCTGTCGTATTCGCGTGGCGAGGCAGACCTGACCAAGGCTGACCAGGGCAACACGCACTACGACTACTACCGCGCCGATGGCAAGAACGCCATGCACTGGGAGCGTGACCTGGATGTGAAGTACGTGTTCCAGGAAGGCGACTTCAAGGACCTTTCGGTGCTGGTGCGTTATGCCGCACACCGTGGCAGCCAGGGTTATGCGTCGATCGACAGCAGCAGTGACAACGATGAACTGCGCGTGATCGTTGATTATCCGCTGAACGTGTTCTGACCCGCTCCTAGTTTCATTGACTTAGCACAGACCCAGTGGGAGCGGGCTTGAAGGCAGGCTTGCGACCACTGTTCTCTGCACCACCACGCGATTCCGTCGGACAAATCTTGTCCGACAATCCCCTCTTCCCTAGAATATCGCCGCCGCGAATGGCCCTGCCTCAGCAGTAGCGAGCATGCTCACCCGATCACCGCGTTTCGCACTCTACAGGTCGCACCCCGAGCTGATCCTCAACCTGGGCAGTTGCCTCGCCGTGCTCGCCATCGTGGCCATCGTCAGCTACCTGCTGGCCCGTGAGCGCGACAGCGTCGAGCTGTCGGCCATCCGTTCTTCCAACAACATCGTCCAGCTGATCGAAAGCGATATCCTGCGCAATGCCGAACTCTACGATCAGTCGTTGCAAGGGCTGATCTGGGCAGTCGGGCGCAAGGAGCTGCCTGAAGTGCCTGGCGTGTTGCGCCAGCGCCTGTTGTTCAATGAAGCCTTCGTCGACCGCAAACGCGGTGACGTACTCTGGCTCGACAAGCAAGGTAACGTGGTGGGCGATTCCACCAGCGCCATACCGCGCCAGGCCAACTTCGCCGACACCGGTGTGTTCAAGGCCCATCAACACAACGCCAACCTCGGCTTGCTGGTCGGCCCGCCGTTCAAGGCCAAGCTGGGCGACCAGGACTGGTGCATCAGTTTCAGCCGGCGCATCCCCGGCCCAGACGGCGAATTCGCCGGCCTGGCAGCGGGTGCCCTGCGCCTCTCGTACTTCAGCGAACTGTTCAAGCGCCTGGACATCGGAGATGACAGCAGCATCAACCTGTTCAATACCGACGGCCAGTTGCTGGCCCGCCAGCCGACCCGCCCGCAAGACCCGCTGATCGGCACCAATTACGCCGAGCGGCCCAACTTCAAGCGCATCCTTGGCGAGCGCAGTGGCAGCTTCACAGCCCTTTCTGCCACCCACGGCACCTCACGCATGTACACCTTCGCCCGGGTCGCCGACCTGCCGCTGATCGTGTTGGTGGCGCACTCGGCCGACGAGGTGTTCCAGTCGTGGCGGCGCACCGCGATTCTGGTCAGCGTGGCCACCGGCGTGCTGTGCATCGGCATCCTCTGGCTAACCTTGCTGCTGGGCCGCGAGCTGCGCCGCCGGCACGAGGCCGAACAAGGCCTGGCCACCCTGGCCGCCACCGACAGCCTGACCGGCCTGGCCAACCGCCGCCGGCTGGACCAGGTGCTGCGCCAGGAGTGGGCACGCGCGCAGCGCAACCACAAACCGTTGGCCGTGCTGATGGTGGATGTGGACCATTTCAAGGCATTCAACCAGCGCCACGGCCACGCGGGTGGTGACCATGCCTTACGCGAAGTGGCGAAGTGCATCGAGGGGTGCATCAGGCGCCCGGCGGACCTGGCGGCACGCTATGGCGGGGAGGAATTTCAGGTGATATTGCCAGAAACCGATCTGGCCGGCGCCACCCTGCTGGCCGAGCGCATTCGGGCCAGCGTCGCGGCCCTGGCGCCCTTTGCCAATGACACCCGTGCCGTCACGGTCAGCATCGGCATCGGCCTCTACGAAGCAAACCCCCAGCACGATCTGGCGAGCGTGCTGGGGGCTGCGGATGAGGCGCTCTACCGGGCCAAGGCCAATGGCCGTAACCGGGTAGAAGGGCCTGGCGACTAGGAGCGGGCGCGGGCGGCGTTACGCAGCGCTTTCACCTGGTCGTGGTTACGTTGCACGCCTTGCAGTTGTTTTTCCACCAGGGTGTAGCTCTGATCGCTGGCGGTACGGCCCAGTTTGACCAGTTTCTCGCGGGCTTCCTTGTAGGCTTTCAGGGCATGGTCCTCGCCCCGCTCGACTTCGTTCAGCACGGCCTCTTCATCCTTGCCGGTGACCATCGCCTTGAGGTTGACCCAACCACGGTGCAGGTCGCCGCTGATGCTGGTGGACGTCTCAGGATCGCCACCCAAGCGGCGCACTTCGCTTTGCAGTTCACCGGCGGCATTGGCGCACTCACCGGCGCGCTGCACGAAGAAGGCTTTCAGCTCTGGGTTCTTGACGTCATCAGCCGACGACTTGAAGCCTTTTTCGCCATCCTTGCTGTATTCGATCAGGTCGTTGAGCACATCAATTACGTCTTTGTTGGGGTTGCTCATTTCACGAACTCCTTGGCAGGTGATAGTCATCTGTAATGGAGCAGCGTTCGTGCCAACCTTAGACATAAAAATAAATCGTTATAAATCAACAAGTTAATCAATTAGAAGAATGTATTCGACGCGGCGTTCTGCATGATTGCCGCTTGGGCCTTCGTGCAGATTGCAGTATGGTCGGCGCTTTTGGACTGCCAGGTGCGTCGATGAAACCGGAAACCCTCGAACTGCTGGTCACCCGGACCATGCCCTTTGGCAAATACCAAGGCCGGATCATCGCCGACCTGCCGGGCGACTACCTGGCCTGGTTCGCGCGCAAAGGCTTCCCTGCCGGAGAACTGGGCGGGTTATTGGCGTTGATGCATGAAGTCGATCACAACGGGCTGATGGACTTGCTAGAGCCGTTGCGGCAAAAGCATCGGCGCTAACAGCGCCTCATTGGGTGCTGTAGGAGCAGCCTCGTGCTGCGAAGAGGCCATTACCGCTCCAGCCTCTCTACAGCCAAACTGGCCTCTTCGCAGCACAAGGCTGCTCCTACACAGTTCGTGACGGGGTGGGGCTAGCCTTTCACCGGCGCGACAGCCAGTTCCACTTGCTCGCTCTTCTTGATCACCGCATACACCACGGCCGTCAGCAAGCTGCCGGCGACGATCGCCAGCAGGTACAGCAACGCATGGTTGATGGCATTGGGGATCAGCAGCACGAACAGGCCACCGTGCGGCGCCATCAGCTTGCAGCCGAAGTACATCGACAGTGCACCGGTCAAGGCACCACCGGCGACACTCGCCGGGATCACCCGTAGCGGGTCCTTGGCGGCAAACGGGATGGCACCTTCAGAGATGAAGCACAGCCCCAGTGCCAACGCGGCCTTGCCCGCCTCGCGTTCACTCTGGGCGAACTTGCGCCGGGCGAGGAAGCTGGCAATGCCCAGGCCGATGGGCGGCACCATGCCAGCGGCCATGGTCGCCGCCATGGGGGCATAGCTCGAAGAGGCCAGCAGGCCCACCGAGAAGGCGTAGGCGGCCTTGTTGATCGGGCCGCCCAGGTCGACACACATCATGCCGCCGAGTACCAACCCCAGCAGGATGGCATTGGTGGTGCCCATACTGTCGAGGAACTGTGTCAGCCCTTCGAGCATGGCCGCCACCGGCTGGCCAACCACGTAGATCATCACCAGGCCCGTGAACAAGCTGGCCAACAGCGGAATGATCAAGATCGGCTTGAGCGCCTCCAGGCTGCTCGGCAAGCGTGCCCAGCGGGCAATGGCCTTGGCGCTGTAGCCGGCGAGAAAACCGGCGATGATGCCGCCGATGAAGCCCGCGCCCAGGGTGCTGGCCAGCAACCCACCAATCATACCGGGCGCCAGGCCCGGGCGGTCGGCGATCGACCAGGCGATGTAGCCGGCCAACAGCGGCACCATCAGTTTGAACGCCGCCTCGCCGCCAATCTGCATCAACGCTGCCGGCAAGGTGCCCGGCTCCTTGTAGGCCTCGATGCCGAACACGAACGACAAGGCGATCAGCAGGCCACCCGCCACGACCATCGGCAGCATGAACGACACCCCGGTGAGCAGGTGCTTGTACACGCCGGTCTTTTCACCCTTACCGGAAGCGGAGGCCGCCGCGGCATCTGCAGCGTTCTCGACCTTGCCTTCAGCCAGGGCCTTGTCCAGGGTGGCGCGTGCCTGCTTGAGGGCGATGCCGGTGCCGCAGCGGTAAATGCGCTTGCCGGCAAACCGTGCGGTGGGCACTTCGATGTCGGCGGCCAGCAGCACCACGTCGGCTTCGGCGATGGCTTGGGCGGACAGCGGGTTGCGTGCCCCCACCGAGCCCTGGGTCTCCACGGTGAGTTGATAGCCCTGCTGCTGCGCGGCCTGCTGCAAGGCTTCGGCAGCCATGAACGTGTGCGCGACGCCGGTCGGGCACGCCGTGACCGCGACAATCCGCACGCCAGCGCCACTCAACTCTGCCGGGCTGTCGGGCGTATCCGCCAACAGCTGGGCGTTGGCCGCCGCCTCGTCGAGGAACCCCTCACGGTCGGCCAGGGCCTGGGACGGCGTGCTCTGGTACACGCGCTTGCCGACGAAGCGGGCCAGGTCGATTGGCCCGGTGCTTACTACCAGTACCCAATCGGCCTCGGCAAGCTGGGCCGCCGTCAGTTGCCGCTCGGGGTGCTCGGCGTCCTGCACCTCGACACGGGTGCTCCAGCCACGGCGCTGCGCGGCTGCCGCCAGCAAGCGCGCGCTCAGCACACTGGACACCTGGCCGTTGGGGCAGGCGGTGACAATGGCAATGTTCATCGGCAACCCTCTTGTTGTTCTGTCAGTTGCACGCCGGCTTCAAGGCGTGCCAGTTGCTCGCGGTCACGTATGCCAAAGCCGACCTGGGTCACGGCCTGGGCGGCAATGGCGGTAGCACGGCTCAAGGTCTGCGCGGGCGCCTCGCCACGCAACAGGCCATCGACCATGCCAGCCACCAGCGAATCCCCCGCGCCCACGGTGCTGGCCACCCGCACCGTGGGCGGCTGGGCATGCAGGGCGAGGTCGCAGGCGAACCAGCTGACGCCGTGCTCGCCGGCCGACACCACCACATGCTCGATGCCGCTGGCCAGCAGCCGCTCGGCAGCCGCGCGTTGCTGTGCTGGGGTTTGTACGGCCAGGCCCAGCACCTCGCCCAATTCCTCGGTGTTGGGCTTGACCAGCCAAGGCGCGCTTTGCAGGCCGACGCGCAAGGCTTCGCCGCTGCTGTCGAGGGCGACCTTGAGGCCCTGAGCTTTGAGTTGCTCGAGCAACTGGCGGAACCATTCGGGGCTGATACCCCGTGGCAGGCTGCCGGCCACCACTACCGCGTCATGCCCTGGGGCGATCTGTTCCAGCTGCCGCAGCAACGCGGTACGGGCGGCTTCATCGACTTCTGGCCCCTGGCCGTTGATATCGGTCACGCGGCCGTCAGCTTCGACCAGCTTGATGTTGCTGCGCGTTTCGCCTGGCACGCGGACAAAACAGTCGGCAAAACCACGCCAGGCGATCAAGGCCTCGAACGGCTGCAGGTTGTCCTGCCCAAGAAAGCCGCCCACGGTGACGCTGTGGCCAAGGTCGGCCAAGACCTGGGCAACGTTCAGCCCTTTGCCCGCCGCATCGCTGTGCTGGGCCTGGCTACGGTTGACGTGCCCCGGGCACAAAGTATCGAGGCTGATGGTGATATCCAGCGCCGGGTTCAGGGTAAGGGTGAGGATCTTGGCCATCAGTAACGCTCCACCAGCGCGCGAACCGCCGCGGCGCTGTCTTGTTGCAAGGCTTCGCGCGCCAGGGCGCGGGCCGTTTGGTGATCGGCCTGGCGCACCAGGGCTTTGACTTCGGCAATGCTGCGGGCGGCGACGCTCAACTCGTCAACATCCAGGCCAAGCAGCACGGCCACCGCCTGGGGGTCGGCGGCCAGCTCACCGCACACGCCCACCCACTTGCCTTCGGCATGGGCAGCGCGCACGGTCATGTCGATCAGGCTCAATACGGCCGGGTGCAGGCCGTCGGCCTGGGCCGACAGGCTCGGGTGGCCACGGTCGATGGCCAGGGTGTATTGGGTCAGGTCGTTGGTGCCGATGCTGAAGAAGTCCACTTCGCGGGCCAACTGCGGCGCCAGCAGGGCTGCCGAGGGCACCTCGACCATGATCCCCAGTTGCAGGTCGGCCACGGGGATTTCCAAACGCAGGCGCTCGACCATGGCCCGCGCTTCACGCCATTCGTGCACCTGGCCGACCATCGGGAACATGATCCGCAGCGGGCGCTGGTCAGCGGCGCGCAGCAAGGCGCGCAACTGGTCTTCCATGACCTGCGGGCGCTGCAACGTCAAACGCACGCCGCGCACACCGAGGAAGGGGTTGTCTTCGGCAGCGATCGGCCAGTACGGCAGCGGCTTGTCGCCGCCGACATCCAGGGTGCGCACCACCAGGGGCCGCCCACCCAGGCCATCGAGCACGCGGCGGTACTCGGCCTCTTGGGTGGCGACGTCGGGTGCCTGGGGGTGGGCCATGAAGATCAGTTCGGTGCGCAGCAGCCCGACACCTTCCGCGCCCTGCTCCACCACCTTGTCGATACCGCTGCTCTCACCGATGTTGGCGAAAACCTCGACCGCATGGCCATCGCGGGTGACTGCCGGTTCATGGCGATGGGCCCAGGCTGCCTGCAAGCGCTGTTCGCGCTGGTCGCGCTCGGCCAGGGCACGCTGCAGCTCGGCGGCCGCTGGCGCAACACTGACCACACCGCGTTGCCCATCGAGCAGCAATGGCGTGCCGGCCTCGAGCAGCAGAATCGCCGCACCGGCGCCGACCACTGCCGGAATGCCCAGGGCGCGGGCGACAATGGCGCTGTGGGCCGTCGCGCCGCCTTGGGCGGTGACGATACCGGCGACCCGGCTCGGGTCCAGCCTGGCCACATCGGAAGGGCCGACCTCGGTCATCACCAGCACATAGGGCTGTTCCGGCTCGACCTGCGCCTGCACCCCGCACAACTGGGCCAGCACGCGCCGGCCGATGTCGCGCAGGTCAGCGGCCCGTTCGGCGAGCAAAGCATCGTGCAGCGACTCTTGCTGCCGGGCAGCCGCCTCGATCACGGCCATCCACGCCGCCGGGGCGCTTTCGCCTTGGGCCAGGCGCTGCTCGACATCATCGGCCAGCGCCGGATCTGCGAGCATCTCTTGGTGGGTGACGAAGATCTCACCGATGGCCTTGTCGCTGCGCTGCACCAAGTTGTGCAGCTCGCTGTTCACCGTTGCCAAGGCCTCGCGCAGCTTGGCCCGTTCCTGGGCGAGGGATTCGCCGCGCAGGGGGTAATCGATGTCGCGCTCGACGCAGACGTGCGCCGGGCCACTGGCAATCCCAGGCGCCGCGCCTACACCCTGGATCCGGCTGCCTGCGGCGGGTGCCTGAAGCACTTCGAGCGGCAGGCTGGCTAGCGGTGCGGAGCTTTGTGGCAGCGGCTCGACGTCCTCGCCCAAGCCCGCTTCGATGGCCGCCAGCAGCGCTGGCAAGGCATCGGCGGCGATGGCCGGTTCGGCAATCAGTTCCAGCTCCTGGCCACGGCGGGCGCCGAGGCTCAGCAGCTTGCTAAGGCTCTTGACCGACACCGCTGGCTGCGCGCTGTCGGTCAGTCGCACACGGATTTCGCCCTCGAAGCCTTTGGCCAGTTGCGCCAGCACCTTGGCCGGGCGGGCATGCAAACCATGGGGGTTGGCCAACAGGATGCGCGCGCTGGGCCAATCCGCCGGCGCCTCACCGCCCAGCACCTGCAGCACCGCACGGCTGCTGGTGGCCTGGTAGAGCATCTGCCCGCGCCCTTCGATCAGCACTTCGCACAAGCGCTCGAGCAAAGCCTGATGAGCGGCGCCGAGGCTGGCCAGGCAGAACAGGCCGTTGAGCGGCTGATCGCGATAGCGCAGCGATTGCTGCGGGGTGATGAATGCCAGGCCCGGCTGGCGCACCTGGCGCTCGCTGTGCAGCCACCACAGGCCCTCGCCCAGTGGCAAAGGCTCGGCCTGCTGCAGCACGGCGGCAAAGCCACTGTCGACGCAACCGGCGCGCTGCAGCAGGCGCGCACCGCGCCAGGCCAGCTCGTCGAAATCTTCGGCCGGCAGGTTCAAGCTAACCAGTTGCGCATCTAACGCCAACGCCTGTGGCGCGCCTTGCAACAGTTTGAGCAAGGCCTCGGCAGAGCTGGCCCGGCGCAGCGCCTCGGCCAGGTCGGTCTCGCCCAGGGCACGGGTCAGCAATTGCAGCAGGCGCAGGTGTTCATCGGAACGGGCGGCGATGCCGATGGCCAGGTAGACCCTTTGGCCATCGCCCCAGTCCACGCCTTCGGGGAACTGCAGCAAGCGCACACCGGTGGTGTGGACCAGGTCGCGGGTCTGCGGCGTGCCATGCGGGATGGCAATGCCCTGCCCGAGGAAGGTCGAGCCTTGCGCCTCGCGGGCCTGCAGGCCCGCAAGGTAGCCCTCGGCGACCAGGCCGTCGGCCACCAGCTGATCTGCCAGCAGGCGCAAGGCCTCGGCCTTGTCCGCGGCCTTCTGGCCCATGGCTATTTGCCCTGTGGCGAGCTCGAGCATGCCCTTCTCCTTTTGCAGTGCCCAGGTGGGGTACTGAGGTATTGTTGTCGAAAATGGCCAGTTGAACAGCCTTGCGCAGATGGCAGCCGAGGCAGAAAATTTGGCAGCTGAAACGATTAATCTGACCAGGCGGCCACGTTACTCGATAATCTCCCGAGGAAAAAGCCCCATCCTGTCGGACAATTGCGACAATGGTCGTCTGCGCACGAGCGCAGCTCCGGGTCAAACTATCCGGTCTGGCCTTGCAGCCAGCCCCGGTAATAACAAGGAAAATTCGGTGAAACTCAGCGATATCGCCCGTCTGGCCGGTGTGTCCGTGACCACTGCCAGCTACGTCATCAATGGCAAGGCCGAACAGCAGCGCATCAGCAGCAGCACTGTCGAGCGCGTGCGCGCAGTGGTCGAGGCCCATGGCTTCACGCCCAACCCGCAAGCCGCCGGCCTGCGCAGCCGGCATACCCGCACATTGGGCTTCATTCTCCCGGATCTGGAGAACCCCAGCTACGCCCGCATCGCCAAGCAGCTCGAGCAAGGCGCCCGCGCCCGTGGCTATCAGTTGCTGATTGCCAGCAGCGATGACCAGCCGGACAGCGAGCGCCAGCTGCAGCAACTGTTCCGCGCCCGTCGTTGCGATGCCCTGTTCGTCGCCAGCTGCTTGCCTGTGGAAGACGACAGTTACCGTGAGCTGCAAGACAAAGGCCTGCCGGTGATCGCCATCGACCGTCGCCTGGACCCCGCACACTTCTGCTCGGTGATCAGCGATGATCGCGACGCCAGCCGTCAGCTGGCCGCCAGCCTGCTCAGCGCAGCCCCGCGCAGCATCGCCCTGATTGGCGCCCGCCCGGAGCTTTCGGTCAGCCAGGCCCGTGCCGGCGGCTTCGACGAAGCCCTGCAAGGCTATGCGGGTGAAGTGCGCCGATATCAGGGTGAGGCGTTCAGCCGTGAATGCGGTCAGCGCCTGATGCAGCAACTGATCGACGAACAGGGTGGCCTGCCGGATGCCCTGGTAACCACCTCCTACGTGCTGCTGCAGGGCGTGTTCGACACCTTGCAGGCGCGCCCCGCCGACTCGCGCCAGCTGCAGTTGGGCACCTTCGGTGACAACCAGTTGCTCGACTTCTTGCCGCTTCCGGTCAACGCCATGGCCCAACAGCACGGTCTGATCGCCGCCACTGCGCTGGAGCTGGCCCTGGCAGCCATCGAGGAAGAGCGTTACGAGCCCGGCGTGCACGCCATCGGTCGAACCTTCAAGCAACGCATCCCAGCGGCCTGAACATGCGCCTGATCGACACCCACACCCACCTGGACTTCCCCGACTTCGACGCCGACCGCTCGCGCCTGCTGGCCAATGCGGCGGCGCGCGGGGTGGAACGCATGGTGGTGCTGGGGGTGTATCAGGCGAATTTCCAGCGGGTGTGGGACCTGGCCTGCGCCGACACACGTGTGGCTGCTGCCTTGGGCTTGCATCCGGTTTACCTGGGCCAGCATCGCCCAGAGCACCTTGCCCAGCTGCGCGACTGGCTGGAGCGCCTGCGCGGCGACCCGCGCCTGTGCGCCGTGGGTGAGTTCGGGTTGGATTACTACCTGGAAGCATTGGACAAGGATCGCCAGCAAGCGCTGTTTGAAGCACAACTGCAGATGGCTTGCGATTTCGAGCTGCCGGCCTTGCTGCATGTGCGCCGTAGCCATGCCCAGGTGATCGCCACGCTCAAGCGCTACAAGCCGGCCCGGGCTGGGGTCATCCATGCCTTTGCAGGCAGCTATGAAGAGGCGCGCGAGTACATCAAGCTTGGTTTCCGCCTGGGGCTTGGCGGGGCGGCTACCTGGCCGCAGGCAGTGCGCTTGCGCAAGACCCTTGCCCGGCTGCCGCTGGAAAGCGTAGTGCTGGAGACCGACGCGCCAGACATGGCCCCGGTGATGTACCCCGGGCAGCGTAATAGCCCGGAGCACCTGCCGGAGATTGCCGCAGCGCTGGCTGAGGTGATCGGCATAGAGGTGGACGTGTTGGCTGACGCCAGCAGCAAGAATGCCTGTGAGTTATTTGGCTGGTAGCTGACTGCGGTGGCCTGCACCGGCGCTATTCAGCTGTAGGAGCAGCCTTGCGCTGCGAAGAGACCATTACCGCCACAGCATCTCTACAGCCAAACCGGCCTCTTCGCAGCACAAGGCTGCTCCTACAGAGATAGCCTCATTAAACCCTGAACGCCCCAATCAACCGTTTCAACTCCACCACCTGAGCTGACAATGCCCGGCTAGCCTCCTCGGTCAGGCAGGCTCCTTGGGTGGTGTCCTGCGCGGCACTGTTGATCGCCACGATGTTCTGGTCGATGTCATGCGCCACGGCGGTCTGCTGCTCCACGGCAGCGGCAATCTGCTGGTTCTGCTCGACGATACTGCCCACCGCACCCAAAATATTGCCCAACGCCTGCTGCACCCGGCGCGTTTCATCGACGGTGCCAGCGGCCATCTGGTGGCTGCTGCCCATGGCATTAACCGCCGCTGCGACCCCCTCCTGCAAACGCTGGATCATCTGTGCGATCTCTGCAGTCGAGTCCTGGGTGCGCCTGGCCAAGGTGCGCACCTCATCGGCAACCACCGCGAAGCCTCGGCCTTGCTCCCCGGCGCGCGCTGCCTCGATCGCGGCGTTGAGTGCCAGCAGGTTGGTCTGCTCGGCAATGCTGCGGATCACTTCAAGCACCCGCCCGATTGCCTGGCTGTCACTGGCTAGCTGATTGACGGCCCCCACGCTCTGGTCGATCTCGGCAGCCAGCCGGTCGATGCTGCCTTGCTGGCGTTGCACCAGGTCACGGCCACTGGCGCTTTCCTGGTTGACCTGTTGCGCGCCATCGGCAGCCAGAGCCGCACTGCGTGCGACCTCTTGGGCAGTGGCGCTCATCTGGTTCATGGCCGTGGCCACTTGCTCGATTTGCTCACGCTGGCCGCTGACCGCCTGGTTGCTCCGCACTGACACCGCCAACACTTGGCTGGCCTGTTCTTCGACGGCCACCACGGTGCGGCCAACCTGGTCGATCAGGCCACGGATACGCTGCACGGTGTCGCTGAAACCTTGCCCCAGCTCGCCCAACTCGTCGCGGCTGCGGGCCTGGAAGCTGACCGTCATGTCGCCGTTGGCGACCTTGCCCATCGCCCTGCCGAGCTGGCGCAGGGTCGCCCGGGTCGAGACGTAGAACCCGCTGTACAGGTACACAATTAGCGCGAACACACCAGCCAGCACCGCCACCAGGCCGATCATGCGCCACTGTTGCTCGCCCAGCCGGTTTTGTAGTTGCCCCTGCAGGTGCATGAGAATGGCCTCGTTGAGGCGGTAGGTGTGCTCCATCAGCTCATGGGTTTGCTGATAGAACGCAGGCCAGGGCGCATCCAAGGTCTCGGCCACCACCACCTGCGCTTCGAATAACGCAGCGGCCTGCCTGACCGTCGCCTGGCTGGCCTGGGCGCTGCTGGCCAGGGCCGCGTTGGCCGCGGGGTCACTGCCCAGGGCGTCCTCCAAACGCAGTGCGTAGTCGGTGGCCAGGCGCTCGAGGCGCTGCAGCAAATCTTCGAAGCGCGCGCTGCCGGACGAATCCATGAAGCCACGCCCCAGGGCAATGGCTCCCATCGCCTGCCCGTCCGCCAGGGCCTGGGTCACCTGCGCCGTCGCCACACCAAGCAGGTCGTTCAGTTGCCGCACGGAGATTTGGCTGTCCTGGCTCAGGCCAGATTGGCTGGCCACCAGGCGGGTCAGCACCTGGGCCTGGGCGAGCAAGGCGTCGAACAACGCCGTTTTGTTCTGCAGCGAGGACTCTTCGCGGGCGCGGGCAAAGGCATCGGCCAAGTCCTCGCGCTTGGCTTCCAGCTGCGGGTCGTCGCTATGCAGTGCCTGGAGATGCTCCTGCACGTTGCCCTGCAACGCAGCGATACGCGATTCAACATCACCGGCCTGGCCCGACTGGCCGATCACGGCATTGATCTGCAGGAGGCTGCCCAAGCTTTCGAAGCTTGCGCGCAGGGCCAGGCTTTCGCGCAGGGGGGCGATGCCCTGCAGCTCGGCGCGGGTGGCCTGAAACTGCTGGTACGCATCGCGTACCAGGTAGCCGCTGATGACCAGCATGGGCAGGAAAAACAGGACGCTGACAAGGCTGAACTTCTGACCGAAGCTCAGCCGGTTCATCAGTGCGATGGCCGGATAAAGCAGACGCTTCACGGGGCACCTCCTTGGATTCTTATTGTTCTACGGGGTAGCACAGTGCCACGTGTATACCGCAGATCGAATCGGAGGTTTGTAACTTATGGTTAAGCCCCGGTAGGAGCAGCCTTGTGCTGCGAAGAGGCCAGTAGCATCCCGAAGATTCAGGGGTGGTGCTACTGGCCTCTTCGCAGCACAAGGCTGCTCCTACAGGGCGCGTGTTACGGCGGTGAGGTCAGACCAGCACCGTCCACAACGCAAACGCGGCGTACCACAGCACCGCGCAGCGCAGCAGCAATTCCCAAAGGCTGTCCAGCCGGCTTAGGCCACGCTGGCTGTCTTCTTCCTCGGGGATATCGTCGGCAATGCGCCCAACCCTGGCCACCAGGTGGCCGGCGCTGATGTGCCAGTTAAGGAGCTCGTGGAGCATCACGCGGGTCACCGCGACGAAGTTGCCGACCAGCGCGAAGCTCAAGGCCATCACCCGCACCGGCAGCCAGTCCATGATGTGCCGCAGTTGCTCGGCACGCGCCTTGAGCGCGGGCTGCTTGCTGTGCTCGCCGCACAGCGCCAGCAGGCGATAGGCCAAGGCGGCGCCGGGGCCGAGCACGAAATACCAGAAGATCACGGCGAAGAAGCTCTGGTAGGCCTGCCACAGCAGGTAACCCTGCACGCGCACCAGCAGGCTGTGAGGCTCGTCGGCCACCAGGCCCAGGTCGCGCTCGGCCACGTGCAGGGCGGCCTGATCGTCACCCCGCCGCCAGGCATCGCGAAACGGCCCCAGCGCCGCTTTCGCATCGCCGCGGCCCAGGCTGTAGATCAACACCAGCAGGTGCACCGGCAATGCCAGCAGGCCATAGGCGACGGGCTCCAGCACATGCAGCAGCAGGGCCAGCACCGCTACCGGCGCCAGCACCAGAATGGCCAACGTCCACCACGGCTGCACCTTGCCGCTGCGCTCCAGGCGCACCAGTTCACCGAGGAAAAAACCATCGCGCTGTATTCGATGGCGCAGTGCCGAGAATTTCTCGACCCACAGCGCCAGCAGCAAAACCAGAAAACTCATGAGTTGTCCTCGTTATCCTTCACGGTTTGGCGATAACGGCCCCAGTCGAAAGCCGGGCCTGGGTCGGTCTTGCGTACCGGTGCTATGTCGCTGTGGCCCTGAATGCGCTCAAGGCTGATGACCGGCCAGGCGTCGCGGATCTGCCGAGTCAGCTGCGCCAGCGTGGCGTACTGGGCATCGGTGTATGGCAGGTCGTCAGTGCCTTCGAGTTCGATGCCGATGGAGAAGTCGTTGCAGCCCTCGCGCCCGTCGAAGCACGAGACACCGGCATGCCAGGCGCGGTCGAGCAACGACACGAACTGGGTGACGGCGCCATCGCGCTCGACGAACAGGTGCGCCGAAACCGTCAGGTGGCAGATGCTCTGGAAATAGGGATGTTCATGGGCGTCCAGGCGGTTCTGGAAGAATGCCTGAACCTTGCCGGTGCCGAAACACGCCGGCGGCAAGCTGATGTTGTGAATCACCAGCAGGGAGATCGACTCGCCCTCGGGGCGCGCGTTGAAGTTGGGCGACGGGCAGTGGGTGATTCCGTGGAACCAGCCGGTGGCACGGTCCAATTGCATGGGGCAGATCCTGAAAAAACGCCGGGTACAGGGCAGCAGTATGCCCTGCGTCCGCGGCCGTTTGCATGTGAATCATTGTAATGATGACTCAATGGACCTGCTGTTGCCGCAGCCCTTCGAGCACCGACTCCAGCGCCCGCTCGAACAGCGCGCCGTCATCGAGCACCCGCACCTCTCCCCGGTGCAGCGCCTGGGCGAGGCTGCCGCTGTTCCACTCACGCACTTTCATGCCCGTGCGATTGGCGAATACCAGCCGATCGTTGCTGTCGATGCGTGCCACCAGCTTGCAGCGCAATGGGTCCTCTTCATCGAACACCTCGACCCAGCTGCCGATACGCAGGCGCTGCACCTGGCGCAATGCCGAGGCATTGCCGTCGACAAGGTGCAGGGGGGCGCAGGCGGGCTCTTCGGCAAGGGCCAGCACAATGTCCTCGTCCACCAGCACCTCGTCCAGCACGGGCGGGCCATCGGCCCTGTGCCCTTCGGACGCCGAGCAGGCGCGCAGGTGCAATTGCTCAAGCTGCTGGAAGAAGTCACGGGTGGCGGTGGAGTCCAGCGCCACGCCTGCCAGGCCTTCGCGCAAGGCCTTGAGCAGGCCAGGCACCTGTTGCAGCAGTTGCTGACAGGCCTGCGGGTCGTGGTGCGGGGCGATACTGGCGAGCAGCGTGTCCAGGGTGGCCAGGCCGTTGCGCCATGCCTCGGACCCTTCGCCCTGCTTGAGCCACGCCAGCAGCAGCACCTGGCTCCAGCCCTGCACCAGCATCTGCACCACCACGTGCGGCAGCACCCGCCCGCGCAGACGCTGGTTGAGCACCTGCTGCACCTGCTGGCGGGCCTGCAGGGTACGCGCCCGGCCCTCTTCGGCGTCGCGGGTACGCTGTTCGAGTAACTCGTTGCGGCGCCGCTCGTCCTGGCTGAAGGCGAGAAACTCGTCGAGCAGTTCAGCGAACAGGCAGGCGTCATCGGTGAAGTCGTTGAGCAGACGCTGAACGATACGTTCCACCCGTACATGCAAACTGTCGCGCAGGCCTTCGGCGCTGCTCTGCCAACCGATCGCGGCACCCGCGATCTCGTTGAGCAAGCGCCGAGCCGGGTGGCTGGCGCGGCTGAACAGCCCCTTGTCGAGCAGCGCGACCTTGAGCAGCGGGATGTGCAAACGCGCGATCAATGCCCGTAGGCTGGCGGGTAAGTTGTCGTCGTTGTGGATGAAATCGAACAGCAGGCCGATCAGGTTGATCATGTCTTCATCGGCCGTGGCGATGCGCCGACGCGTGCCACTGCGCACACTGACGCGCAACAACAGTTGTTCCAGCTGCTGGCCTAGCGCGAAGTCATCCGCCGCCTGCGTGGCGGGCACATAGTGCTGCAGGTGCGAAAGCAGGCGCAGCAGGTCGGCGGTGCTGATCGGCTGGGCAGCAGCCACCCGCTGCAAACGCGGCGCGATTTGCCCACGCGCGGGGGCCAGAAGCGTTTGCAGTGAAGCAAAATACGCTTGCCCGGCACTGTCCGCACCCAGCGCCCCTTGCGCCTCCAGGCTGGACGGCAGGCGCCCGGCGCTCAGGCACCGATCCTCGGCGCGCCGACGTGGCGCAGGCTGCAGCTCGGGCAGCACACCGGCCGCGGCCAGCAACTGGTTAGCCTCTGCGTAGAGCACCTCCACATCACGCAACACGTAGCGTTCAAACAGCTTCAAGAGGATCAGCTTGACCCGCAGCCCGACCCCTAGGTTGCGGCCCGCTTCGAGGAAATAGCCGCACAGCGCAGCGGGGCCCACGGGGTTTTGCTGCTCGCCCACCGGGCGATTGAGCAATGCCTGCAAGCGCAAACCCAGTTGCTGCAGGGCAAGGCCGTCTCGCGAGAGCACCCGCGCGACCATGCCGTCGATGGCGGATGCACGCTCGCGCTGCGCCTTGTTGCCTGAACCCTGCGCTTCACCCAGGCCGCCCAGAGGGTCTGCCCGGCCGAGGCTGGCGAAGGTGTGATGGAAGGTGTCGAGAAAACCGCGCTCGATGCTCTTGCGCTTCAGGCGCACGTCGCGCATCGCTTCGAAATACAGGCTCTGGTCGCAGCGCTCAGCGGCCTTGTCGGCCATCTCGAAGAGGGTGACGTCGGTGTTGTCGAACAAGGCCTGCAGGCCTTGGCGCAATTGCAGCGCGGCCTTGTCGCGCACTTGCAGGAGCAATACCGGAAGGCAAGGCAGAGGCGTGCGCGCCCCTCGGTCGATGGCTGCCGCCAGGGGCACCACCTTGCCTTCTTTATGCATCCCTAACTCCTTGCAGGCTTGCTTGCCCCACGGGCAACGAATCGTCAAAGCTATGACGCCAAATACTGGTCACTATTATCGGCAAAAAAACGAACAGCTGCCAGCGCCGTTTCGCTTGCTGGGAAATGACCCTGTATTCGGCCAGATGCTCAGACGGGCCGACCAAAGGTCACCGGCCATGGCCCTGTACACACCGCTCCCCTGCCCTATAATCGCGGGCATCTAGCTTGTGGAGCCGACCATGCCGAACCTACGCCTCGCCGACCTGACCGCTGAAATCGAAGCCAACGTGCGCCGTGCACTGTTGGAGGACATCGGCAGTGGCGATATCACCGCGCAGTTGATCCCGGCCGAACGCCTGGCCAAGGCGACCATCATTACCCGCGAGGACTGCGTGATCGCTGGCACCGCCTGGGTCGACGCCGTGTTCCGCCAGCTCGACCCGCGGGTGGCGGTGCACTGGCAAGTGGCCGATGGCGACCGCGCGCTGGCCAACCAGCCGCTGTTCCACCTGGAAGGCCCGGCACGCTCGCTGCTCAGCGGTGAGCGCAGCGCGCTCAACTTCCTGCAGATGCTGTCGGGCGTCGCCACGCGCGCACGCTTTCTGGCCGACTTGGTCGCAGGTACCCACGTACGCCTGCTAGACACCCGCAAGACCCTTCCCGGCCTGCGCCTGGCACAGAAATACGCGGTCACCTGTGGCGGTTGCGACAACCACCGCATCGGCCTTTACGATGCCTTCCTGATCAAGGAAAACCACATCGCCGCCAGCGGTGGCGTGGCCGAGGCAGTGGCGGCAGCGCACCGCATCGCCCCTGGCAAGCCGGTGGAAATCGAGGTGGAGAGCCTGGATGAACTGCGCCAGGCCCTGAGTGCGGGTGCGGATATCGTCATGCTCGACGAGCTGACCCTGGATGAAATGCGCGAAGCGGTACACATCACTGCGGGCAAGGCCAAACTCGAGGCCAGCGGCGGCGTTAACGAGAGCACCTTGCGGGTGATTGCCGAGACCGGCGTCGACTACATTTCCATTGGTGCGATGACCAAGGATGTGAAGGCCGTAGACCTGTCGATGCGTTTGAGCCTCTGAGAGGACGCGGTGCCTGTGCGGGCCTCTTCGCGGGTAAACCCGCTCCCACAGGATCACCGCAGGCTTGAGTGATGTGCGCCCCCTGTGGGAGCGGGTTTACCCGCGAAGAGGCCCGCACAGGCGCAGCAGATCTCAGGTATAAAAAAACCGGCCAGATGGCCGGTTTTTTTCGGGCGTGGATCAGAACGCGGCGTTGGCCAGGCCGTCCAGGTAGCGCTCGACGTCCAATGCGGCCATGCAGCCTGCACCGGCCGAGGTAATGGCCTGACGGTAAACGTGGTCGGCCACGTCGCCCGCAGCGAACACACCTTCGACGTTGGTGGCAGTGGCGTTGCCTTCGCGGCCGCCGTTGACCACCAGGTAGCCGTCCTTGAGGGTCAACTGGCCTTCGAACAGCGAGGTGTTCGGGGTGTGGCCAATGGCGATGAACACGCCGTCGACCTTGATTTCTTCGCTGCTGCCATCGTTATTCTTCAGGCGCGCACCGGTCACGCCCATGTTGTCACCCAGCACTTCGTCCAGGGTGGCATTGAGCTTGAGCTCGATCTTGCCTTCGGCCACACGGGCGTTCAGCTTGTCGACCAGGATCTTCTCGGCGCGGAAGGTCTCGCGGCGGTGAACCAGGGTCACTTTGCTGGCGATGTTGGCCAGGTACAGGGCCTCTTCAACGGCAGTGTTGCCGCCGCCGACGACTGCTACCGGCTTGTTGCGGTAGAAGAAGCCGTCACAGGTAGCGCAGGCCGAAACGCCCTTGCCCATGAAGGTTTCTTCCGACGGCAGGCCCAGGTAACGAGCGCTGGCGCCGGTGGCAACGATCAGTGCGTCGCAGGTGTAGGTGCCACTGTCACCCTGGAGGGTGAACGGCTTGTTGGCCAGGTCGACAGCGTTGATGTGGTCGAAGACGATCTCGGTCTCGAAGCGCTCGGCGTGCTCTTGCATGCGCTGCATCAGGGCTGGGCCGGTCAGGCCATGGGGGTCGCCCGGCCAGTTGTCGACTTCGGTGGTGGTGGTCAGCTGGCCACCGGCCTGCATGCCAGTGATCAGCAGCGGCTTGAGGTTGGCACGGGCGGCATAGACTGCGGCGCTGTAACCGGCAGGGCCGGAACCGAGGATGATGACGCGCGAATGACGTACTTCAGACATGTCGAACTCCTGTCGAGCCGGCCGCACGGGGCCAGCATCGGTGTGCCGGCGGTGCCAGCTGGAATTTAAAAAGGACCCACGCAACCTTGGGGAAGGCTACAACGCGTCGATCCAAAACCTAAAAGTTGAGCGCACTGTAGCGAGGTCGCAAAGATTAAGGAAATATCCTTCGACAATCCACCTCATAGGCATCGTCTATCCAGCAATTTCATTCACGAAAATCGCCCTGACGCTTTTGTTACAGCCGGTTTCGCCAACATCGCCCGCCTTTCGTCGGCGCGACAAACTCGGTAAGGTCAGCGCGTTTTCCTTCTGTTCGGAGTGTCTCGATGCAAGCCCCTGTCCTCTCTGGCCCCCAGTACCTGCGCGAAGGCCTGAAACTGGTGCTGAGCCCGAACCTGCGGTTGTTCGTGCTGTTGCCCCTGGCGGTCAACCTGCTACTGTTTGGTGGCCTGATCTACTTTGCCGGCCATCAGTTCAGTGTCTGGGTCGACGCCCTGATGCCAACCCTGCCCAGCTGGTTGAGCTTCCTCACCTACATTCTGTGGCCACTGTTCGTCGCCTTGGTGGTGCTGATGGTGTTCTTCACCTTCACCCTGGTGGCCAACGTCATTGCGGCGCCGTTCAACGGTTTTCTGGCCGAGAAGGTCGAAGTGGTGGTGCGCGGCCAAGACAACTTCCCTGCCTTCAGCTGGGCCGAGCTGGTGGCCATGGTGCCGCGTACCTTTGGCCGCGAGATGCGCAAGCTGGGCTACTTCCTGCCACGGGCCATCGGCCTGTTCATCCTGTCGCTGATCCCGGTGGTCAACGTGGTCGCCGCGCCGCTATGGCTGATCTTTGGTGTGTGGATGATGGCTATCCAGTACATCGACTACCCGGCGGACAACAACAAGATGAGCTGGCAGGACATGCTGGCCTGGTTGCGCCAGAAGCGCTGGCAATCACTGGGCTTTGGCGGCATCACCTACCTGGCGCTGATGGTGCCGGTGGTGAACGTACTGATGATGCCGGCCGCGGTGGCGGGGGCTACGTTGTTCTGGGTGCGTGAACGCGACTAAATCCAAGCGCAGCCCTGTGTAGGAGCAGCCTTGCGCTGCGAAGAGGCCAGTACTGAACAATACCTATCTGTGGCTAGTACTGGCCGCTTCGCAGCACAAGGCTGCTCCCACCGTCATTGACCGAGCCGGCTGGAAAACTGCCCCACTACATCCACCACTCGCTTCGCCCCCTCCTGGATTTCGACGATCACGTTGCCGGTTTCATCGGCCAACGACAGCCCCTGCTCCGCCTGACGCTTGCTGGTGTCGATGATCGCCACCGCAGCCTGGGCCAATTGCTCGTTCTGCTGCACCACCCGAGCAATCTCCTCGGTGGCCGTGCTGGTACGCGAGGCCAGCTGGCGCACTTCGTCGGCGACCACGGCAAAACCACGCCCCTGCTCGCCCGCCCGGGCCGCCTCGATGGCAGCGTTGAGCGCCAGCAAGTTGGTCTGCCCGGCAATGTCACTGATGGTCTTGATGATCGAGCCGATCACCCGCGACTGGGTGTCCAACGCCTGAATGCCCTCGGCGGCCTCTTGCATCGACGACTCCAGGCCACGCATGACGTTTACCGTCTGCGTGACTACGTCGGTGGCCTTGCGCGCACTGGCGTCAGTGCTCAGCGAGGTGTTGAAGGCGATGTCCGCCGCCTCGGCAACCGCCTGCTCCTGGTTGACCTGGTCGGTTATCACGGTGGCGAACTTGACCACTTTGTACAGCACATCATGGGCGTCGAAGATCGGGTTGTAGGACGCTTCCAGCCAGATTACCCGGCCATGGGCATCGATACGCTTGAAGCGCTCAGCCACGTATTCGCCACGGCGCAGCTTGTCCCAGAACGCCTGATAACCCGACGAATTGGCCTCTTCGGGTTCGCAGAAAATACGGTGATGCTTGCCGCGGATCTGCTCTAGGCGATAACCGACCGACGTCAGAAACCGTTCGTTGGCGGTCAGGATGGTGCCATCAAGGCCAAATTCGATGACTGCGGTAGAGCGCATCAGGGCCTTGATCAGGCTTTCGTGCTCACGGGAGGTCTCGATGGTGCGGGTGAGGTCGCTCGAGTGCAGGGTGAAATACTTGATGCGCCCTTCGCTGTTCTTGACCGGCTGCAGAATCGAGCGCAACCAGGCTTCCTGGCCATTGCCGCGCAGCAGGCGGAATGCCCCGTTGAGGTGCTCGCCCCGGCTGATTGCGCTTTTCATGCGTTGGTAGAAGTCGAGCGACTTCACGTGGGCCGGGACAATGTCCTCGAGTTTGCGTCCAAGCAATTGGTCGGCACGGTAGAGCATCTCGCTCTCGAAGTTGCCGTTGACCATCTCGATCCGTCCCTGGGGGTCGAGTTGGAGCACCAGCATCTCGCTGTCGAGGCTGCACTTGACCTGTTCGACCGACAGCAGGTCTTCGCGCAATTGCTGGATTTCTTGCTTGAGCTTGTTGTTGAACATTACCGCTCTCCTGGAGCGCAGCACGTAATCGAATGCATCTTCATCGGCTGCCACTGCTAGGTTCTTGAGCGCCGCCCACGCAAATATTCACACAATTGAAACAGCCGGCAATCAGGCGTCATTTGTACGTCACAAGGCCGTCACATCGGCGCAATGATGCGAGCGGAAACTTTTTGTCATGAATACACCCGCCCTACGCATCACCCTCGTCAGCGAAACCTTCCCCCCCGAGATCAATGGTGTCGCCAACACCCTTGGCCGCCTCAGCGAAGGGTTGCGCCAACGCGGGCATGACATCGAGATCGTCCGCCCCCGCCAAGCCGGCGAAGAGCCTGTGCACAACGATCCGCAGCTGATGCTGTGCCGCGGTTGGGCGTTGCCCGGCTACCCCGGCCTGCAATGGGGCGAAGTGTCGATGCACCGGCTGTTGCGGCGTTGGCGCAGGCAGCGACCGGACGTGCTGTACATCGCCACCGAGGGGCCTTTGGGGTTGAGCGCATTGCGTGCGGCACGGCGCCTGGGGGTGCCGGTGGTCAGCGGGTTCCATACCAACTTCCCGCAGTATTCCGGCCAGTACGGCTTGGGCTTGCTGGCACGCCTGCTCACCCATTACCTGCGCTGGTTCCATCGCCGCACGGCAGTCACCCTGGTGCCCAGCGTCAGCCAGCGCCTGGAGCTGGAGCGTCGTGGTTTCGAGCGCCTGGACCTGTTGGCCCGTGGCGTCGACGCCTGCCTGTTCAACCCGGCCCGGCGCAGCCAGGCGCTGCGCGAAAGCTGGGGGATCGGGCCGGACGATATCGCCGTGCTGCATGTCGGCCGGCTGGCGGCGGAAAAAAACCTAGGGGTACTGCGACCGTGCCTGGATGCCCTGCAGAAGACTTATCCACACAAGCGCTTGCGCCTGATCGTGGTCGGTGACGGCCCACAGCGCGCCACCTTGCAGCAGCAAGTGCCTGATGCCGTGTTCTGTGGTGCCCAGCGGGGCGAGGTGCTGGCCGAGCACTATGCCAGCGGTGACCTGTTCCTGTTCCCGAGCCTGACCGAAACCTTTGGCAACGTGGTGCTCGAAGGCATGGCCTCAGGCTTGGCGGTGGTCGCCTATGATGAGGCAGCGGCTGCCCAGCACATTCGGCATGGCCATAGCGGTGCGTTGGCGATGCCCGGCGACCAGGCGGCCTTCATCGATGCCGCTTGCTGGCTACTGGAAGAGGAAGAAACCCTGCGCCGGGTGCGCCTGAACGCACGGCAGCACGCCAGCCGACAGGGCTGGCCGGCGATTGTCGAGCAGTTCGAAACCTACCTGTGCAGTGCTTGCAAACAACGCACAGGCGACACGCAAAAAGCTTCAGGTGCTGCACTGGCGATCAAGCCAGGTTCGACAGCGCATCGCGGCTGACCTTCAGCCGCCGCGCGCGCCCATACTTCAGCCCAGCGCCTTCTCGATGGCCTGAACCACGGCTGGATCATCCGGCGCAGTGCGCGGCGAGAAACGCGCCAGCACGCGCCCATCCTTGCCCACCAGAAACTTTTCGAAGTTCCAGGTGATGTCGCCTGGGAACTCAGCACCTTCCCCCGCCAGCAGGCGATACAGCGAATGGCGGTGCGCCCCGTTGACCTCAAGCTTGGCGCCCAGCGGGAAGCTGACACCATAGTTGAGGCTGCAGAACTCCTGGATCTCTTTCTCGCTGCCGGGCTCCTGGCCGGCAAACTGGTTGCACGGCAGCCCCAAAACGCTGAAGCCTTTGCCCTTGAATTGCTGATGCAGCGTCTCCAGCGAAGCGTATTGCGGCGTCAGGCCACACTTGGAGGCAACATTGACCACCAGCACCACTTGGCCCTTGAACGGTGCGAGGGGCAGTTCCCCGCCGTTCAGCGCCTCCAATTTCAGGTCGTGAAAAGCACTCATGATGTAATCCCCTCTCAGGTTCCCGATGGCCGCAGGGCGAAATCCGCCCAATAAAAAAGCGCTCGTCCAAGCCGTCCACCTCCCGTTGGGAAGGCAAATCGGCTTGCCCGAGCGCCTGGCGACTCTCTGAGCTTAGCGCAGAAAATCAGTGGTGATGGCCACCTTCACCGTGGATGTGACGGTGCGCGATTTCTTCTTCGCTGGCGTCACGCACGTCGACAACCTTGACCTGGAAGGTCAGGCGCTGGCCGGCCAGCGGGTGGTTGCCGTCAACGGTGACGTCGTCGCCGTCGATGTCGCGAATGGTGACGATCTGCATCTGGCCATCCGGCGCCGACGCGTGGAACTGCATGCCGACTTCCAGCTCGTCGACGCCTTCGAACAGGCTGCGGTTCAGGGTGCTGACCAGCTCGGCCAGGTATTCACCGTAGGCCTCTTCTGGCTCGATGGAAACGTTCAACTCGTCACCGGCCTGCTTGCCTTCCAGGGCCTTTTCCAGGCCCGGGATGATGTTGCCGGCACCGTGCAGGTAAACCAGCGGCGCGCCACCGGCGGAGCTGTCGATGGTCTCCCCGGCGTCGTTGGTCAGGGTATAGTCGATGGAGACAGCCTTGTTGGCGGCGATCAGCATGGGGCAAGACCTTTTGCAAAAGTATGTAGAGCGGACAAGTGTAACCAAGCCATCGCCCGATTGCGAACGCGCCTCGGCCGAGGAACAGCCCATCAGTCGGATCACCGGCTTCCATCAGGACGAAGAAGGCCACTGGGTGGTCGAGTTGTCGTGCGGCCACACCCAGCACCTTCGTCACCAACCGCCCTGGCAAGCGCGCCCTTGGGTGCTCGATGCCGAGCAGCGCCAACAACGCATCGGCGAGGCTTTCGCGTGTGGCTGGTGTGCACAGGCAGCCGATAGCGCTACCCTTGGCCGTTGATTCCTTGCACCGCTTTAATTCGAGAAGCACGCATGCAAACTTTTTTCATAGCGCCGACCGACTTTGGTGTCGGCCTGACGTCGATCAGCCTCGGCCTGGTGCGCACCCTTGAGCGCGCAGGCCTGAAGGTCGGCTTTTTCAAGCCGATCGCCCAGCCCCACCCAGGTGACACCGGCCCGGAACGCTCCACCGAACTGGTCGCACGCACCCACGGCATCAAACCGCCCATGCCGCTGAGCCTGGCCCACGTCGAGCGCATGCTCGGCGATGGCCAGCTGGACGAGTTGCTGGAGGAAATCATCCGCCTCTACCAGCAAGCCTGCATCGGCAATGACGTGGTCGTGGTCGAAGGCATGGTGCCTACCCGCCACGCCAGTTACGCGGCGCGGGTCAACCTGCACCTGGCCAAGAGCCTGGATGCCGAGGTGATACTGGTTTCGGCGCCCGAAAACGAGGTACTCAGCGAGCTGTCCGGCCGCGTCGAACTGCAGGCCCAGCTGTTCGGCGGCCCCCGCGACCCGAAAGTGCTCGGGGTGATCCTCAACAAGGTGCGCACCGACGAAAGCATGGCGGACTTCGCCACCCGCCTGCGCGAACACTCGCCACTTCTGCGCGGCAACGACTTCCGCCTGCTCGGCTGCATCCCTTACCAGCCCGAGCTGAATGCCCCACGCACCCGCGACGTGGCCGACCTGCTGGGGGCCCAAGTGCTCAACGCGGGCGATTACGAGCAGCGGCGCATGAGCAAGATCATCATTTGTGCGCGCACGGTGGCCAACACCGTGCCGCTGCTCACCCCTGGCACCTTGGTGGTGACCCCGGGTGACCGCGACGACATCATCCTTGCCGTAAGCCTGGCGGCGATCAATGGCGTGCCCCTGGCCGGCCTGCTGCTGACCAGCGACAGCAAGCCCGACGCACGCATCCTCGGCTTGTGCCGCGGCGCCTTGCAGGCCGGCCTGCCGATTCTGTCGGTGAGTACGGGTTCGTACGACACGGCCAACCAGCTCAATTCGCTGAACCGCGAGATCCCGGTGGATGACCGCGAGCGTGCCGAATTCATCACCGACTTTGTCGCCAGCCACCTCGACGCTGCCTGGTTGCACCAGCGCTGCGGCACACCACGCGAGTTGCGCCTGTCGCCTGCGGTGTTCCGCTACCAACTGATCCAGCGCGCGCAACAGGCCAACAAACGCATTGTCCTGCCAGAAGGCGCCGAACCGCTGCTGGTACAGGCGGCGGCGATCTGCCAGGCCCGTGGCATTGCGCGTTGCGTGCTGCTGGCCAAGCCGGAAGAAGTCGAAGCGGTCGCCCGTGCGCAGGGCATTACCTTGCCTGCGGACCTGGAGATACTCGACCCTGAGTTGATTCGCGGGCGCTATGTCGAACCGATGGTCAACCTGCGCAAGAGCAAGAACCTTAACGCCCCGATGGCCGAGCAGCAGTTGGAAGACCCGGTGGTGATCGGCACCATGATGCTTGCCCTGGATGAGGTCGACGGCCTGGTGTCGGGCCTGGTGCACTCTACCGCCAACACCATCCGCCCTGCCCTGCAATTGATCAAGACCGCGCCAGGTGCCAGCCTGGTGTCCTCGGTATTCTTCATGCTGTTCCCCGAGCAGGTGCTGGTGTACGGCGACTGCGTGATGAACCCTCACCCAAGTGCCGCTGAACTGGCAGAAATTGCCCAGCAGAGCGCCGAATCGGCACACACCTTCGGCATCGCGCCGCGGGTGGCGATGATCAGTTATTCAAGCGATTCGGCGAGCGATGAAGAAGTCGACAAGGTGCGTGAAGCGACACGCTTGGCGCAGGGCGCCGCGCACGATCTGCTGATCGATGGACCCTTGCAGTATGACGCGGCGGCCAACCCGGCCATTGCCCGCGAGCTGGCACCAAACAGCCCGGTTGCCGGGCGTGCCACGGTGTTCGTGTTCCCTGATCTGAATACCGGCAACACCACGCACAAAGCGGTGCAGCGCAGCGCCGATGGGGTCAGCCTGGGGCCGATGCTGCAGGGTTTGCGTAAGCCGGTGAACGATTTGCCGCGGGGGGCTCAGGTGGATGACATCGTGCATACCATCGCCCTGACGGCAATCCAGGCCAGCGTCGTACGCTGAATCCAGGGGCTGCTGTGCAGCCCAATCGCCGGCAAGCCGGCTCCCACAGGACTTAAGACCCACACGGTCATGTGGGAGTCGGCTTGCCGGCGATTGGGCCGCACAGCGGCCCCTGTGGTGTGGCCTTACTGCTGAACTTGGCCCTGGTCATACTGCTGGCCAGGAATCGGCTTCAGGTTGACCTCGACACGACGGTTCTGCGCACGGCCGTTAGCATCGGCATTGCTGGCGATCGGCTGGTCCGGGCCCATGCCACGTGCCGAAATACGCGAAGCATCGACACCCTGCGAAGTCAGGTAGGTGCTGACCGCTTGCGCACGGCGCTGGGACAGGTCCATGTTGTGCTGGCGGCTGCCGGTGCTGTCGGTGAAGCCAACCACTTCGATGGTGTTCTGGTTGAACTGCTTGAACGAGCCGGCCAGGTTGTTCAGCGGCGAGTAGAAGCTAGGCGCGATGTTGGCCGAGTCGGTGGCGAAGGTGATGTTGCCGGGCATGATCAGCTTGATCTGGTCACCCTGGCGCTGCACTTCGACGCCGGTATTGGCCATTTGCGCGCGCAGTTCGGCTTCCTGCTTGTCGGCGTAGTAGCCGTAACCTGCGGCGGCGGCACCCACTGCGGCAGCGCCGATCAGTGCGCCTTTACCGCGGTTGTTGTGGTCGATGGCGGCGCCGGCGATGGCACCGGCCAGCGCGCCCAGGCCGCCGTACTTGGCGGTCTTGCTCATCCCCGTGGAGCCCTGCGCCTGACCCTGGTTGTCGTACGGGTTCTGGCTGGCGCAGCCCGTCATCAGGGCGGCGGCGGTTGCGACGATAATCAGACGACGCATGGTGAACATGGACAAGCTCCTACTGAAATTCATAAATGCGGCAGACCGCGAATGGATCTATGCCAGCCTTGGATTGCCCAGACGGCAAAAAATTCCATGAACACCTTTTCATGCAGGTTCATGCCCGCACGAACGGGTTCTCGCGCATCTCGTCACCCAAGCGGGTGTCTGGCCCGTGGCCGGTGACCACGATGGCCTCTTCATCCAGCCGGTACAGCCGCTCCTTGATCGAACGAACGATAGCCCGCTGATCGCCACCCCACAAATCGGTGCGGCCAATACCGCGACGGAACAGGGTGTCGCCGGCAATCAGCAGCTTGGCATCGGCAAACCAGAAACTCATCGAACCCGGCGTGTGCCCTGGGGTGTGCAAAGCCACGCCACAACCACAGGCCAGCGCCTCGTCATCACTCAACCAGCGGTCTGGCGGCGGCACCGGGGTGTAGGGCACGCCGAACATCTGGCATTGCATCTCCAGGTTGTCCCACAGCGACTGGTCGTCCTTGTGCAGGTGCAGCGTCGCGCCGGTCAGCTCCTTGAGCTTGCCCGAGGCGAGGAAGTGATCGAAGTGCGCGTGGGTGTGGATGATGCTCACCAGGGTCAAGCCATGGGCCTGCAGGCGCGCGAGGATCTTGTCCGGGTCACCGCCTGGGTCGACGACGATGGCCTTTTTGGTCAATGGGTCGCCGATCAAGGTGCAGTTGCACTGTAGGGGACCTACGGGGAAGGTTTCGCGGATGAGGGTGGGTGGGGCTTGGTTCATTGTGTATCTCAATAACATTGAGGATCTCACTCGCCTTCAAGTCGAGGTGGCTCCTGGTGGTTTACAAGATATTGCGCTGTGCCTGCCAGGTGCAAGACTGGCGGTATTGGATGTTTTCGAAATCGAGCGCCGCCCGCGCGGCGCTTCGCAGCACAAGGCTGCTCCTACACCTGTTTCGGGCCAGTGAGGCCTGTAATGTTGGCGCGCGACCGCCTTTGTTGATTCGACACGATATTGAGGTGGGCGGTCAGGGGCCACGCGCTAATGGCTCAGGAATAATTGGCCCGAAACAGGTGTAGGAGCAGCCTTGTGCTGCGAAGCGCCGCGCGGGCGGCGCTCGATCTCATAGGCGCCTCGGAACCGTGTCCTGCACCCACTTGCCATGCTGTTTTACGGCAAGAACAACCTGAACAACCCGCCCCCCAGCGCCCCGCCATTGGAAATTTCAATCCGCCCCCTCACCCCATCGCTCTCATGCAGCGCCGCGATCCGCGCAGCGAAATACAGGCCCAGGCCCGTACTGCCACTGTGTGAATCGATGCCCTGGATGAACTCTTCCTGGCGCTCGAGCATGCGCTGTGGATAACCCGGGCCGTCATCGTTGACGCAGATGACCAGTTGATTCGCCTCTTCCTCGATGCTGATCAACAACGCATGCCCGGCAAACCGGGTGGCGTTGGTGATCACGTTGGCGATCACCGATGCCACCAGCTCTCGGTCGAAGAAGCCCAGCGGGTTGTCGGTGTCGATGCGCCAGGTGGCGAGGATGTCGTTGTGCTTGAGCACTTCTTGGTGGGCCGCCAGTTGGGCTTCGATGAAGTCATCCAGCTCATGGTAGTCCGGGCATACCGGCAGCTGGTTCACGCCCAGTTTGTACAACCCCAGCAGTTGCACCAGCATACCGTTGAGGTGCCGGAACTCATGTTCCATCACCCCTTGCTCGGTGCCGCCGCGCAACTCTTCAGGTAAGCGCGCCAGCCACTGGTCATGGGACTGAATCAGCGCGGACAGGGAGTTCTTGAGGTCGTGCACGGTGGAGGCGATCACCGTGGAAAAATCCAGCCCCTGATTGTCTTGATTCATGCGCCGAACACTCGGATGTGCAGTTTGCCATAGCGGTCATAGCGGTTGTCGCTGGCAGGGATACCGGCCACGCTGGTCAAGGCGTCGCGGCATTCCTGCATGATCGCAGGCTGTGGGTCATCCCCCCCGATGCGCAGCAGCGCCTGGGCGGTGTTGAGGGCGATGCTGATGTTCTTGGGTTGCAAGGCCAAGGCCTTGCGGAACAACTGCAGCGCTTCGTCGAGCTGACCTCCCTGGTAACTACGCACTCCCTGGCGGTTGAGGGTGACGGCCTCGGTGATCGCATTGAGCACCGCCGGATCATCCGTCAGCTTGGCCACCCTCTGCATCACTTTGGGGTCGTCGCCGTAACTTTCAACGCAGCTTTTGAGCACGCCGAGCGCGGCCGCTTCCTGCCCTGACGCCTGCAGCTGAGCCGCCACCGTCAACGCGGCATCGACCGAGAAAAACTGCTCCATCTTGTCCAGACGCTGCATGGCCTGCTCGGTGAGCTTGGCGGCCGTCTCGGCATCGCCGGCTTGCTGCAGGCTGGCGGCCTTCATCATGCGGGCGCGTACCTGCAAGCCCTGATCTTCAGGGTATTCCTTGGCCACTTCACTGAGCACGGTGTTGATCTCGACGCGGGTACGGGCGTCGAGGCCAAAACCTGCGTTCTTGTTCATCAGCGCCTGAACCAGGCCAAGGTTGTTCTCGGCATCCTTGTAGCGCGAGCTCTGCCCCTGGTTCACGGCATGGCGGAACGCCTTGGAGGCACTTTCGAAATCTTCGTTGCCCAGCGCCAGCTTGCCCAGCGTGGACTGCCGGCGTACCGACAGCGGCGACAGGCGCACCGCCTCTTCCAGCATGTTCTGGGCGCGCTTGGTCTCGCCCTGCGCCACCAGCACTTCAGCCATACCGTCGTACAGGCCCGGCATGATCGGGAAGGCCTTCAGGGCCTGTTCATACACACCCTGGGCCTGGGCATTCTGGCCACGCTTGTGCATCAAGCTGCCCAGCGCCGAATACACCCACGGCTGCGGGCGGCTGGCGAGAATGGCCTTGAGAAACTTTTCCAGCTCGTCGAAGCGATTGAGCCCGCGCAGGGCATCGGCGCGGTAGCGCAGGCACAGGGGCGCGAAACGCGGGTCCTTCTTGCACAGCTCGGCACACGCTGCCAGCACTTCGGCCGGGCGGCCGCGGTCCAGCGCCTGGAGGATCGGCTTGAGCAAGGTCTTGCGCTGGAACAGCTTCTCGACGCGCTGGGCCAGGCCCACCCGGTTGAACGGCTTGGTCAGGTAGGCATCGGGCTCATGCTCGATGGCACTGAGGACGATGGCCTGGCTGCTCTCGGCGGTCACCATGATGAACACGCATTCATGGCTGATGTGCTTGTCGAGGATCAGGTCCTCAAGCACCTGCTGGCCGTTCTTCTTGCCGTCGCCCAGGTGGAAATCCTGCAGGATGAAGTCATAACGCTTCTGCGCACACATGCGCAGCGCCTGCTCGCCGCTGTCGGCCGTGTCCACGTCGCGCACACCCAGTTCGCGCAACATGGAACGGGTCGACGTACGAAAGTCGGTAAAGTCGTCGACGATCAGAAAGCTCTTTTGCCCGTACTGCAGCATCAACACGACCTGTATTGGGATGATTGAAAAATCGCGCAAGGCGATGCATACCACCGAATGCTGTATCGGCAGCCGGCCGGGAAAGATGAGGATAGAGCACGCAGCGCGCTAAACAACGGCCCAATAATAGCCTCAAGCCATTACTTTAGCGGGCAAACCCCTGGGGCGGCTACTGTCAGGCCAGCAGGCCCAGCGCCTTCGCTTTGGCCACCGCCTGGGTGCGGCGCTCGACGCCCAGTTTGCTGTTGATATGGCTGGCATGGGTCTTCACGGTGTGCAGCGAGATGAACAGCCGTTCGCTGATCTGCTGGTTGGAACAGCCTTGGGCGATCAGCTCAAGCACGGCCCGCTCCCGCCCACTCAATGCCTCGCCACTGCCACTGCTAACGGCAGGTAAAGGAGGCAGGCGCTTGAGCAGTTCGACCTGGACCGGGCAAGCCGAGCGCGCTGCAAGCTGCTCGTGCAGCCACTGCGGGTGTTTTTCGAGCAAGGGTTGGAACGGTTGCAGAACGCCGCCTTGGGCGGCCTCGAGTGCCTTTGGCAGCAGCCCGGCAGCCTGCGCGTCTCGGCCTTCAGCGAGCAGCAGGGCGAGCCACTGGCACAGTGCACTGACGGCCAGCAGCATGCCGCCACTGGCCACGCCACGTTCGACCAGCCCTGACAAGCGCTGAACCGACGCCTCGGTGCGCAACTGGATACGCTCGAGCAATGCCTGCTGCAGTTCGATATGCAGGGGTAACAACGGGTGGAACTCCGGCGCTGCCGCCGGCTGGTCGCCACCGTAGGTCTGCCCCAGCCGCAGCAACCAGGATTCGGCAAGATCGGTGCGCCCCTGTGCCAACCACAGTTCGCACTTCACTAGGGTAATCATGGCCAGGTAGTAGATCGGTGGAACATCCCAGATGTGCATCAGCCGCTCCGCCTCGGCCAGCTCGGCGAACGCTTCGGCGAAGTGGCCCTCGCGGCCATCGAGCGTGGCAATGACGCAGTGGCCGATCAGCACGCTGATGTCTCGGCAGGCACGCGCTTCGCCAAGCCCCGCACGCAAGCGCGCACGGCCTTGGGCTGATTGCAGGCGCGACACCAGCAGGTAACCCTCATAGAGCGTCAGCCTGGCCCGGACCGCGTACAACCGCTGCCCCGACAGCCCCTGAAGGCGCTGCAGGCCCTGGCGCACTTCGTCCAGCGCCCGCAACACTTCACCCCGGGCATGCAGCACCCGTGCTCGATCGTAATGAGCCAGGGCTTCGAACAGCGGGTTGCCGACGCGCTGGGCCAGCTCCAGGGCTTCGCGGTTCCAGCCGCGAGCATGCCAGAAGTCGGCATCGGTGATGGCCAGGTTGGACAGTGTCGACAGGCACACCAGGCGCTGGCCGTAGCGCTTGCACGGCAAGCTTTGCAAGGCTTCGCCACAGTAGGCCAGGGTACGCGCGCGATCCCCCCGCCCCCGCGCGATCACCCCACTCAGGGCCAGCCATTGGGCCAGCATGGACTTCTGTGCGGTCGCCGAGGGTGCAGGCAGAAAACGGCTGAGGTAGCTTGCCAGTTCTTCGGCCGCATCCAGCTGGCACGCCAGCCCCAACGCCCAGCTGTACAGCACGATCAGGCGCGGCGTGCTGATCAGCAAGCTGTCGGGCAGGTCCATCTTCCAGCGCAGCAACATGCCAACGTTCTGCTCGGCCAGCAGTTGCTCCTCGGAGAGGCTCTGCACCAGGCCGGCCGCCACGTCGAGGTGGCCGGCCCGCAGCGCCTGCTCAACCGCCTCGTCCAGCAAACCCTGGGCTTCGAACCAGCGGCACGCCCGCAGGTGCAGGCGCGCTGGCGGTTCGCTGGCCTGGCGGCTTCGCAGCAGGTCGGAGAACAGGTGATGGTAACGAAACCAGTGGCCGTGCTCGTCGAGGGGTACCAGAAACACTTGATGGGCCTGCAGGAAGCGCAGGATATCGGCGCTGTCCTGGCGGTCGCGCAGGGCATCGCAAAGCTGGGCACAGAAGCGCTCCTGGCACGCCGTGTCGTAGAGAAAGGCCTGCACGTCGGCCGGCAGGATCTCGATGACTTCTTCCAGCAAGTAGTCGCGTATCAACCCCTCGCCACCGTGCAGTGCGTGGGGCAAGGCGTGCTCATCACCGGACTCGCTGGCGGCCAGTTGCCAGAAGCGCAGCCCGGCCACCCAGCCGTCACTGCGCTGGATCAGGTTATCCAGCGCCTGGCCGCGCAAGCCGGTGGGTTGGCGGCCGATTACCGCCAGTGACTCGTCGGGTGTCAGCCGCAGCTCTTGCTCGTTGAGTTCGACCAGTTGACGCGACAGGCGCAGGCGCGCCAGGTGCCAGTCTGGGCGCTGGCGGCTGGTGATCAACAGCACCAGGCCACTGGGCAAGTGATTGAGGAAAAACAGCAGGCAGCGGTCGAGTACGGGCCCTTGGGCCAAATGGTAATCGTCCAGCACCAACAGCAGAGGCGTATCGGCTTGCAGGTATTGGGCGAGTTCATCGAGCAGGCCGTCGATCCACTCCTCGAACGCGAAGGGCTGGTGGCGCTGGCGCATTTTCAGCAGGCCCATGGCTTGGCCACCCAATGCAGGGCAGTACTGCTGCAGGCCTTCGAGCAGCCGTTCGAGAAAACGGCCGGGGTCAGCATCGCGCTGGCTCAGGCCAAGCCAAAGGCTACGCCAGTGCTCCGGCAGGGATTCGCAGAACTCGATGGCCAGCGAGCTCTTGCCAAAGCCCGCCGGTGCGTTGACCAGCAGTAACCGCCCATTGAGGCCGGCGTGCAAACGCTGACACAACCGCGTACGCGGCACATGGCCGTCCGGCAGCGGCGGCCGGAAGAAACGCCCGTCCAGCAGGCCTAGGGCCTGGCTGGCGAATCCATGCGTACGGGACAGATCTGTCATGGCCGGCTCGTTCTGAAGGGAAGACAACGGCGGTACGGATGTTTGCGAGACTAGCGGGTAATGCAGCGCATTTGAAGATGATGGGCACAATAGGCCTGTAAAAGACTACGACAAAAAGCAACAACCCTGATGGACAGGGGCTGGAGCGGGGGTTTGGTTGGGTATTCAGCAGATTTATTGCCCGCGCCCACAGGGATTGCGTAGCTTTCAAGGCCAGTGCAGTACCTGTAGGAGCAGCCTTGTGCTGCGAAGAGGCCGATAAGGCTAGAGATTATCTTCGGCTGCAATGGCCTCTTCGCAGCACAAGGCTGCTCCTACAGGGCTTGTGTTTGCCCTGAAACCATCGCCGGAGCAGGATAAAAAAACGTCCCGGGCAAGCCGGGACGTTCTGGGGATCACAGGAGTGGAAGGCTTTCAGATTAACGTACACCTGCCTGGCGCAGGGCCGCGGGCTGGAAATCAGCCTTGCTGGCACTGAAGCCGAAGTCGTAGGCACGCTTCTCTTCGTTCTTCATGCCCAGCGCCAAATAACGACCCGACTGCAGGTCGTAGATGGTTTCCAGGGTGTACCAAGGCACCTCTTTGTTGTAATACGGCTGGGAATGGGCTTCGGAAACGCGCCACAGCTGGCCACGGCCGTCGTACTGGTCGATCACTGCGGCCTGCCAGGTGTCTTCATCGATGTAGAAGTCACGCTTGGCGTAGATGTGCCGCTGGCCCGGCTTGAGGGTTGCGACCACGTGCCAGACGCGGCGCAGCTCGTAGCGCGACAAGTCTTGGTTGATGTGCCCGGCCTTGATGATGTCGGTGTACTTCAGCTTGGGGTCATCCAGCTTGAAGGCGTTGGAGGCGATGTACAGTTCCTTCTTGCCTTCCAGCTTCCAGTCGTAACGGTCTGGCGCACCGTTGAACATGTCCAGGTTGTCCGAGGTACGCAGGCCGTCGGCAGCGGTACCGGGGCCGTCGTACGACACTTGCGGTGCCTGCCGTACACGACGCTGGCCGGCGTTGTAGATCCACGCCTTGCGCGGCTCCTTCACCTGGTCGAGGGTTTCGTGCACCAGCAGCACGGTCCCGGCCAGGCGAGCGGGGGCGGTCACTTCCTGCTTGAAGTAGAACAGGATATTACCCGGGTTGCTTGCGTCGTAATCCTTCATCTTGTCGCGGAAGACGAACTGGTCGGAGAAGTACACCGGGTTGAAAGAGCCGTTCTGCTGTGGCGTAGCCTGAGTAACCAGGCGGCTGACACTGCCCCCTCGGTAGCGTGTGATGTGGTTCCAGATCACTTCCAGGCCGCTTTTCGGGATCGGGAACGGCACCGCCGTATCGAAGTTGTTCAAGCCGTTGCCGCCTTCCACCAGTGTGGTCTGGGTGGCGTTTTTCTTGATGGCGGCGAACACGTCAGCAGGTACAGTGGAGCCGCGGTGGGTCTTGAACACCGGGATCTTGAAGGTGTCCGGGTAGCGCTTGAACATTGCCACCTGGCCCGGCGAGAGCTTGTCCTTGTACTGGTCGACATTCTGCGCGGTGATGGTGAACAGCGGCTTTTCACTGCCATACGGGTCGGAAAGGAACCCCTTGGCATCGACGCTGCCCGCTGATTTCGACAGCGGTTGCCAAGCACTGATCGAGCCATCGGCGTTACCGGCCTTTTCGGCGCCCATCGGGGTCAGGGTGCTGCCCAGCTTGGCCGCCTCATCGGCAGACACCGCTGCCATGACACTGGTCGCCAGCAGGGACAGGCCCAGCACACCGGCTTGCAGCAGACTTCTGGTCTTGTTCATGTCGTGTCGTCCTGGATCAGTATTCTTAGAAGTTCACGCCGAAGCTGAGGGCGACGAAGTCGCGGTCATCCACGGTGCTGTACTTGCCGTCGAAGAAGTTGGTGTACGACAGGCTCGCCGTGTAGGTGTTCTGGTACTCGGCGTCCAGGCCCAGGCTGACGGCCTTGCGGCCTTCTTCAAAGTTGGCGCCAGGGCCGGGCGAGTAGCCGGAAACGTCATGCGACCAGGCCACGCTCGGCTTGAGGTTGACCCCGGCGAAGACGTCGTTGTAGTCCCAGATGACCCGACCGCGGTAACCCCAGGAGGTGCTGGTGGTGTAGCCGTCGTTCTCGCACTTGCGATTCAGGTTGGTGGTCGATGCACCGGCACCCGCGCCTGCGATGGTGCTGGCGTTGAGCGCCTGGCAGGTGTCCGCGCCACCTGTGGCTGGCAGTGGGCCGGGGCCGAATACCGGGTCGCGGCCGTAGCGGGTTTCGTGGGCGTTTTCCAGGCCGCCGACATGGGTAACCCCCACCTCGCCCACCACGGTCATGCGGCTGGCGCCCATCACCTGGTCGAAGAAGTGCGTCAGGGTGGTCTGGAACTGGGTGATTTCCTTGCGACGGTAGCCGTGCAGGTCTTGGCCAGGGGTACCGGAGAGCAGCGAAGCGTTGCTCAGGGCGCCACCAATCGGGCGCACACCCGAGAACAGGATGTCGGTGGTATTGAGCTGCACAGGCGCGTTGGGGCGGTAGCTGACTTCACCACTCCAGGCGGTACCGGTAGGCAGCGTGGTGGAGAAGCTCAGGCCGTACAGGCGGATGTCCTCAGGGTACTCGACGAAGTACTCGGAGTTACCGGCCACGATCAGCGGTGCCAGCGCGCGCAACTGTGCCGGCAGGGCACTCAGGCCAGCGAACACGGAGGGCGGGGCACCGGTGGCGCTGAAGATCGGCGCACGGCTGTGGTAGTTCATGAAGTAGGCACCGAACTCGGTGTCCAGCGGGTCGAACATGTAGCGCAGCGCCACACCGAACTGGCCGCTGTCACGCGCATCACGGTCGGCCCCGCGGCGCACCATCACGCCTTCCTCGTTGATGTTAACGCCCTGGGTGGCGAGGAACTGCTGGGCCGCGCCCGGTACTGTGCGGCTGCTGTTGAGCACGCGCAGGTTGTCGGTACAGCCGTCGGCAATGATGTCCGGCTGCGAGAAGAACGTGCCGCAGTTGTCGACGACGGTCTGGTCCCATTCGATCTGGTAGAAGGCCTCGGCCGACAGGTTGTCGGTCAGGCTCTGGGAGATGTAGAACATGTTGACCGGGATCAGGCCTTCCTTGATCTCGGCCCCAGGGCGGCGGAACGCGGACACGTCGATCGGGTTGATCGAGTTGATACCACCGCCGATGAAGGTACTCTCACCCCAGCTGACAACCTGCTTGCCCAGGCGCACCGAGCCTGGCATGTCGCCAATCGAATAGTTGTGGTAGACGAACGCATCGAGCAGTTCGGCGCCGGACGACTTGGCGCCTTCCTTGCGGTTGGAGTCGCTGATGTCCTTGAACTGGCGGCTTTCGTCCTTGAGTTCGAAGTCGTACCAGTACTTGCCACGCACGAACACCCCGGTGTCGCCGTACTTGAGCTCCAGGTCGTGGATGCCCTTGAAGATCTTGGAGAAGGTCTCGCCACGCTTGAAGTTGAGGTGGCCGTCATCGGAGGTCTGCGATAGCCCCTTGCCGCCATTGTTGACCCCGATCAGGTTCTTGTTCGGGCTGGCGGTCGACCAGCTGGCGCCAACGGAGAGCGACGAGTCGAACTGCCCTTCGATTTCACCTATGTTGAAACTGACAGCGAAAGCAGGACTTGCGAGCGTGGAAGCAAGGCTGACGGCCAAGGGCAACTTGGCCCGGCGCCAGAACAGGTTTGCAGATTTCATCGACGCTACTCCATGTACTTTTTTGTTATGGCAGTGAGTCCTTTCAGAAACGGTCCGTGGGACCGGTGTGCAGGTTTGCACCTGCGGCGACACGGCTTGCGCGTGTCGCCCTCCCCCATTTCTGAAAATCTCCTGGCCTCGACTATAGCCAGCAAGGCACAGGCGCTTGATCCCTCTAAAGTGTGATTTGCGCTCCGTGCCGCCAACTCGCTACGAGGTTTTTCGGGTTACGTGCTGGCCGTGCTGAAGCATGGCGCATTTTTCCTGTTTGGCAAGGCGCCGAGCTCTCTAGCCTGCGGGTCGTGTTCTGTCGTCCACCACCCGCACGGGGGTTACAGGGTAGAAAGGAACGCACTGTTACTGGCCTGCCACTGGACGATGTCCTGGCGGATGCGTTTCTTGTCGAGTTTGCCAACACTGGTCTTGGGAATTTCAGTAACAACGGCAATCTGGCTTGGAATCGCCCATTTATTGATGTGCCCTTCTTCAACAAAAGGCTTGAGGTGGTCCTTGAGTGACTTGGCATCGATGGCCTGCCCATCACGTACCACCAACAGGGCAAACGGCCGCTCGCCCCACTGCGGGTCGGCGATCCCCACCACCGCCACTTCGCGCACGGCCGAATGACGGCTGATCAAGTCTTCGAGGTCGAGCGAGGATATCCACTCACCGCCCGTCTTGATCACGTCCTTGATGCGATCGCGGATATCGATGTAGCCCATGCCGTCGAGGGTCGCGACATCACCGGTGTGCAGCCAGCCGCCCTGCCACAGCTCCTCGCTCTTTTGCGCCTCCTTGAAGTAACCCATGGTCAGCCAGGGCGCGCGCAGTACCAGTTCGCCCTGGGTCTCGCCATCGGCCGGGAGGAAATTGCCCTCGCCGTCGACGATTGCCGCCTCGACCAACGGCACCGGCACACCGGCCTTGATCCGATAGGTGACACGCTCGTCCTCGCTGCCCGCCTGCAGTTCATCGTTCAGGTGCGCTGCCGAGATCAGCGGGCAGGTCTCGGACATGCCGTACGCGGCAGTCAGCTGGATGCCACGCGCCAGGGCCGCCTGATACAGCGAGCGATTGAGCGCGCTGCCGCCGATGATGATCTTCCAACCTGCGAAGTCCTGGCCCTGGGCGGTCGGGCAATTGAGCAACATCTGCAGGATGGTCGGCACGCAATGAGAGAAGGTGACCTGCTCTTCACGCCACAGCTTGACCAGCATGTCGGGCTCGTAACGCCCCGGGTACACCTGCTTCATGCCCAGCATGGTGGCGGCGTAGGGGATGCCCCAGGCATGCACGTGGAACATCGGGGTAATGGGCATGTACACATCATCGCTACCAATCAGGCGCACGCTGTCGATACTGCCAGTGACCGACGTTTCGGCCAGGGTATGCAGCACCAGCTGGCGATGGGTGAAGTACACCCCTTTTGGGTTGCCGGTGGTGCCGGTGGTGTAGAAGGTGGTGGCCACCGAGTTTTCGTCGAAATCCGGGAAGTCATAGCGCGGGCTGGCGGCGGCGATCAACTGCTCGTACTCGCCCACCAGGTTGGGCAGCTCGGCGGTCTTGTCCGGGCCGTCGGTCAGCAGCAAGGTCTTGTCAACGGTGGTCAACTGCCCGGCAATCGCTTGGTAAAGGCCGACGAAGTCGCTGTTGACCAACACCACGCGGTCTTCGGCGTGGTTCATGGTGTAGAGGATTTGTTCTGGCGACAGGCGCACGTTGATGGTGTGCACCACCGCGCCGATCATCGGGATGGCGAACATGCATTCCAGGTAGCGATGGCTGTCCCAGTCCATCACCGCCACCGTGTCACCGGCCTTGACCCCGGCCTCTGTCAGGACATTAGCCAGGCGCGCGATACGCTCGTTGAGCTGTGGATAAGTCAGGCGCAGCTGATCGCGATAGACGATCTCGCGGGTTTTCTCGTAGCGGCTGCCGGACATCAGCAGGCGTTTGATCAGCAGGGGGTAGGCGTAGGCGCCTTCGGCGGGTTTGATGATGCGGGTCTGCAACATGGGTATCCCTTTTCTGAAAAACGGGCCGGACAAGTCTGGATCTACTGTAGTAGCTGAATGTGACGGTCAAATCAGCCGAAGGAATGATTTGGACCGGCAAGGTATGAGTGGCAGGCGTTGACGCGCGGTAACCGCGGGCTAGACACTGCGCTGAACCGCTTCGGACAGTGCCCCGAAGTTGATGGCCCATTTCCCGTCCTGCCACCGGAGAACCCCATGCCCAGCCCGCGTCGCGCCGTGTTTCTCGATCACCAGTCACTGGACTTGGGTGACCTTGACCTGTCCCCTTTGCGGGACCAGTTCGACGCATTCGAGCTGTTTGCCGCCACCCGTCCGGAGCAGGTCGCCGAACGCCTGCAGGGCGCCGTTGCGGTAATCAGCAACAAGGTCATGCTGGATGCCGCGACCCTTGCCGCCAACCCGCAGCTCGAGCTGATCCTGGTGGCCGCCACCGGCACCAACAATGTCGACCTGGCGGCGGCCCGCGCCCAAGGCATCACCGTGTGCAACTGCCAGGGTTACGGCACGCCGTCGGTGGCCCAGCATACCCTCGCCCTGCTGCTGGCCTTGGCCACGCGGCTGTGCGACTACAACCAAGCAGTGGCCGACGGCCAATGGGCCAAGGCCAGCCAGTTCTGCCTGCTGGACTTCCCCATCGTCGAGCTGGAGGGCAAGACCCTCGGCCTGCTCGGCCATGGCGAACTGGGCGGCGCAGTGGCGCGCCTGGCCGAAGCCTTCGGCATGCGCGTCTTGAGCGGGCAGATCCCCGGCCGCCCGGAGCGCGCCGACCGCATGCCCCTGGAAGACCTGCTGCCGCAAGTGGACGCGCTGACCCTGCATTGCCCGTTGAACGAGCATACCCGGCACATGATCGGGGCCCGTGAGCTGGCCTTGCTCAAGCCCGGCGCCCTGGTGGTGAATACCGCACGGGGTGGCTTGATCGACGAACAGGCTCTGGCCGACGCCCTGCGCCAAGGCCACCTGGGTGGCGCCGCTACTGACGTGCTGAGCGTCGAGCCACCGGTCAACGGCAACCCGCTGCTGGCAGGCGATATCCCGCGCCTGATCATCACCCCGCACAGTGCCTGGGGCGCAGTGGAGTCGCGCCAGCGCATCGTCGGCCAGCTCAGCGAGAATGCCCAGGCCTATTTCGCCGGTCAGCCACGCCGCGTGGTCAGCTGAGCGTAGCGTTAGCCTCTGCTACACTGCGCGACTTTTTTTACAGGAGGCGTCGTCCATGGACCCGCGCAGTGAAGTGTTGCTCCGCCAGGCGGACCTGTTCCAAGGCCCGCTGCTGCTCGCCGGCGCGCCCGCCGACGACCTGCTCGGCCACCTGCCCATGGCACATGGCTGGACCTGGCATGCCGGTGACCAGGCCATGCTCGAGGGCCGCTTCGCTGGCCGTAGCCATTACGGTGTCGAAGCCCCCCCGGTGGCCTTCGACAGCGCTGTGCTGTTCCTGCCCAAGTCCCGCGAGCTGGCCGCCTACCTGCTCAATGCGCTGGCCTCGCGCCTGGCCGGGCGCGAGCTGTACCTGGTCGGCGAGAAACGCGGCGGCATCGAAGGCGCGGCGAAGCAACTGCAGGCTTTTGGCAAACCGCGCAAGCTCGACAGCGCCCGGCATTGCCAGTTGTGGCAGGTGACCGTTGACCACGCGCCAGCGGCCACGCCGCTGGAAAGCCTGGCCGAGCGCTTCGAACTCGACCTCGAGGATGGCCCACTGCAAGTGGTCAGCCTGCCGGGCGTGTTCAGCCACGGCCGCCTCGACCGCGGCAGCGCCCTGCTGCTCAAGCACCTGGATGGCCTGCCAAGCGGGCATGTGCTGGACTTCGGTTGCGGTGCCGGGGTGCTGGGCGCCACGGTGAAACGCCGCTACCCGCAAAGCCGGCTGACCCTGCTCGACGTGGACGCGTTTGCCGTGGCAGCCAGCCGCCTGACATTGGCCGCCAACGGCCTGGAAGGTGAAGTAATCAGCGGTGATGGCATCGACGCGGCCCCTGCCGACCTGAGCGTGATCCTGAGCAATCCGCCGTTTCATACCGGCGTGCACACCAATTACCAGGCTTCAGAGAATTTGCTGAAAAAATCCGGCGTTCATCTGCGAAAAGGCGGCGAAATGCGCCTTGTCGCCAATAGCTTCCTGCGCTACCAGCCACTGATCGAAGGGGCCTTGGGTAACTGCCAGGTACGCGCCGAGGCGGACGGTTTCCGGATCTACCAGGCAACACGCGGTTAAAAACAGCGCTTGCCGAAACCGCTTCGGCTAGGCAGAATCCGCACCGTCCTAGGGGAGTAGTCTCCCGCGAGCACCCAGCTCGCCCGGCACGCGTCAACATACTTGGCCCACAGGCCATGGCGCGTGCGACCCACTATGCAGAGCCTGCATAGAGAGATCCGCACAGACGGATCCGCGGTTTGACAAGACCTATGACACGCACACCTTACCCGGGGCGGGAAGGCTGTACGTGTCATAGCCGTGTCGACCCGCCCCCGTAGGAAACCTGATGCTGGAATCCCTGCTGGTCCCCACCGCCATCGTTGCCCTCGCCGAAATCGGCGACAAGACGCAACTGCTCGCGCTCATTCTCGCCGCTCGCTTCCGCAAGCCTTGGCCGATCATCGCCGGCATCATCGCCGCTACCCTGGCCAACCATGCCGCCGCGGGCGCCGTGGGTGCGTGGGTCGGCGGGTTCTTCAGCGACTCGGCGCTGCACTGGATCTTGGCCGCCAGCTTCACCGCCACGGCGCTGTGGACGCTGGTGCCGGACAAGATGGATGACGATGAAAACCCGGCGCGCCGCTTCGGCCCGTTCCTCACCACGCTGATTGCGTTTTTCCTCGCCGAAATCGGTGACAAGACCCAGGTGGCGACAGTCATGCTTGCCGCGCAATACCCGCACCTGATCATGGTCATCATCGGCACCACGCTGGGCATGCTGATTGCCAACGTGCCGGTGGTATTGGCGGGTAACTTTGCGGCAGACAAACTGCCGTTGACCCTGATTCGCCGACTGGCGGCTACCGCGTTCTTCGTGCTGGCGGTGGTGGCCGTGTACTCGGCGATGAAGGCCAGTGGCTGGGTAGGCTGATAGTCGCTGGGTAGACTGACCGGTAGGAGCAGCCTTGCGCTGCGAAGAGGCCAGTGACAGCACAGTAGATCTTCGGCGCTGTCACCGGCCTCTTCGCAGCACAAGGCTGCTCCTACAGGACGCAGATTACTTCTTGGCAGCCTGATACAGCGGCATCACCTTCGGAATCGCTGCCTGCAACGAGGCAATACGGCTTTCGGACGCCGGGTGAGTGCTCATGAACTCAGGCGGCGCGCCTTCAGAAGCCTTGCTCATCTTGTTCCACAAGGTGATCGCGGCATTCGGGTCATAACCGGCACGTGCCGACAACTCTAGGCCGATCAGGTCCGCCTCGTTCTCATTGGCACGGCTGTTGGGCAAGGTCATGGCGTAGTTCACCACGGTGTCGGCCATGGCCATGCTGCTTTGGCCCAGGCCGAAGATGGCACCCGCACCCTGACGGGCCATTTCCACACCATAGGCCTTGGACATGGCTTCACGGCTGTGCTCACGCAGGGCGTGGGCGATCTCGTGACCGACCACCGCAGCAATCTCGGCATCGGTCAGCTTGAGTTGGTCGATCAGGCCGGTGTAAACGATGATCTTGCCGCCAGGGCCACAGTTGGCGTTGAGCTCGTCGCTCTTGATCACGTTGACTTCCCAGTTCCACTGGGCGGCATCCGGGCGAAACTTCGGCGCCTGGGCGATCAACCGGTCAGCGATGACTTGCACGCGCTTGGCATCGGCACTGGACTTGTCCAGCACGCCCTTGTTCGACGCCTCACCGAGGGTCTGCTGATAGGACTGGGCGTACATCTGGTTGACCTCATCGGTCGAGAGCATGCTGAACATGTACTGCTTGCGCTCGACACCGACGGCTCCGCCGCTGGTGGTATTCACCGCCTGGCAGCCTGCCAGCAGGATACCGGCACTCAACACACTGACAACAAATGACTTACGCATGAAAACACTCCCTTTTACATGCGGCGTATCCTAGGCTTAGTCGCCTGGACCCGCCATAGCCGCAGGGAAGAATTTTACCGGCTGCACGGCCCCGCTGCCTGGCCGGCGTCAGGCCGGTGTCAGGCACTCCGGTGCATCCAGTTTCGGGTCATTGACGAAGTTTGCCAATGCCCGCTCACGTAGCGTAGCCGGGGGGCTGGCGAGCAGCTCCTGCAGGCGTGTGATCGGCGTATCAGGGTCCAGCCAGGCCGCCTGCCCCGCCTCGTCCAGAATCAACGGCCGGCGCTGGTTCATGGCGGCCTGGGTCACCACCGCGCAGCTCAGCCAAACCTGGTCCTGCACCGGATAGGCCTCCCACACCGCCGCAAAATACAGTGACGACCCCTCCCCTGGGGTCAGCCAGTAGGGGCGTTTGCGCACCGTACCGCGCCATTCATAAAAGCCATTGGCCGGCATCAGGCAGCGGCGCTGGCGAAACGCTTCGCGGAACATCGGCTGTTCGGCAAGGGTTTCTGCTCGGGCATGGGCAGGCGTGCGGGAAAGGTCAGTGAGCCAGGCTGGCGTCAGGCCCCAGCGTGCCTTGGCCAAGCCATGCTCGCCGTCGACCTGGCGCTGGATCAACACCGACGCACCGGGCGAAATATTCCATTGTGCCGGCTGGCCGACGGGAAAGCCCGGCAGACTGGCAAGGGCCTGGGGCCAGCGAAACAGGGCGTAACGTCCACACATGGGCGAATTTTTTACCTAGCAGATCAAGGTACCGGGATAGCTCTCCGGTTCGTCACCAACCAGTGGCTGGGCATCATTGTACGCATCGATCAGCTGCCGTGCGTACTCGGCCTGCTCGTCGGGCACGGCAAGCCCCAGCAAACCCTGCATCGGCAGCTCACCGGCAGCACCCACCAGGTCGCGGCCGACCAGGTGCACCGAGATGCCCTCACTGGCAAGCATGCCCACCAGCATTTCAGCCTCCAGCAGGCTTTCCGGTTCGTAGATCCGTTGCATCAGGCATCGTCCTCGCGTCTGACATCAAGCATCCATTCGTCATCGTGCACCTGCAGGATCATCACCACAGGCTTGCAACAGACCTGGCAATCCTCGATGTAGACCTGGTCGCCAGCGGAGATATCGACAGTGGTTTCCACCCGTTCGCCACAATACGGGCAATGATAGGAGTCGGTTTCTAGCATCGCGGCCTCCACGGTGACTTATGCGTATAATTGCCGGTCTGATTACAGGGCCTGCGCGTGTTCGAGCCGTTTTTCGAACCCCGTCCCTACCTATTACCCTAGCCGTTTCCAACAAGAGAGCATGATGGGCGAATTCGATGCCATCCGACCGTACGACGACGCTGAGGTCCCTGCCGTGTTGGCACGCCTGCTCAGCGACCCGGCATTCCTCGATATCCTCACCCACTTCCGCTTCCCGCGTGCTGCCGCCCCACTCGGCTGGCTGCTCAAGCCACTGATCGCCCGCCGCCTGCGCAAGGAATTCGCCGGCGTCACCTGCGTGTCGACCTTGCAGGACAAAGTCGAATACTACGTCGACCAGACCATCGAGCGCGCCACCGATGGCGTTACCTATTCGGGTGTCGAGCAACTCAAGGTTGGCACCGCGTACTTGTTCCTGGCCAACCACCGCGACATCGTCATGGACCCGGCCTTCGTCAACTACGCCGTGTACCACGCCGGCCTGCCGACCCCGCGCATCGCCATCGGTGACAACCTGCTGCAAAAACCCTTCGTCAGCGACATGATGCGCCTGAACAAGAGCTTCATCGTGCACCGCTCGCTCAGCGGTCGTCGCGAGAAGCTGGCGGCTTACCAGCTGCTCTCGGCCTACATCAACCACTCGATCCGCAACGATGGCGCATCGATCTGGATCGCCCAGGCCGAAGGCCGCGCCAAGGACGGCGACGACCGTACCGACTCGGCGATCCTCAAGATGTTCCACATGAGCCGCAAGGACGAGCCGTTCGGCGCGGTCATTCAGAGCCTGAACCTGACGCCGGTTTCGATCAGCTACGAGTACGACCCCTGCGACCAGGCCAAGGCCCGCGAGCTGTACATCCGCGCCACCACCGGCACCTACAAGAAGGCGCCGGGCGAGGACGACAACAGCATCGCCAAAGGCATCACTGGCTACAAGGGCCGGGTGCACATCAACTTTGCCGCGCCGGTGACCGAGTACTTCGAGGACACCAAGCAGCTGGCAGCCGAAATTGACCGGCAGGTCCTCGGTGGCTACCGGTTGTTCCCGGTGCACTACCTGGCCTACGCGATGTGGGACGAGAAGGATGAGGCACTGCAAGTGCCGAGCGCCGAGAAGGTGTTCCCAGGCGAAGAGCTGGCGCGTGCCAAGGAAGAATGGCAGCGTCGCTTGGAGGCTTGCCCTGAAGAACAGCGGCCGTACCTGGTGTTGCAATACGCGACGCCGGTGCGCAACCAGTACCAGGTCAAGCAGCAAACGCCAGTTGCCTGATCAACCCGGGGCTGCTTTGCAGCCCCAAGGTTTTACAGCCAGGTACTGAACCAGGACAGCAGCAGCGCCATGGCCAGGCACGAAAAGCCGAGAATATAGAAGTAACGCGGCACCCTCAGGTCAAACGCATCCACTACCCCCTCATCCACCGCCAGGCTTTCCCGCGTGACAGCCTCGCGCCGCCGTGCGCTGTGCAGCAGCATCCCGCCGGGGCACGTCATCAGCAACGCCAGCAGGTTGATCAGCTTGGTGGGATGGGCGGCCAGAAACCCCCAGAGCACTTGCAACGACATTACACAACCTCGGTTTGAAGGACGGCAAAGGCCGGCATTTTACCCAAGTCCGGCGTGGGCGCTCGGGCTCGGCGACAAAGTGTCACTAAATTTCATCTGTCACAGGTTCGTCATCAGAACAGGCCACGCTGTCGGCCTTTTCCCGATCCGGAGCTCGTTCATGCTGCATGCCGAAAACCAGGACCGCCTCTATCTCGTAGCCCAGAGCGACGAACAGCAGGCGTTGATCGACGGTTTTGCCATCAATGTGCAGGACCGCCAGTGGTTGGTCTATTGCGCGCTGGGTGGGCACGCGCATCAGGACTTGCCGGAGGTGGATGTGGCTACCGGTTTCAGCCTGCTGGACTTCCACATCCAGGCGGCCTGAAGCCCCCCCAAAAAAACAAACCCGCTGCCTGTCAGCCAGGCAGCGGGTTTGTTTTAGCAGGGCTGAACGCTTATTCGCCCAGTACTTGCCCGATGGTCGGGTCTTTGAACAGGCGGGTCAGGGCGTCGCTCAGCACGTCGCTGACCAGCTTGGTGTTGGTTTCCTGGTTCGGCGCCATGCCAAAACGCTGGTCCAGCGAAGCACCGTAACGGCCGCTGTAACGGCGGTTGGCGTTGGCCACGTCGGCACGGAAGGTGGCACCGATGGTGGCCTCGGTCACGTACAGGTTGTCCTTGGGCGACTGGTACTTAAGCTCAGCCAGGGTCACGGTCAACTGCGGGGCATTGTAGGCATTCGCCGTCGGGGTGAAACCGAGCAGGCGCACAGCGGCTTCGGCCTGGGCCTGCAGCTTGGGCAGCACATCATTGCCACTGACACTGATGGTGCTGGTCTCGGGGTACATGCCACCGCGCGTGCCCAGGGACTGCGAAGCCCGGCCATCAACCACCTTGACCACCACCGGCTGACCGTGGCCGACAGGTGCGAGCTGGGCGGTGAGCTTGGGCTGCGGGCTGAGTTGTTGCGGGCTGTGGGCACATCCGACCAGGCTGAGGCTGGCCACCGCGATCAAACCGAACAACAGACGTTGCAACATGCGCGTTTCTCCAGAAAATGCGGCTAAGGCGCACAGTATACCTAGCGGCAACCTACAAGCGGCAAGCCACAAGAAAAAGCAGTACGCAGCGGTAGCCGGCTTTATATTGCCGGTTGCAGCCAGCCGCCAACTGCCCGCCAGCGCCCGGGTTTGCGCCCGCGCAAACACCCGTTGGCATCAGCACAGCCTGCCGGCCTGACAAACGCTGCAATAAAAACCACGAATAACGACCTTTCTGCCTTCGACATCGCTATAATCTCCCCCCGATTATAAGGACGTCTCCTGATCGGGCCCCGCATTTGCCGCTTGACCCCGGCACCTTCACCGCTTCGCCCACAGAGAGCCTTCCACTCAGGTCTTGCATCGGCTGTCGTGCCTGCTTTTCCGGCCCTTCGCACTGCATGAACCTGTGGGTTGCCATCGCGCAGTCCCCTTTTGAGGTTCACGTCTCCAAAAGAGCGTGAAAAAACGGTTTTCACAACTTCACGAGAGTGTGGCGAGCAAATGAACAGTCTGGCATGTGCAAAAGCGGCAGATGTGTCCCGAACAGCCCTGAACAGGCGGCAACTGCGCTCATCCCGGATGAGTGTCTGAGGCCGTTCCATAACGCACGCACGACACCTTGACCATAAGTCGAATTGCCGCACCCGTGGCAATCGGGGTTCAATACCCGAACCCGAAGACTGATTGGCGGTGTCCGCGGAAGTTGCAAGAACTGCGAAAAGTCGGACATGGCGATCCTGGCGAACCCAGGGATCCTATGCTGTCAATTAGGTAGCTGTAGATTGTGGAGACGCGTTAAATGGCGCAGAACGAATCGGTTGATGTAGTACTGGTAGGCGCGGGCATCATGAGTGCCACCCTGGCCGTACTGCTCAAGGAGCTCGACCCGACCCTCAAGCTGGAGGTCGTCGAGGCGATGGACTCCGGGGCCGCGGAAAGCTCCAACCCCTGGAACAACGCAGGTACCGGCCACGCTGGCCTGTGCGAGCTTAACTACACGCCCCAGGCCGCCGATGGCAGCATCGACATCAAGAAGGCCGTGCACATCAATACCCAGTTCGAGGTCTCGCGCCAGTTCTGGGCTTACCTGAGCAAGAAGGGTAACTTCGGCTCGGCGCGTGCCTTCATCAACCCTGTCCCGCACCTGAGCTACGTCGAAGGTGACAAGGGTGTTTCCTTCCTCAAGAAGCGCTTCGAGCTGCTCAAGCAGCATCACGCCTTCTCCGAGATGGAATACACCGAAGACAAGGCCGTGATGAGCGACTGGATGCCGTTGATGATGCCCGGCCGCCCGGCCGACCAGCACATCGCCGCCACCCGCGTGGCGAAAGGCACCGACGTCAACTTCGGCGCACTGACCAACAAGCTGCTCAAGCTGCTGGGCGACTCGCCCGACGCGCAGGTCAAGTACAGCAAGAAAGTCGTCGGCCTGCGCCGTAACGGCAGCGGCTGGACCGTGAGCATCAAGGACGTCAACAGCGGCGGCAGCCGTGAAGTCGACGCGCGCTTCGTGTTCCTCGGTGCCGGTGGCGCGGCCCTGCCGCTGCTGCAACTGTCGGGCATCCCCGAGAGCAAAGGCTTCGGCGGCTTCCCGGTCAGCGGCCAGTGGCTGCGTTGCGACAACCCGGAAATCGTCAAACAGCACCAGGCCAAGGTTTACAGCCAGGCGGCGGTCGGCGCGCCACCGATGTCGGTGCCGCACCTGGACACCCGCGTGGTAGACGGCAAGACCTCGCTGCTGTTCGGCCCGTACGCCGGCTTTACCACCAAGTTCCTCAAGCATGGTTCGCTGATGGACCTGCCACTGTCGGTGCGCATGGGTAACATCGGCCCGATGCTGGCCGTGGCCCGCGACAACATGGACCTGACCAAGTACCTGGTCAGCGAAGTGATGCAGTCGATGGAACAGCGCCTGGAATCGCTGCGCCGCTTCTACCCGCAAGCCAAAGCCGAAGACTGGCGCCTGGAAGTGGCCGGCCAACGCGTGCAAATCATCAAGAAAGACCCGAAAAAGGGCGGCATTCTGCAGTTCGGTACCGAGCTGGTCTCGGCCCAGGACGGCAGCCTAGCCGCACTGCTCGGCGCATCGCCGGGCGCTTCGGTAACCGTTTCGATCATGCTGGAACTGATCGAGCGTTGCTTCCCCGAGCAGGCCAAAGGTGCCTGGGCTGCCAAGCTCAAGGAAATCTTCCCCGCTCGCGAGAAGGTCCTGGCAACCGATGCCGCGCTGTACAACAAGATCAGTGCCGACAACGATGCCGCGTTGGAACTGGTGGAAGACAGCCCGGCCAAGCATTACGCCTGAGCTGGCTGAAACGAAAAAACGCCCCTCGGGGCGTTTTTTTGTGCCTGCGTTTTGGCCTGTGCCGGTCTCTTCATGGGCAAGCCCACAGGTGTTTCACAGATCTTGAGAGCGGTGCAATACCTGTGGGAGCGGGCTTGCCCGCGAAGAGGCCAGTACAGGCTTAACAATCAGCCGCGGGCTTTATCGATGATCTCGATGTACTCAGGGGCATTGCGCTGGTCGGCGATCTGTTCGACGAAGGTCTTGCCGTGCTCGTCCTTGCCATCCAGGTCCAGGCCCGCTTCGACGAAGAAGCCGACGAAACGCTCGAAGTCGTCGACACGCAGGCCACGGTAAGCCTTGACCAGCTTGTGCAGCGACGGCGAAGTCACGCCATCGGCCGGCTCGAACTGAAGGAACGACTTGATGTAGTCGTCGCTGATTTCGTCACCGATTACCTGTTTCTTGTCTTTACGCATTGCCGACTCCAACTGGACCATCACGGAATTTCGAAGGCCGGCAGTTTACCCCCCGCAGGGCGCGCGCCTCAACGCGTACGTACGGTGCCGGTGTGCAGGTCGGCCCAGATATGGCCGTTGCCGTAGGTCAAAAACTGCACGTAGAGCGTTTCGTTGCGCAGCAGGTCCATGATCACGCGGTAATCGCTGACCGGGTAGTTGAGGCTCAAGGTGCGAGTTTTCTCGTCATAGACGGGCTTTTTCAAGCTTTTGCCGGCTTCACCATCAAAGGTCAGCAGCACCTGGGCGATGGTGGCGCCCTTGCTCAGCGGCTTGCCCTTGAGGCGCATTTGCAACGATGCGGTGATGGGGATTGGTTGCTGGTCGGACTGGCGCTGGGCGCCGACCACCACTGCATAATCGGTCACTTGCAGCAGTTGCTGACCGGTCGGCGCTTCCTGGCGCAGAGACAGGTCGTCAGGCGGCAGAAACTGGCTGTGCAGCGGGGCGGCACAGATCGGCAGGCTGACCGCGAGCAGGAGGGGAAGAATCGCACGCATGTGAGGCTCCTTGAATGAAGGCGCACTCTAGCATGGCCTGCACTGGCTCTTGTAGGAGCGGCCTTGCGTCGCGAAAGGGCTGCGCAGCAGCCCTACGATTTATGCTTCACAGCTGAAATTGCCGGGGCTGCTGCGCAGCCCTTTCGCGACGCAAGGCCGCTCCTACCGTTGAGCCCGCATGCATACCATTATTGGCAATATCAATCGAACTGGGCGCGCATCCAGGCCTGGTACTCGGCCACGCCCGCCTCGCCTTCACGCGGCGCCCAGTGGGCATGCTCGCCCTCGCCCACTGGCCGGTACGGCCCTGCCTTGCACTCGAAGAGGATGCTGTCCGGCTCCAGTACCACCAACCCGTGGTAGGTACCGGGCGCCAGGTCTACACCCAGGCAATCGCCGCCCGCCTGCAGCACCCGCTTTTCAGTCAGCGCACCGTGCTCATCGAAGATCAGCAGGCCAAGGCGCCCCTTGAGCACGATCAGTGCTTCGGCCTTGTCGTCGCTCAGGTGCCGATGGGGTGGGATGTAGGTCGTCGGCTGCAGCCCGACTGCCATGCGGTGGCAAGGCTCTTCCATCTCATGGAAGTTATGGTGCTGCCGCCCGCGAGGGTTGGCGGCAGCCTTCTGCGCCAGCTCGGCGAACAGCGATTGGTCGATGAACGCGGGCTGGCGCATGGTTACAGCCCCTTGACGGCGAAGATGCCGTTAGCGTTACGCCAGTAGCCCTTGTAGTCCATGCCATAGCCGAAGATGTAGCGATCGACGCAGGGCAGGCCGACGTAGTTGGCTTTAAGGTCCGGGCTGGCTTTGCGGTCGTGGTCCTTGTCGATCAGCACCGCGGTGTGCACCGAGCGCGCACCGGCGTGCTTGCAGAACTCGATGATGGCGCTGAGGGTGTGGCCTTCGTCGAGGATATCGTCGACGATCAGCACGTCACGGTCGATGAACGAGACTTCTGGCTTGGCTTTCCAGAACAACTCGCCGCCGCTGGTCTGGTTGCGGTAGCGGGTGGCGTGCAGGTACGACGCTTCCAGCGGGAACTGCAGGTGGGTCAGCAGCTTGCCCGAGAAGATAAGGCCGCCGTTCATCACGCAGAAGACCACCGGGTTCTTGTCGTGCAGGTCTTTGCAGATCTGCTCGCCGACCTTGGCGATGGCCGCTTCGACTTCGGCTTCGGTGTACAGACAGTCTGCTTCGCGCATGACTTGACGGATGTGCTCGAGATCGGCGGGCATTGCGCTCTCCAGGGGGGGTATTTTGGAAAAGCGGGCAAAGGTACGCATCCGCTCGCCACAGATCAAGCATTTATGGACTAACGTCCAAAAGGACTACACGACAGCACAGGCTGAATAGATTAATCTAGCGCGGTTTTTTTGCCCGCCTTTCGGAGCCCCCCCCTATGCCCACTCGTGAGATCCGCCATCCGCTGATCCGCCACAAGCTCGGCCTCATGCGCCGTGCCGACATCAGCACCAAGAATTTTCGCGAACTTGCCCAGGAAGTCGGCGCGCTTCTGACCTATGAAGCCACCCAGGACCTGCCACTGGAAACCTACGAGATCGACGGGTGGTGTGGCAAGGTACAGGTCGAAAAAATCGCCGGCAAGAAGATTACCGTCGTCCCGATCCTGCGCGCCGGCATCGGCATGCTCGACGGCGTGCTCAGCCTGATTCCGGGTGCCAAGGTCAGTGCCGTCGGCGTCGCGCGCAACGAAGAAACCCTCGAAGCCCACACCTACCTGGAAAAGCTCGCGCCGGACATCAACCAGCGTCTGGCCCTGATCATCGACCCGATGCTGGCCACCGGCGCCTCGATGGTCGCCACCATCGACCTGCTGAAAAAAGCTGGCTGCAAAGAGATTCGCGCCATGGTGCTGGTCGCCGCACCCGAAGGCATCAATGTGGTGGAAAAAGCCCACCCGGATGTACAGATCTACACCGCTTCGATCGACCAGCGCCTGAACGAGCACGGCTACATCGTGCCAGGCCTGGGTGATGCCGGCGACAAGATCTTCGGCACCAAGCAAAAGGACGCCTGACCATGCAGGACGGCTTCAACGACCCGCTTTGGCGCCAGGTCGTTTCGGGCGCGCAGATGCTCTTTGTGGCATTTGGCGCGCTGGTGCTGATGCCACTGATCACCGGCCTCGACCCGAACGTCGCGCTGTTCACCGCCGGTATCGGCACGCTGCTGTTCCAGCTGGTCACCGGCCGTCAGGTCCCGGTGTTCCTGGCATCCAGCTTTGCCTTCATCACCCCGATCATCCTTGCCAAGGGCCAGTTCGGCCTGGCCGAAACCATGGGCGGCGTAATGGCCGCAGGCTTCGTCTACACCTTCATGGGGCTGATGGTAAAAATCAAAGGCACCGGTTTCATCGACCGCATGCTGCCGCCTGTGGTGATTGGCCCAGTGATCATCTCGATTGGCCTGGCCATGGCGCCCATCGCTGCCAACATGGCCATGGGCAAGGGCGGTGACGGTGCTGCGCTGATGCCTTACAAGACCGCCATGCTGATCTCGATGCCGGCACTGCTGACTACCTTGATCGTCGCAGTTTTCGGCAAGGGTATCTTCCGCCTGGTGCCGATCATCTCCGGCGTACTGGTGGGCTTTGCCCTGGCGTTTGCCTTTGGCGTGGTCGACACGGCCAAGATTGCCGCTGCACCGTGGTTGGAGATCCCCAACTTCACCGCGCCGGCGTTCAACTGGCAGGCCATCCTGTTCATCGTGCCGGTAGCCCTGGCACCGGCGATCGAGCATATCGGCGGGGTGATTGCGGTGGGCAGCGTCACCGGGCGCGACTACCTGAAAAAGCCTGGTTTGCACCGCACCCTGCTGGGTGACGGCCTGGCGACCACGGCTGCTGGCCTGTTCGGGGGCCCACCCAACACCACCTACGCCGAAGTGACCGGCGCGGTGATGCTGACCAAGAACTACAACCCGAAGATCATGACCTGGGCGGCGGTGTTTGCTATTACCCTGGCCTTCATCGGCAAGTTCGGCGCGCTGCTGCAGAGCATTCCGGTACCGGTCATGGGCGGCATTCTGTGCCTGCTGTTCGGCTCAATTGCGGCGGTGGGCATGAACACCATGATCCGCCACAAGATCGACCTGGCCGAGGCGCGCAACCTGGTAATCGTTTCGGTGACCCTGGTGTTCGGTATTGGCGGCGTGTTGATCGGCAGCGGTGACGGCCCGGACGACTGGGGCCTGAAGGGCATCGCCCTGTGCGCCGTGGTGGCCATTGCCCTGAACCTGATCCTGCCGGGCAATGATGGCTGGAAGAACAAGAAGCTGGATGATCAGCTACCTTAAGTGACACGCGCTCCTGCCGCAAAACGCCTCCCCTGTAGGAGCAGCCTTGTGCTGCGAAGAGGCCGTTGAAAACACATCAATCTTCTGTGTCATCACCGGCCTCTTCGCAGCACAAGGCCGCCCCCAAAAGGGCGGACTCATTCAGGCTTTTTCGCACATCCCCGCCAGCACCTTCACCCACTCTGGGTGATCATTCAGGCACGGCACCAGCAGCAATTCCTCGCCCCCTGCCTCGATGAATTGTTCTTTGCCGCGATCGCCGATCTCTTCCAACGTTTCGATGCAATCGGCAACGAACGCCGGGCACATCACCAGCAGCTTCTTCACCCCCGCCTTGGCCAACTCGTCCAGCCGCGTCTCGGTATAGGGTTCGATCCACTTGGCGCGCCCCAGGCGCGACTGGAACGACACCGACCACTTGCCATCTGGTATGCCCATTTTCTGCGCAAAGGCCTTGGCCGTGGCCAAACACTGCCCGCGATAACACACGGCGCGCATTTCGGCACTGGCGTCCTTGCAGCAATCGGCCGCCTGAAAATCATGCTTACCGGTGGGGTCGAGCTTTTTCAGGTGCCGCTCCGGCAGCCCATGAAAACTCAGCAATAGGTGGTCGTAATCCTGCTGCAGGTAAGGCTTGGCGCTGGCCACCAACGCCTCGATGTACTCGGGATGGTCGTAGAACGGCTGCAGCACGCGCATCTGCAACGGCAACTGGCGCTCGCTGACCGTCTGTTTGGCCAACGCCACCACGGTGGTCACCGTACTGTCTGCAAACTGTGGATAAAGCGGTGCCAAGGTGACCTTGCGCACGCCCTGAGCTGCCAGGCGCTCCAGCACTTCGGGCAACGCCGGCTGGCCGTAACGCATGGCGATTTCCACCGGGCCATGGGGCCAGTGCTCGACCATCGCAGCCTGCAGGCGGCGGGTCAGCACCACCAGTGGCGAGCCTTCGTCCCACCAGATCGACGCGTAGGCGTGCGCCGACTGTTCCGGGCGCTTGATCAGAATCAACGACACCAGCAAGCGCCGCACCGGCCAAGGCAGGTCGATCACGTACGGGTCCATCAGGAACTGGTTGAGGTAACGGCGCACATCGGCCACCGAAGTGGAGGCCGGGGATCCCAGGTTAACCAGCAGCAGGGCGTGATCGGTCATGCAGCGTCCTATGTCAGAGGCGGCTGGACAGGTCGTCCAGGGCCGATTGCAGATCGTTGAAACGGAAAGTGAAACCTGCCGCCAGCAAGCGCACCGGGCGCGCCCGCTGGCCGCCGAGCAGCAGCGTCGACAGCTCGCCGAGCCCGGCCTTCAGCAAAAGCGCAGGCACAGGCAGCAGCGCCGGCCGGTGCATCGCACGGCCCAGCCGCCTGGCGAACTCACGGTTGCGCACAGGCTCTGGGGCGCAGGCATTATAAGGACCGCTGGTGTCCTTATGCTGCAAGAGAAAATCAATCAGGGCGACCTGGTCGTCTATATGGATCCACGGCATCCACTGCCGACCATCGCCCAACGGTCCGCCCAGCCCGAGCTTGAAGGGCAACCGCAGGCGCGACAAAAAGCCGCCATCGCTGGCCAGTACCAGCCCAGTGCGCACCAGCACCACGCGGGTGCCTTGAGCTTGCGAACGCTGGGCTGTTTCTTCCCAGGCGATACACAACTGGCTGGCAAAATCTTCGCGCACCGGCTGGGACGCCTCGGTGAGTTCACGCTCACCGCCATCCCCATACCAACCCACCGCAGAACCGGAAATCAGCACCTCAGGGCGCTGCTCACGCGCACCCAGCCATGCCAGCAGTTGCTCGGTGAGCGTGATACGGCTGGCCCACAACAGGTTGCGCCGGGCTCCGGTCCAGGGCCGGTCGGCGATCGGCGCACCCGCCAGGTTGATGACCGCGTCGAGGTGATCATCCGCTTGCAGTTCGTCCAGCTGGGCGATACCGCGCACCCCGCTACCGCACAGTTTTGGCACCTGCTCCGGTCGGCGGCTCCAGACCGTGAGGCGATGGCCCTGGCCGAGCCAGAACTGGCACAGGTGCTGGCCAATCAAGCCAGTGCCGCCTGTCAGCAATATATGCATGGCTGTGTCCTCGCAGAATGCGGCTGTGGTCTATTTTTAAGATCAAGGCACTTTTTTGACCCGACGCTCTCGGATAAACATAGGCCAACCTGCTCTATAAAGCGGAATAACCTTATACAAAAGTTGTGCATTGTACAGGTTTGCCTGACAGCGTAGTCTGCTCACAGCAAGGTTTGAAGAGGCCATCATGACAGTACCTATTGCCATCATCGGTGCCGGTATCGCCGGTCTGTCCGCCGCCCAGGCGCTACAAAAGGCCGGGCAATCCGTACACCTATTCGACAAAGGCCACGGCAGTGGCGGGCGCATGGCCAGCAAGCGCAGCGATGCTGGCGCGCTGGACCTGGGCGCCCAGTACTTCACTGCCCGTGATCGGCGCTTCGTCGAACAGGTCCAGCAATGGGTAGCCGCCGGTTGGGCCGAGCAGTGGAAGCCGCAGCTGTACAACTACCGCGATGGCGAACTCACCCCCTCCCCGGACGAGCAGACTCGCTGGGTCGGCGTGCCCCGCATGAGCGCCATTACCCGTGGCCTGCTCAAGGATGTGACCGTCAACTTTGGCTGCCGCATCGCTGAAGTGTTCCGCGGCAAACAGTACTGGCACCTGCAAGACACCGAAGGCTGCAGCCACGGCCCATTCAGCCGCGTGGTAATCGCCGTGCCGGCGCCACAGGCCACGCCGCTGCTGGCCTCGACCCCCAAACTCGCTGCGGTCGCCGCAGGCGTGCAGATGGAGCCCACCTGGGCGGTTGCCCTGGGCTTCCAGACCCCATTGGACACCCCGATGCAAGGCTGCTTCGTGCAGGACAACCCGCTCGACTGGCTGGCCCGCAACCGCAGCAAGCCAGGGCGGGACGAGCACCTCGATACCTGGGTGCTGCATGCCACGTCGCACTGGAGCCGGCAGCACATCGACCTGTCGAAGGAAGAGGTGATCGAGCAGTTGTGGGGCGAGTTCGCCGAACTGGTCGGCTGCGTGGTACCGGCCCCCACGTTCGCCCTCGCCCACCGCTGGTTGTATGCACGCCCCACCAGCAACCACGAGTGGGGCGCCTTGGCCGATGCGGATCAAGGCCTGTATGCCTGTGGCGACTGGTGCTTGTCCGGGCGGGTCGAAGGTGCTTGGCTGAGCGGCCAGGAAGCGGCCCGACGGCTGCTGGAACACCTCGACTGAGCGGGCGCTGAACCTGTACAAAAAAACTTGTTTGCATAACTCCGTAGCTGTGCTGGAATAAACTTGTACAAATTTGATTTCACGTACAGGTTTTCCGGAGACAGCCATGCAAGCCGCCACCGCCCACAGCAAGCCTCGCATCGCGATCAGCGCCTGCCTGACCGGCCACAGTGTGCGCTACAACGGCGGGCACAAGGCCTCTGATCTGTGCCGCACACAACTGGAAGCGCATTTCGAATGGGTGCCCGTTTGCCCAGAAGTGGCTATCGGCCTCGGCATTCCACGCGATCCTATCCGCCTGGTCGGCAACCCTGAGCAACCCGAAGTGGTCGGCACCCGCAACCCCGGCATGGACCTGACCGGCCCGCTGCGCACCTATGGCGAGCAGATGGCCGGCGAGCTCGATGATATCTGCGGCTACATCTTCATGCAGAAGTCGCCCTCCTGCGGCCTGGAGCGGGTCAAGGTCTACCAGGACAACGGCCACCCCGCCTTCCATGGCGGCCGCGGCGTGTACGCCCAGGCCTTCTGCAGCCTGCGTCCGGACCTGCCGGTGGAAGAGGAAGGCCGCCTGCACGATGCTGTGCTGCGCGAAAACTTCATCAGCCGCGTGTACGCCTATGCCGATTGGCAGCGGCTGTTGGCCGAAGGCCTCAGCCGCGGCGCGCTGGTGCGCTTTCATGCGCGCTACAAGTACCTGTTGATGGCCAACAACCCCCAAGCCTACCGCACGCTGGGGCGGCTGCTCGGCACCATGAGCCGCGATGACGACCCACAGGAGATCGGGCCACGTTACTTCAGCGAGCTGATGCAAGCGCTACGTCGCTGTGCCAGCCGTGGCACCCACTGCAACGTGCTGCAGCACCTGAGCGGCTACTTCAAAGATGCCCTGACCGCACAGGACAAGGCCGAATTGCAAACCCTCATCAGCCAGTACCAACAAGGCGTGGTGCCGCTGGTCGTGCCACTGACCTTGCTCAAGCATCACCTGCGCAAACACCCCGACCCTTACCTGATGCAGCAAGCCTACCTGCAACCACACCCCGAGAGCCTGGGGCTTCGTAATGCCGTCTGAAAGCCTGCTGCCTATCGGCGAGCTCGCCCGCCGCACCGGCGTCAACCCCGTCACCCTGCGTGCCTGGGAACGTCGGTACGGCCTGCTCAAGCCGCAACGCACCGCTAAAGGGCACCGGTTGTATTCCATCGAGCAGGTCGAACGTGTCGAAGCGATCCTGGCCTGGCTGCAGCGCGGCGCGTCGGTGGGCCAGGTGCGTGAGCTGCTCGACAAACCCACCAGCAGCGCCCCGCAAAGCGACTGGCAGGCCCGGCAGGCGCAGTTGATCGAGGCCATCGCCAACCTCTCGCAACGTGCACTCGACCAGCAACTCAACCAAGCCATGGCGCTGTACCCCGCCATCACCCTGTGCGAGCAACTGCTGCTGCCCCTGCTCGACAGCCTGGAGCTGCGCTGGCGCAACTATTTCAATGCCCGGCTTGAACAGGTGTTTTTCCAAACCTGGCTGCGCAGCAAGCTCGGCGCCCGGGTGTACCACGACAACCAACTGCTACAAGGCCCAGCGGTGCTGCTGGCCGAAGACAGCGAGGAGGCCTTCGACCCCGCGCTGTGGCTATGCGCCTGGCTGCTGAGCAGCAATGGCATCCCTGTCGAAGTGCTGGAACAGCCGGTCGGCGGCCCACAGCTGCAACGGGCGATCGCCGCACTGCAGCCGCGCGCCCTCCTGCTGCACCTGGGGCCACGCATCGACAGCAAAGCCTTGCAGCGCCTGCTGCAAGGCATACCGGGGCCAAAACTGCTGGGCGGCGCCACGCTCGCCCTGCATCAGGCCCACCTGAACGCCCTCGACCTTCCCGAGCTCTTCCTGTTCGATACCCCACAGTCGGCATTGCGCGTGCTTCAAGGCAATGGCCGCCGGCCTGTAGAGATGAATGCACCATGCAACTGATCTGGCTGCGCAGTGACCTGCGCATCGACGACAACACCGCCTTGAGCGCAGCCTGCGAACGCGGCCCGACCCTTGCCCTGTGGCTGGTCAGCCCCGGCCAGTGGCAGGCGCATGACGACGCCGCCTGCAAAGTCGACTTTTGGCTGCGCAACCTGCGCACGCTGCGTCAGTCGCTGGAGGCCCTCAACATCCCGTTGCTGATCCGCACCGTCGATACGTGGGATCAGGCGCCACAGGCCGTGTTGGACGCCTGCCGTCAGCACCGGGTCGAGGGCGTGCACTGGAACGAGGAGTACGGCATCAACGAAGAGCGCCGCGACCAGGCTACGCGGGCACTGCTGGAACAGTCAGCCATCCAGGCGCACAGCTACCTCGACCAGTTGTTCTTCCGCCCAGGCACGGTCCTCACTCGCAGTGGTGACTACTTCCAGGTCTTCAGCCAATTCAAGAAAAACTGCCTCGAACACTTGCACCGCAGCCTCCCGGCGTTAGCCCCTCGGGTTAAACCGCAGTCGCCCCTGAAGATCGCCAGCGACCCCATACCCGAGCAAATAGAGGGCTTCGACACACCGCCGCGCACCTTGAGCGACCACTGGCCAGCAGGGGAAGCCGAGGCGCAGAGCCGCCTGACGCGCTTTCTGGATGAAGCAGTGGAGGACTACCACTCCTTGCGCGACCTCCCCGCCAAGCCGGGCACCAGCCAGCTCTCGGCTTATCTGGCCGCTGGGGTAATCTCGCCCCGGCAATGCCTGCACGGCGCCCTGGCGTGCAACCGGGGCGAGTTCGACAGCGGCAGCACGGGCGTCCAAACCTGGATTAACGAGCTGCTGTGGCGGGAGTTCTACAAGCACATCCTGACGGGTTATCCCCAGGTCTCCCGGCACCGCGCCTTCCGCACCCACACCGAAGCCTTGCCATGGCGCGATGCGCCTGAAGACCTCGCGGCCTGGGAACAGGGGCGCACCGGCTTCCCGATCATCGATGCCGCCATGCGCCAGTTGCTGGACACCGGGTGGATGCACAACCGCCTGCGCATGATCGTTGCCATGTTTCTCAGCAAGAACCTGCTGATCGACTGGCGCAAAGGCGAACGGCATTTCATGCGCCATCTGATAGACGGTGACCTGGCGGCCAACAATGGTGGCTGGCAATGGAGCGCGTCCACCGGGACCGATGCAGTGCCCTACTTCCGCATCTTCAACCCGGTTTCGCAGTCTCAGCGCTTCGACCCGCAAGGGCGATTCATTCGCCACTGGGTACCGGAATTGCAAGCACTGGATGAGAAAGCCATTCATCAGCCCGTAAAGGCTGCGGATCTTTTTGCACCTAATTCGTATCACAATCCAATAGTCGATCTCGGCAGCAGTCGCCAGCGTGCATTGGAAGCCTTCAAAGGCCTTCCGCGCCGGCAGGATCAGGGGGCAGTATCGTGAACAGTACTCGCAGTTTCTGGGTAACAGGGGCCAGTAACGGATTAGGGCTGGCTTTGGTAGAGCGGCTGCTCGAGCAAGGGCATCGGGTGGCCGCCAGTGCCAGGGAATGCGAAGCACTGGATACACTGGGCGAACGTTTCGCCTCGCAGTTGGTGCGGCTGCCGGGGGAGTTGCAGGTACTGGAACAGGCCGATGCATCCAGCACATTGTTGCTGGATGCTTGGGGTTCGCTGGATTGCCTGATCATCAATGCCGGCACCAGTGATTACCTGGCCGACGACGTGGCCGATGACGAGCTGTTCGAGGCCATCGCCAGCAGCAACCTGGTGGCCAGCGAACGTTGCCTGGCCAGTGCCTTGCCGCTACTGACGAAGGGTGATGCACCTCAGGTAATGGCCATCCTCAATCGCTACTCGGCCTCGCAGCTGTTTGCACCCACCCAGGTTGCCAGCGGCTTCAACAGCACTGCCCAGTGGTTTCGCGAGCAACGTCAGGTACTGGAAAAGCTGCAGATCAGCTTGACGGTAGTAGGGCCGCAATCGTTGAAGACACCCGTGACAACAGCGCAAGCGATACCCGAGGCGTGGACGCCGCAGAGTGCTGCCGAAGAACTGTTGCGGCGGTTACCGCAACGCGAGCCGGAATTGGTGCTGGAGACGCTGGACCTGAGCAGCTTGTGGCCACTACGGCCCTGATCTTGTAGGAGCAGCTTAGAGTGCCATGCGGTAATGCAGGCTGTAACGCTCTACACCGTCAAGTACTGGAAACGCTGTACCTGTAGGAGCAGCCTTGTGCTGCGAAGAGGCCGGTGAAATCACAAAGAATCTCGGCTGTTATCACCGGCCTCTTCGCAGCAAAAGGCTGCTCCTACAAGGGTGCGGGGCAGCTTAGAGTGCCATGCGGTAATGCAGGCTGTAGCTCTCTACGCCGTCGTTAGGTTGCTTGATGCCAGCATTGGAATAGTGAATGGCCCGTACACCAATTTCATGCCCGCCCGCAAAGCGCAGACCAAAACCGATTCGGTCTTCGAACTGGAACGCCGAGCCCAGCTCATTGGTTTCAAGCTCGGTGCTGGAAAAGGCCGCGACGCCAATCCCGGCCTCGATATAGGGCTTTACCGAATCCCCCGCAAACTCATAAACGAATACCGGTGCGAACGACAGGCTGTGGTTGCTCGCCGTCTTGTCGCCATCCCAGTAGGTGTAAGCCCCATCCCAATACCCGGTCAGGCGACCAACGCTGGTCTGCCACCAGCTCGCGTCCCAGTTCGATTGCAGGCCCAGCCGGTAGACCATGGTCGAGTCACCCGTCTGCCCCACCGAAAATGAAACATCAGCCGCCTGCGCCGACACTGCTTGCCCCAAGGTAAAGACGGCAGCCGCCGCCAAGCCGAGCAGTTTCCTCATAAGAAACATCCTTCTTCCTAATGCTGTTGTTAGTGTTCGCCTCGTGTCAGGCAAATCTGTAGAAATCGGCAGTGGTACGATAGTTCAGCTAATTTTCACGTTTTTTTCACAACGTAAAGCGTTGCACACTGTCGGACTTCTGCCACAGCAACGGTAGGATTTTTCTCAGGGATTGTGGGTCGGCACTGGTCCAGAAGCGGGTGCCCACTGCCGGGCCCTCAGCCAGCAGGTCGCTGGCGCCCAGCAGACGCTGCAATTGACGCGCCACGGCGGCGCCGGTATCGATGATGGCCACGTCCGCCGGCACCATGTCGGCCAGCAGCGGGCGCAGGAAGGGGTAATGCGTGCAACCCAGGATCAGCGTGTCGCAGCCAGCCGCCAGCAGCGGCTGCACGTAGCCGAGCAACAACTGGCGCAAGGCCGGGCTGCTCAGGTCGCCGGTTTCGATCCGCTCGACCAGGCCGGGGCAAGGCTGGGTGACCACGCGCACATCGCTGGCGAAGCGGTCGAGCAACGCCGCAAACTTGGCGCTCTGCAAGGTGCCGGTCGTGGCCAGCACGCCGACTACACCGGAGCGGGTGGCTGCAGCAGCCGGCTTTACCGCTGGCTCCATGCCCACCAGCGGCCATTGCGGGTACAGCTCACGCAGGTCGGCAACGGCCGCCACTGTCGCGGTATTACAGGCCAAGACAAAGGCCTTGGCGCCCTGCTGCTGGAAGAACTCGGCAATACGCCGGCAGCGCTGGCGGATGTAATCCGCCGACTTTTCACCGTAAGGCACGTGCCCGCAATCGGCCACATACAGCAGTGATTCGTTAGGCAGCAGGCGCTGGATCTCGGCCAGTACCGACAAACCGCCGACCCCCGAATCCATTACGCCAATCGGCGCCGAACGCTCAGCCATCGCGCTTGCCACAGACCGCGCAAGCCGGGTCGCGCTTGACCCGCAGCTCACGAATGCGCGTGCCGAGGGCATCGATCAGCAATAGGCGGCCCACCAGCGGCTCGCCAAACCCCGCCAAGAGTTTCATGGCTTCCAGGGCCTGCAGGCTACCTACCAGCCCCACCAGCGGGCCGATTACACCGGCTTCGCTGCAGGTCAGTTCAGCCTCGCTGCCATGGCCATACAGGCAGTGGTAGCAAGGGCTGTAGTCACGCCGCGGGTCGAACACCGACAGCTGGCCTTCGAGGCGGATCGCCGCGCCACTGACCAGCGGTTTACCGGCAGCAACGCACGCAGCGTTGACCGCCTCGCGGGTAGAAAAGTTGTCGGAGCAGTCCAGCACCAGGTCGACCGCCGCCACCGCAGCGGCCAGCGAGTCCTCGTCCAACGCCTGGCGATGAGCGACCAGGCTGATCTCTGGGTTGATCGCCTCCAGGCGCTGCAGCGCCGAGTCCACCTTGCTCATGCCGACGCTGGCGCTGTCGTGGATCACCTGGCGTTGCAGGTTGGTCAGGTCAACGGTGTCGAAGTCCGCCAGGTGCAGCTCACCCACGCCCGCCGCAGCCAGGTAAAGCGCGACAGGCGAGCCCAAGCCACCGAGGCCGACGATCAGGGCCTTGCTCTGCTTGAGCCGCAGTTGGCCGTCGATATCGATCTGCGCCAGCAAGACCTGCCGGCTGTAGCGCAACAGTTCCTGATCAGTCAGCATGGCAGGCGCCCCAGGGTAATGCGTTCATGGCGGCCCAGGTCCGTGCGGCTGGCCACCTCGCTAAAGCCGTGTTCAGCCAGCAAGGCACGCACCGCTGCGGCCTGATCGTAGCCGTGCTCCAACAACAACCAGCCACCTGGCAGCAGGTGACGTGGCGCCTGGGCGGCAATCACCCGCAGGTCGTCCAGGCCATCGGTGCCCGCCACCAGCGCGCTGCTGGGTTCGAAGCGCACGTCGCCGGCGACCAGGTGCGGGTCTTCACTGGCGATGTACGGCGGGTTGCTGACAATCAGGTCAAAGCGCGCATCGCCCAGGCCATCGAACCAGTGGCTGACACGCACTTGGACGTTAGCGAGCCCCAGGCGTTGGCGATTACGCTCGGCCAACGCGACCGCCTCCTCCACCCGGTCTACCGCCGTCACCTGCCAGGCCGGGCGATCGCCGGCCAACGCCAGGGCAATGGCCCCAGTCCCGGTGCCCAGGTCGAGCACCTTGGCCGGGGTTGCTGGCTGAAGCTCAAGGGCAGTTTCGACCAGCAGCTCGGTGTCCGGACGCGGGATCAGTGTATGCGGCGCCACTTCCAGGTCGATGTTCCAGAACCCTTGCTGCCCGAGGATATAGGCGACCGGCTCGCCATTACGGCGGCGCTGCAGGTAACCGGCGTAGGTGTCGGCCGCTTCGCTGCTGACGATGCGCTCGGGCCAGGTATGCAGGTAGCTGCGCGACTTGCCGATGGCCGCAGCCAGCAACAGTTCGGCATCCAGCCGCTCGGTGGGCGATTCGGGCAACTGCGCGTTGCGCAGCAAGCTGGCGATGATGGTCATCAGTCCCCCAAGGCGGCCAGTTGATCGGCCTGGTATTCGGCCAACAGCGGTTCGATCACGGCGTCTACGCCACCGGCGAGGATGTCGTCCAGCGAATACAAGGTCAGGTTGATGCGGTGATCGGTGACCCGGCCCTGTGGATAATTGTAGGTGCGGATACGCTCGGAGCGGTCACCGGAGCCCACCAGCAGCTTGCGCTCACTGGCAATGGCGTTCTGTGCGGCGCTGGTCTGCATGTCGTTGAGCTTGGCCGACAGCCAGGACATGGCGCGGGCGCGGTTTTTGTGCTGCGAACGTTCTTCCTGGCACTCGACCACCATACCGGTGGGCAAGTGGGTGATGCGCACGGCCGAGTCGGTCTTGTTGATGTGCTGGCCGCCGGCGCCGGAGGCGCGGTAGGTGTCCACGCGCAAATCGGCCGGGTTGATTTCGATCGCGGCCTGCTCGTCGGGCTCGGGCAGCACCGCCACGGTGCACGCCGAGGTGTGGATACGGCCTTGGGACTCAGTTTCCGGCACGCGCTGCACGCGGTGTGCGCCCGATTCGAACTTGAGCTTGCCGTACACGCTTTCGCCTTCGACGCGGGCAATGATTTCCTTGTAGCCGCCGTGTTCGCCTTCGTTCTCGGAAAGAATCTCCAAGCGCCAGCCACGCTTCTCGGCATAGCGCGAATACATGCGGAACAAGTCGCCCGAAAAGATCGCCGCCTCGTCGCCACCGGTGCCGGCGCGGATTTCGAGGAACACGTTGCGCCCATCGTTAGGGTCCTTGGGCAGCAGCATGCGTTGCAGCTGGGCTTCCAGCGTCAGCAATTGCTCCTTGGCTTCGCGCACTTCTTCCACGGCCATTTCACGCATGTCCGGGTCGCTGTCCTTGAGCAGCGCCTGGGCGCCTTCGAGGTCGTCCTGGACTTTGCGCCACGCTTGATAGGCAGCGTAGACCGGCTCGACTTCGGCGTATTCGCGGGAATAGGCGCGGAAACGCGTCTGGTCGGAGATGACTTCAGCGTCACCGAGCAGTGCGGTCAGTTCTTCGAAGCGGTCCTGGATGATATCCAGTTTGTTCAGCAGCGACGCTTTCATTGCGAGGATTTGTCCGTCGAGCCCTCGTTGAGGGCAAAGAGTTCCTGGGCCATGGCCAGCGCATCGAGGCGGCCCTCGGCCGAGAGCTTTTTCAGCTGCACGCTGGGGGCGTGCAGGAGTTTGTTGGTCAGGCCCCGGGCCAGTTGGGCCAGCACGTCTTCGGGGTTGCCGCCGTTGGCCAGCAGACGCTGGGCTTTTTGCAGTTCTTCATCACGCAGCCGCTCGCTTTGCTGGCGGTAGGCCTTGAGCACGTCCACCGCAGCCAGCTCGCGCAGGCGCACCATAAAGTCTTCGGCGCCCACCGACACCAGCTCTTCGGCGGCCTGGGCAGCGCCCTGGCGGCTCTTGAGATTTTCTGCGACCACATCGTGCAGGTCATCGACGGTGTAGAGGTAAACGTCGTCGAGTTCGCCGACTTCGGGCTCGATGTCACGCGGGACGGCGATGTCGACCATGAAGATCGGCTTGTGCCGGCGTTGCTTCAGCGCGCTCTCGACCGCGCCCTTGCCGAGGATCGGCAACTGGCTGGCGGTGGAGCTGATGACGATGTCGCTGTTGGCCAGCTCTTGCGGGATGTCGGCCAGCAGCACGGCATGGGCGCCAAACTGCTCGGCCAGGGTACTGGCGCGCTCCAGGGTCCGGTTGGCCACGACGATACGCCGCACGCCTTGCTCGTGGAGGTGGCGGGCGACCAGGGTGATGGTCTCGCCGGCGCCAATCAGCAGCGCCTGGCTGCGGCCCAGGTCACTGAAGATCTGCCGCGCCAGGCTCACTGCGGCGAACGCCACCGAGACCGGGTTCTCGCCGATCGCGGTGTCGGTGCGCACCTGCTTGGCGGCACTGAAGGTGGCCTGGAACAGGCGCCCGAGCAGCGGGCCGACAGTGCCGGCCTCACGCGCCACGGCGTAGGCGGACTTCATCTGGCCGAGGATCTGCGGCTCGCCAAGCACCAGCGAGTCGAGGCCCGAGGCCACCCGCATCATGTGCCGCACAGCGTCGTGCTCTTCATGGATGTAGGCGCTGGCGCGCAGTTCATCCAGGCTCAGGCGGTGATAATCGGCCAGCCAATGCAGCACCGCGTCGGCAGACAAGTGGTCCTGCTCTATATAAAGCTCGCTACGGTTGCAAGTCGACAGGATCGCCGCTTCACGGCTGGCGGTCAGTCGGCAGAGCTGCTGCAGGGCGTCCACCAGCTGCTCTGGGGTAAACGCCACGCGCTCGCGTACGTCTACCGAGGCAGTCTTATGGTTGATACCAAGTGCAAGAAAGGCCATGCAAGGTCGCTGGTTGTGACGAGAAGCCGATAATTGTCCTCTTTCGCAGGTTCCAGAACAACCACCGTTCGCTATTGTCGTGTAGGAGCGGCCTTGTGTCGCGAAAGGGCTGCGCAGCAGCCCCGGTATTTCAGCATGGCTATGGAAACGACTGGGGGCACTTCGCGCCCCTTTCGCGACGCAAGGCCGCTCCTACAGAGGCGGCGGAACCTGCTTGCCCCTGCCATGGTCGCAGTTAACCAAATGCTTCGCAGGTGGGTTTGCCACCGCGCTTGTGTCATCATGCTCCGACCGCCGGTGAGTCCTTTTAAGCCTTTTTATGAACAGACCCTACGCACTGCTGCTTGCCTTCGCCCTGCTCCAGGGTTGCCAGAGCCTGGCCCCGCAAAAAGCCGAGCCTCCCGTTGCCGAGGCGGGCACAGGCGAGGCCGAAAAACCCGTGGTGTACGGTTCGTTCAAGCAAGACACCCTTTATAGCCTGCTGGTCGCGGAGCTGGCCGGCCAGCGCAACCGCTTCGACATCGCCCTGGCCAACTACACCGACCAGGCCGAAAAGACCCAGGACCCTGGCGTCTCCGAGCGTGCCTACCGTATCGCCGAATACCTCGGCGCCGACGAGCCGGCCTTGGACAACGCCCTGGTCTGGGCCCGCAACGACCCGGACAACCTCGACGCCCAACGCGCCGCCGCCATCCAGTTGGCCCGTGCCGGGCGCTACGACGATGCCATGGTGTACATGGAGAAAGTCCTGCAGGGCCAGGGCGATACCCATTTCGACTTCCTCGCCCTGTCCGCCGCCGAGACCGACCAGAGCACCCGCGACGGCTTGCTGCAGAGCTTCGAACGCCTGCTGGTCAAATACCCGGACAACGGCCAACTGGTGTTCGGCAAGGCGCTGCTGCTGAACCAGGACGGCAAGACCGAAGAAGCGCTTGAGCTGCTCGAGGCGCACCCGCCGCAAGACGGCGAGATCGCACCGGTCCTGCTGCGCGCCCGCCTGCTCCAGGCCCTGGACCGCGGCAAAGAGGCCCTGCCCTTGTTGCGCGGTGCGATCCGCGACAACCCGGATGACAAACGCCTGCGCCTGACCTACGCCCGTACCCTGGTCGAGCAGGACCGCATGGCCGATGCCAAAAGCGAGTTCATCAGCTTGGTCCAGCAGTACCCCGAGGACGACGAGCTGCGTTACTCCCTAGCCCTGGTATGCCTGGAAAACAAAGACTGGGATGAAGCCGAAGGCTACCTGCAGGAGCTGATCGAGCGTGACAGCAACGTCGATGCCGCCCACCTGAACCTGGGCCGCATCCGCGAAGAGCGCCACGACCCTGAAGCCGCCTTGCGCGAATACGCCTTGGTCGGCCCCGGCCCCGACTACCTGCCGGCGCAACTGCGCCAGGCCGACATCCTGATTGCCAACGGCCGCGGCAGCGAGGCCTCGCGCCTGCTCGCCGAAGCCCGCGAGGCGCAGCCGGACGTCGCTGTGCAGCTGTACCTGATCGAATCGGAGAGCTACAGCAACAACAACAAGGATGCCCAGGCCAACCAGGTGCTGCAGCAGGCCATCCAACGCTACCCGGACGACCTCAACCTGCTGTACACCCGCGCCATGCTGGCCGAAAAGCGCGACGACCTGCCGCAGATGGAAAAAGACCTGCGCGCCATCATCGCCCGCGAACCCGAAAACGCCATGGCGCTGAACGCCCTGGGTTACACCCTGGCCGACCGCACCACCCGCTACGCCGAAGCCAAGGCGCTGATCGACAAAGCCCACCAGCTGACGCCGGACGACCCGGCCGTGCTCGACAGCCTGGGCTGGGTCGCTTACCGCCAGGGCAAACTCGACGAAGCCGAAGGCTACCTGCGCCAGGCCCTGGCGCGCTTCCCCGACCATGAAGTGGCCGCTCACCTGGGCGAAGTCCTGTGGGCCAACGGCAAGCGCCGTGAAGCCCGCCAGGTCTGGGCCAAGGCCTTCGAAGCCCAACCCGACAGCCCTATTCTGCGCAAGACCGTACTGCGCCTGACCGGATCAGAGACCCTTTAACGCCATGTTCCTGCGCCATTTCATCACCTTCACCCTGATCGCCCTGCTCGCGGGCTGTGCTGGCTTCGGTAGCCGCGAAGCCCTGCAGGGCCAAGGCGACCCGCAGCAGTGGCGCCAGCACAAGGCGCAACTCAGCACCCTGGATGGCTGGCAGATCAACGGCAAGGTCGGCATCCGCGCCCCGCGCGATTCCGGCAGCGGCACGTTGTTCTGGCTGCAACGCCAGGACTATTACGACATCCGCCTGGCAGGCCCATTGGGCCGTGGCGCCGCCCGCCTGACCGGCCGCCCCGGTGGCGTGGTGCTGGAAGTGGCCAACCAGGGCCGCTACGAAGCGACCAGCCCCGAGGCCCTGCTGGAAGAACAACTGGGCTGGCAATTGCCGGTTTCGCACTTGGTCTGGTGGGTGCGTGGCCTGCCCGCGCCCGACAGCAAGAGCAAGCTGACCCTGGACGGCGACAGCCGCCTGGCCAGCCTCGATCAGGATGGCTGGCAGGTCCAGTACCTGAGCTATACCGAGCAGAATGGCTACTGGCTGCCCGAGCGCCTGAAACTGCACGGCAAGGACCTCGACGTGACCCTGGTGGTCAAGGATTGGCAGCCACGCCAGCTGGGGCACTGATCGATGAACACGCTCACCCTGCCGGCCCCGGCCAAGCTCAACCTGTGGCTGCACATCATCGGCCGCCGCCCTGACGGTTACCACGAGCTGGAAACCGTCTTCCAATTTCTCGACCACGCCGACGAATTGACCTTCGCCCTGCGTGAAGACGGTGTGATCCACCTGCACACCGACATCGAGGCGGTGCCCCACGACAGCAACCTGATCGTACGCGCCGCACGCAAACTGCAAGCGCAATCCGGCACAACGCTTGGCGCCGACATCTGGCTGACCAAGGTCTTGCCCATGGGCGGTGGTATCGGTGGCGGCAGCTCGGATGCCGCGACCACCCTGCTGGCGCTGGCGCACTTATGGCAACTGGGCTGGGATGAAGACCGTCTGGCGGCCTTGGGCCTGAGCCTGGGCGCCGACGTGCCGGTATTCGTTCGCGGCCACGCGGCATTCGCCCAGGGTGTCGGCGAACAACTGACCCCGGTCGACCCCGACGAACCCTGGTATGTCGTGCTGGTGCCGCAAGTGTCTGTCAGTACTGTAGAAATTTTTTCACATCCGCAGTTGACACGTGATTCCCTCCCCCTTAAGATGCGCCCCGTTCCCGAGGGAAACAGTCGAAATGACTGCCAACGGGTGGTTGAGCAGCGTTATCCAGAAGTTCGAAACGCATTGAATTCTCTGGGTAAATTCACCGAAGCTCGGCTAACCGGAACTGGAAGTTGTGTGTTTGGGGCCTTCCCAAGCAAAGCCGAAGCTGATAAAGTTCTGGCCCTTCTTTCAGCGACCCAAACAGGGTTTGTGGCGAAAGGAAGCAATATTTCGATGTTGCATCGCAAGCTACAAAGTCTGGTCAAGAAGTCGAGTGCATAGCGCTCGCAGCAACAGATACAGGGGCGTCGCCAAGCGGTAAGGCAGCAGGTTTTGATCCTGCCATGCGTTGGTTCGAATCCAGCCGCCCCTGCCATTTTCCTTATACTCATCCAGGTATACCCTCAGCCTTCAGGTACTGCGCGTGTCCAAGATGATGGTCTTTACGGGGAACGCTAACCCCGATCTGGCTCGGCGTGTCGTACGTCAGCTGCATATCCCTCTCGGTGACGTCTCTGTCGGTAAATTCTCCGACGGCGAGATCAGCACTGAGATCAATGAAAATGTCCGCGGTAAAGACGTCTTCATTATTCAGCCGACCTGTGCCCCGACCAACGATAACCTGATGGAACTGGTAGTGATGGCCGACGCCTTCCGCCGCTCCTCAGCATCCCGAATCACCGCCGTGATTCCTTACTTCGGATACGCCCGCCAGGACCGCCGTCCGCGTTCGGCACGTGTTGCTATCAGCGCCAAAGTTGTCGCTGACATGCTCACTGTCGTAGGTATCGACCGTGTACTCACCGTCGACCTGCACGCTGACCAGATCCAGGGTTTCTTCGATATTCCTGTCGACAACATTTACGGCTCGCCCGTATTGGTCGACGATATCGAAGACCAGCGTTTCGAGAACCTGATGATCGTCTCCCCGGACATCGGTGGTGTCGTGCGCGCACGCGCCGTCGCCAAGTCCCTGGGTGTCGACCTGGGTATCATCGATAAACGCCGCGAAAAGGCTAACCACTCCGAGGTTATGCACATCATCGGCGACGTCGAAGGGCGCACTTGCATCCTGGTAGACGACATGGTCGACACCGCCGGCACCCTGTGCCACGCGGCCAAAGCCCTGAAAGAACACGGCGCTGCCAAGGTTTACGCCTACTGCACGCACCCTGTCCTGTCGGGCCGCGCGATCGAGAACATCGAGAAGTCGGTACTGGACGAGCTGGTGGTGACCAACACCGTTCCGCTGTCCGCCGCTGCTCAAGCCTGTGACCGTATCCGCCAGTTGGATATCGCACCGGTTGTCGCTGAAGCGGTACGCCGCATCAGCAATGAAGAATCGATCAGTGCGATGTTCCGCTAAGCGGAACACGTGTTGATGTGAAGCGCCCCGCCCCAGCATGTGTTGGGGCGGGGCTTTTTTGCCCACCCCGTTTGGCGCTGGTCGCAAACGCCTGCGGGAGATGGCTATTTTGGAGAAGCAAAATGACTGATTTCATCCTGAACGCCCAAAAGCGTACTGACCTGGGGAAAGGTGCGAGCCGCCGCCTGCGTCACTCGCTGAGCATCCCTGCCGTTGTCTACGGTGGCGGTAAAGACGCCGAGTCCCTGACCATCGTGTCGAAGGAAATCGCCAAACTGTTCGAAAACGAAGCTGCCTACAGCCACGTGATCGAGCTGAACGTTGACGGCGTCAAGCAAAACGTCATCGTCAAGGCCATGCAGCGCCACCCAGCCAAGCAATTCATCATGCACGCTGACTTCGTTCGCGTCGTTGCTGGCCAGAAGCTGACCGCCAAGGTTCCGGTTCACTTCATCGGCGAAGAAGCCCCGATCAAGAAAGGCGGCGAGATCTCGCACGTTGTTTCCGAGATCGAAGTTTCTTGCGAAGCCAAAGACCTGCCTGAGTTCATCGAAGTTGACCTGGCCAACGCCGAAGTCGGCAGCATCATCCACCTGTCGGACCTGAAAGCTCCGAAAGGCGTAGAGTTCGTCGCTCTGGCCCACGGTGATGACAAAGCTGTTGCCAACGTTCACGCGCCACGCGTTGCTCCAGAAGCTGAAGGCGCTGCCGAGTAATCCACTCGCACGCCGGTGTTGATCGGGGTACAGTGCCACGCGCCCTGTAACCCACCAACTCCAAGGAAGAGCCCCTGACGTGACCGCCATCCAGTTGATCGTTGGCCTGGGTAACCCCGGCCCCGAATACGAACAGACCCGGCATAACGCAGGGGCTCTTTTCGTTGAACGCATTGCCAGCGCCCAGCGCGTCTCCTTGACCGCTGACCGCAAGTATTTCGGCCTGACGGCTAAATTCAGCCATCAGGGCAACGACGTTCGTCTGCTCATCCCCACCACCTACATGAACCGTAGCGGCCAGTCCGTGGCGGCCTTGGCCAATTTCTTCCGCATCAAGCCGGAAGCGATCCTGGTGGCGCATGACGAACTCGACCTGCCTCCAGGCGTCGCCAAGCTCAAACGCGGCGGCGGCCATGGTGGGCACAACGGCCTGCGCGACATCATCGCGCAGCTCGGCAACCAGAACGACTTCCACCGCCTGCGGCTTGGCATTGGCCACCCGGGCGACGCCAAACTGGTCTCCAACTTCGTCCTGGGCCGCGCGCCGCGCGCCGAGCAGGAGAAGCTCGATGCCAGCATCGATTTTGCCCTCGGCGTGCTGCCAGATGTCCTCGCTGGCGATTTCGCCAAGGCGATGCGCGAACTGCACAGCCAGAAGGCCTGATTTCCTAGAGAGGGAATACCCATGGGTTTCAATTGCGGCATCGTCGGCCTGCCCAACGTCGGCAAGTCCACCCTGTTCAACGCCCTGACCAAGTCTGGCATCGCGGCGGAGAACTTCCCTTTCTGCACCATCGAGCCGAACAGCGGCATCGTGCCGATGCCCGATGCGCGCCTGGCTGCACTGGCGGAAATCGTCAAGCCTAACCGCATCCTGCCGACCACCATGGAATTCGTCGACATCGCAGGCCTGGTGGCGGGCGCTTCGAAGGGTGAAGGCCTGGGCAACAAGTTCCTCGCCAACATCCGCGAGACCGATGCCATCGCCCACGTGGTGCGCTGCTTCGAAGACGAGAACGTGATTCACGTTTCCAACAGCGTCGACCCCAAGCGTGACATCGAGATCATCGACCTCGAGCTGATCTTCGCCGACCTCGACAGCTGCGAGAAGCAACTGCAGAAGGTTGCCCGCAACGCCAAGGGCGGCGACAAAGAAGCCCTGGCGCAAAAGGCCATCCTGGAAAAGCTGATCCCGCACTTCACCGAAGGCAAGCCAGCGCGCAGCTTGATGAAGCACATGGCTGACGACGAAAAGGCCGTCATCCGTGGCTTCCACCTGCTGACCAGCAAGCCGGTGATGTACATCGCCAACGTCGCTGAAGACGGCTTCGACAACAACCCGCACCTGGACGTAGTCCGTGCCATCGCCGAAGAAGAAGGCGCGGTCGTGGTGCCGGTCTGCAACAAGATCGAAGCCGAAATCGCCGAGCTGGACGACGGTGAAGAGAAAGACATGTTCCTCGAGGCCCTGGGCCTGGAAGAGCCTGGCCTGAACCGCGTGATCCGCGCTGGTTACGAGCTGCTGAACCTGCAGACCTACTTCACTGCCGGTGTGCAGGAAGTCCGCGCCTGGACCGTCCGCGTCGGCGCCACCGCGCCACAGGCCGCCGGTGTTATCCACACCGACTTCGAAAAAGGCTTCATCCGCGCCGAAGTGGTAGCGTATGAAGACTTCATCCAGTTCAAGGGTGAAAGCGGCGCCAAGGAAGCCGGTAAATGGCGCCTGGAAGGTAAAGACTACATCGTCAAAGACGGTGACGTGATGCACTTCCGCTTCAACGTCTGATGGGAGCCGTGGGATTCCACGGTACTTGAAAGACTTCAAAACCCCCGTGATCGCTAAGCGACACGGGGGTTTTGTACTTAAGGGTATGAGCCTTCCCTGCTTGCAAGGTTATGGGTTATCACGTGATGAAAAAAGCCTTGATCCTATTCCACTGTTAGTGGACTATAGGCCTGCGTTTATACGTAAACCAAAGGGTGGTTACAGGGATCTTCGGATCGCACCCCGTTGCTGGGAAACCAGCTCGCCGAGCGCGACGTGAGAACGACCTGCCCCGTCGAAGCATGCATCGACGGCTGAGAATCCCTCCTCGAGAGGGATTCGCCGTTTCTGGGCCCTTCATTTCTTCCTAGGGTAGCGATTGCGGACCTCTTTGGGGAACTGGCCGTTCGGTTTTTTCAGGGTATCGACCGCGATCTTGAAAATGCTGAAACCTTTTTTCCTGATCGGAATACCCGGCGAACCTTCACCCAACCTTGCAAAGTAGGCGCTGGTGACGTGTATCCGCAGTACCCTGTTTTCGCGAAAGATGGCCATGCAGATCTTGAACGGTTCCACCTCGCCGCTGGCGTTATTCATGACGTCTATTGTGAAAAAGCTCTCTCCCTGAGTCAGGAACACCGTCGCGCTGGCCAGTTTTTCGAGCATTCCCCGGAGGCACTTGGACGTTTCATAGCGCTCTATGCAGATGAATCGGCTTTCACGACCATCAGCGTACTTCAGTGGAATGTTCCGCTCAGTATCGTCTTTGGTGAAGCAATGAAGGCCGTAGGTGACTACGAAGCGGATTGGATCCTTGCCATCTTGTTTTTGCAAGAAGACTTCGTGACAGTCCAGGTGATTAAGGTCATAGGACGTTCCAGCATGTTCAAACGATTCCCAGCGCTGGATAGCGTCGACGTGAAATTTTGCCAAGCTCACTCCCCGAGCGCGCGTTAATCGCCCGACTTTACACGAGGATGGGGAGTTGTCAGGCAACCTGAAGCGCAAGCATGGCTTCATTTGTAACGCGAGGTGAGTGCTTCTAGCAGCCGAGGTTACGTCGCGGCTTGAGCAACGCCGCCATCCACGCTCTAAGCTGACTCCAACGGGACCTCATGCAGTACATGCCCCCCCTGGAGCCTGCACCATGCCCGAAACACCCCCTCCCCCACGCTTCGACTGGCAACGCTGGCTGCCCGGCGTGGTCACCCTGCTTCACTATCAGCGTGCCTGGCTGCCCAGGGACATCGCTGCCGGGCTGGTACTCACCAGCATGCTGGTGCCCGTGGGCATCGCCTACGCCGAAGCCTCGGGCGTACCCGGCATCTACGGCCTCTACGCCACCATCATTCCGCTGCTGGCCTATGCCCTGTTCGGCCCCAGCCGCATCCTGGTATTGGGCCCAGATTCGGCACTGGCCGCGCCCATCCTGGCGGTGGTGGTGCAGTACGCCGCCAGCGACCCGCAGCGGGCCATCACCATCGCCAGCATGATGGCCTTGGTCGCGGGAGTGTTCTGCATGGTCGCCGGTCTGCTGCGCCTGGGCTTCATCACCGAATTGCTGTCCAAGCCGATCCGCTATGGCTACATGAACGGCATCGCCTTGACCGTGCTGATCAGCCAACTGCCCAAACTGTTTGGCTTATCCATCGACAGCCAAGGCCCGCTGCGTGACATCTGGGGCCTGACCCAGGCCCTGCTTGCAGGCCATGGCCACTGGCCCAGCTTCGTCATCGGCGCCGGTAGCCTGGCGCTGATCCTGCTGCTCAAACCGTTCAAGCGCTTGCCCGGCATTCTGATCGCTGTGGTGCTGGCAACACTGGCGGTGAGCCTGCTCGACCTCGACCAGAGCGGCGTCAAAGTCCTCGGCCAGTTACCCCAGGGCCTGCCGGACCTGGTCTTCCCCTGGTTGAGCGATATCGACCTGGTGGAAGTGCTGCTCGGCGGCATCGCAGTGGCGCTGGTGTCATTCGCCGACACCAGCGTACTGTCACGCTCCTACGCGGCCCGCCTGAAGATGCCGGTCAACCCGAACCAGGAAATGTTTGGCCTGGGGGTGGCCAACCTGGCCAGCGGGCTATTCCAGGGCATCCCGATCAGCAGCAGTTCGTCACGCACCCCTGTCGCTGAAGCTGCTGGGGCCAAGACCCAGCTCACCGGCATCATCGGGGCGCTGGCCGTGACCGTTCTGCTGCTGGTGGCGCCCAACCTGATGCATTACCTGCCCAACAGTGCCCTCGCCGCCGTGGTGATCGCCGCCGCACTGGGGCTGTTCGAATTCGCCGACCTCAAACGCATCTTCCACATGCAGCAATGGGAGTTCTGGCTGTCGTTTACCTGTTTTGTCGGGGTGGCAGTGTTTGGTGCCATTCCGGGTATCGGCATTGCCGTGGCAATTTCAGTCATCGAATTTCTCTGGGATGGCTGGAGGCCGCATTTTGCAGTGCTCGGCCGGGTGGATGGCACCCGCGGCTACCATGATGTGCAGCGCTACCCGCAAGCCCGGCGCATCCCCGGCCTGGTGCTGCTGCGGTGGGATGCGCCGCTGTTTTTTGCCAATGCCGAGCAGTTCCAGAGCACCGTACTGGCGGCTGTGGAACAGTCCCCTACCGCCGTGCAACGGTTGGTGATCGCCGCGGAGCCTGTGACCAGCATCGACGTGACCTCTGCAGACATGCTCGCTGAACTGGACCGGGCGCTGGAGGCGCGCGGCGTGGAGTTGCAGTTCGCCGAAATGAAAGACCCGGTGAAAGACAAGATGAAGCGCTTTGAGTTGTTCCAGCACATGGGGGAAAAGGCCTTCCACCCCACCGTCGGCGCTGCGGTGGATGCCTACCTGGAGGACACCGGGGTCGACTGGCAGCCCTAATGCACCCACTGCCGTGCCCTGCGCCGGTCGATCCAGATCAGCAGGGCACTGGCATACACCGACACCGCCAAGAACAGCGCCATGCGCACGGCGAACGCGCGGTAAACATCCTGCCCCGTCGCGCTGTCCTGCACCGACTGCCCCAGCAGTATCAACATCGTAGTCAGGCAACTGACCCAATAGGCCGGGCTATGCCGCGTCGCCACCGCGCGGTACAGCCGCCGGGCCTGCCAAAGCGAAAACAGCAGCACCCACAGGAAAAACATCCACAGGTGCACGAACAGGCTCAATGCCCCCCACAGCAGGATCGCCAGCAGCCCGGCCAGCAAGGTCGAGCCAATCAGTTCTCGGCTGGCATTGCGGGCATGGGTCTCGCTGGCCTGCTGACCGAGGCTCACCGACTTCATGATCAGCGGCATGAACGCATCCGGTGCGATCAGCGCCAGCAAAAAGGCAGGCATGACGATCAGCGTGGCGCGCAGTGCGACCCAGCTGGCCCGTTCAGCGGCGAGCGGCGGCGGTGACGGTTGCACAGGTGCGTCAGCCGGTTCGGGGAACATCACATGCGCCAGCGCCGTGCCCAAGGTTGCCAGGAGCATGCCTTTGGACAAGGCCTCGACCACCGACAGCGCCAAGGTGAAATCGCTGGTGCCGGCTGCGGCGATCATGGTCAGGCCGATAACCAGCAAGTTGGCCAACAGGCCGTTGCCGCCCTTCAGGGCATAACGCAGCACCAGAAACACGCCAACGCCGACCAGCAGCACACCACTTACCGGCGCATGGCGCAACAAGGGAATCAGCAACAGGCCACTGCCACAACTCAGCAGTACCAGCACGGCCAACGCCGGTGCCGCGCGCAACGGCAGGGGCTGGCTACGCATGGCCAACAACAGCACCGCGAACACCGGCGCCAAAATCGGCACCGGCAGGCCAAAACCGAAGCTGACCGCCAGGCACAGCGCCACGCCCCAGGCCAGGCGAAGCGCACGCTGGCGCCGCAGCTCAATAGGCATACGAGAGCCAGCTCATCAGCCACATGAACACACGGCCAAGCACGTTCAGCGGGTTGCCCTCGCTGGGCAGCGCCATCACCTCGGCTTGGCCCCCCACCCGCAAGCCGGACTTGTCTTCCAGCTGGTCCCGGTCAAGCTCGACAATCACCGGAAAGCGTTGGGCCGAGCGCAGCCATTCACGGCTGTTCTGCACGCTCGGCAGCGTGCCCGGCGGGTTGCTCTGGCCCACGCTGATGCCATAACCGATGCTGCGTATGCGCCCCTTCAGCACCGTCCCAGGCAGCGCATCGAGCACCACCAGCACCGGTGTGCCGGGGCGCAGGCGGCCGAGGTTGTTCTCGGTCAGGTCGGCGCTGATCCACACGTCATGGATCGCGATCAGGGTCATCATCGGGCTGCCGGCGCCCACGTAGTGGCCCACGTCGGTGCGCAGGTCGGTGATCAACCCGTTGGTATCGGCGCGCACCACCGTTCGCTCCAGGTCCAGGCGGGCCTTTTGCACATTCGCCGCCGCGCTGCGCACCTGCGCGTTATCCGCTTGCGCCCCACCCTGCTGCTCACGTGCCCGCACCACTTCGGCACGGGCTGCTGCGACTTGGCTGATGGCCTGGTCGCGCGTGGCCTGCGCGCCTTCCAGGCGGCGCTGCGACACCGTGCCGGGGTCTTCCTCGATCAGCCGCTTCAGCCGCTCGGCGTCTTGCCGGGCCTTGCGCTCGTTGGCCTGGGCTGCCATCAACGCCGCCTGGGCCGAGTCGATGCCGGCAGTGTGGGCGCCGATCTGCCGGCCCACCGTGTCGAAGTCGGCTTCGGCGCGAGCCAGGGCAATGCGGTATTGCTCCTGGTCCAGTTCGAACAGCACTTCGCCCTTGCGCACTTCCTGGTTGTTACCCACGGCCACGCGCTTGACCTGGCCGGCCACCTCGGCGCTCACCGGCACCACGTAGGCTTGCAGGCGAGCCTGCTGGGTGTACGGTGTAAAACGGTCGGCCAGCAGGTACCAGAGCAGGCTCACGGCAATCAGCAACAATACCCAGCGCAGGCCACGGTCGGGCGCTTGCGCAGGCGGTGTTTGTGGGGTGTCAGTCATTTTTGCTCACCTGGTGGCTGTGCGCTGGGGGCAGGCTCATCCAGCAAGTCTCCCCAATCGGTGCGTTGCTGCATCTGGCGACGGGTGGCCGGGTCGATCGGCGCACGGCCTGGGTCCCAACCGCCGCCCAGGGCCTTGTACAAGGTCACCAGGCTGCTGACGGCATTGCCGCGGCTGACCAGGTAGCCATCCTGTTGTTGCAGCAGCAACTGTTGGGCGTCGAGCACCCGCTGGAAATCAGCGAACCCTTCGCGGTACTGCGACATGGCCAGGCTCAACGAGCGCTGCGCGGCTTGCGAGGCTTGATCGCGAATGCCTGCACTTTGCAGCGAGCGCACCAGGCCACTGGCGGCATCGTCAGCCTCACGGGCGGCTTCGCGCACACGTTGCTGATACAGCTCGATCAATTGCTGCAAGCGCGCATCTTCGACACGCACGGCGTTCTTGCGCCGGCCGTAGTCGAACGGGTTCCAGATCAGGCTTGGGCCGGCCGCGAGGTCGAGCGTGTTGGGCAGGTGACTGGCCGAGACGAACGTCCAACCGAGGCTGCCCAACAGGCTCAGCTGTGGATAAAGGTCAGCTTCGGCCACCCCGACCAGTGCCGATTGCGCCGCCACGGCCTGTTCGGCAGCGCGGATGTCTGGGCGCCGCTGCAAGAGGCGAGCAGGCACGTCCTGCAGCAGTGCGCGGTCCGGCAGTGGCAACTGGCCGTATTGCGACTGCAGCTCCGGCAGTGGGCCGGGGGGGCGCCCGAGCAGGGAGCAGAGCACGTTGCGCAGGGCGTTGAGCTGGTTCTCGAACTCGGGGATGGTCGCCTGGGTCGCCAAGTACTGCGTGCGGGCCTGCTGCCAATCGAGTTCGTCATGCTCGCCATGGCGGAACAACCGCTCGGTGATCTCCAGGCTGCGTGCCTGGCGCTTGGCGTTTTCTTCGGCAATGGCAAGGCGCGCCTCGGCGGTACGCAATGCAAAGTAGGTGTCAGCTACCTGCGCACGCAATAACAACATGGCATCGGCGTAGTTGGCCTGGGAGGCGAAATACAGGGCATCGGCAGACTCGATGGCACGGCTGAAGCGCCCCCAGAAGTCAATTTCCCAGGCGATGTCGAACCCTGCGCTGGACTGCCAGAACACCGAATCGCGGGCAGTGTCGGTGCCGGACTGGTCTTGCTTGAGGTAGAGGCTTTGCGCCCGCACCTGCTGCAACTGCGGGTAACGCCCAGTCTGCACGATGGCCAGCTGTGCACGTGCCTCGGCGATGCGCAGGCCGGCCACGCGCAGGTTGCTGTTGTGGGCGTCGGCTTCGGCAATCAGCGCATCCAGTGCGGGGTCGGCGAACACCTGCCACCACTGGCGAAAGTCCACCGTTGCATCACGCCGCCCGGCCTGCTCCAGCAAGCGTGTGCTCCACGGGTCCAGCCAGGCCGTTTGCGGGGGTTGAAAGTCTGGCCCGACCTGGGTGCAGCCTGACAGCAAGGCAACCAGGCCCAAGGCGCGACGCCAGGTAGGTCCAGGCATGCCAGGCCCCGGCTCAGGCCGACGGTTCGACAGGGTTTTCGGGTACCTGCAGCGCGACCCATTGCCAGAACAACACATAGGTCACGCCAAGAATCACCGGGCCGATGAACAGGCCGATAATGCCTTTGACCACCATGCCGCCCAGTGCGCCGATCAGCACGACAGGCATCGGCACATCGACCCCGCGCCCCAGCAGCAGGGGCTTGAGCACATTGTCAGCGAGGCCGGCGACGAAGGTGTAGACGGCAAACACGATGGTCGCCAGGGTGAAGCCCTCGGCATGGAACACGTAGGCGATCACCGGTAGCGTGATCAGCGTGGCCGGCGCCTGGGCAATACCCAGCATGAGGATGGCAATCGCCAACATTCCCGCCCCCGGCACGCCCTTGATAACAAAGCCAACGCCGATCAGCAGCATCTGGATGAAGGCGATGCCGATTACGCCCTGGGCGACGGCGCGAATGGTGGCGGTGCACAGCTTGGCAATCGACCTGCCGCGCTGCTCGCCGGATACGCGCATGGCAATGCGCTGCGCCGCCAGCTCGCCACGCGCGCCGAAGGCCATGATCACCCCCGAGATGATGATCGCCGCGATGAACATCAAAAACGCCCCCCCGGCACTGGCCGCGGCCCCCAGCAGCACTCGCCCGGCGTCCTTGAGCTGCGGCATCATGCTGTTGAGCACCCCGCTCAGGCTCTCGGATGCTGCCAGCCACAAGGCATACAGGCGCGGCCCGATCAACGGCCAGGAAGCCACCGATTCGGGGGGTGTCGGTACGCTCCAGGCGCCGCTCTTGAGCAGCGTCAGCATGCTGTCCACCGACTCGGTGATCGACACCACCACCAGATAGATCGGCACCAGCAACACCACCAGTACCAGCAGCACCACTACTGTCGCCGCATAGCCATCCTTGAGCCCCCAGCGCCGCGTGATGCGGCAGTGCAGCGGGTACAGCGTGACGGCCAGGATCACCGCCCACAGCATCAGCTCGAGGAACGGCTGGAACACCTGGAAGGAGAAGATCACCAGGGCAGCCACCAAGCCTGCCTTGATCAAGACATCGAGCAAGCCCTGCGACAGGGCGCTGTCCAGCTTGAAACTCGGCTGCATGCTTCACCTCCGAACAGTCAGTACGCCGTCTTGGCGCGAGTCAGTGATCGGTTTCAGGCGTGGGGCGGGTGGCGTCGGGGTCGCGCAACTGTCGGCTCAGGGCCATCATCACCAACGGCACCACCGCCATCGACAGGGTGATGGCCAGCACCAACAGGTCATGCACCTGCTGCTCGAGCACCTGGTGCTCAAGCGCCAGCTTGAACACCACGAACGCAAACTCACCGCCAGATGCCAACACCACGCCCAGGCACAACGCCTGGGGTCGGTTCAGCCCTCCGGCCGTACGGCCCAAAGCCACCAACAGCGGTAGCTTGACGCCCACCAGCAGCAACGTAAGCCCCAGCACCGCCAAGGGCATGCCGAACAGCAGGCGCAAATCGGCGCTCATGCCCACGCCGACGAAAAACAGCCCCAGCAACAGGCCTTTGAGGGGTTCGATCTGGGTTTCGAGCTCGTGACGGAACGGCGACTCGGCCATCAATACGCCAGCGAGAAACGCACCAAGCGCCATCGAGATGCCGACATGCTCCATCACCCAAGCGGTGCCCAGTACTACCAGCAACGCGGTAGCGGTGGACAGCTCCGGCAACCCGGAGCCGACCGTCCATTTGAATACGGGGGTCATCAGGTACCGGCCCCCAATAATGATCACGCCGATGCCGACCGCCACGCCCACCAGCGGCCACGTCCCTTCATCAGCGCGGCTGACATCACCGCCCAGCAAGGGCACCACGGCAATCAGGGGGATGGCGGCAATGTCCTGGAACAGCAGAATCGCGACCGCCAGGCGCCCGTGAGGCTTGCCCAGGTCCTTGCGCTCGGCCAGCACCTGCAAGCCAAACGCCGTGGACGACAGGGCCAGCCCCAGCCCCAGCACGACGGCCGCCGCCTTCGATTGGCCGAACAGCCAATAGGCGAGCAGGCCAAGCACCGCAGCGGTCAGCCCGACCTGCAACGAGCCAACGCCGAAAAGCGCCCGGCGCATGGTCCACAGGCGGCGTGGCGAAAGCTCGAGGCCAATGACGAACAGCAGCATCACCACGCCCATCTCTGACAGGCGTGCGACGTTATCCGGGTTACCCAGCAAACCCAGCACCGAAGGGCCGATGAGGATGCCGGCCAGCAGATACCCCGGCACGGCCCCCAGTTTCAAACGCTGCGCCAGCGGCACCAGCAGTACCACGGCCAAGAGGAACACCACCGTTGCCTGGAGCAAGCTGCCGTCATGTGGCATAGGTCTACACCCTGTAGGCTCCCCGCGGGGATGGGGTCAGTAACGCGCTTCGACAACCTTGAACGGGTAGTTCACCGCCTTGTACTTGCCGACCTTGCCGCGCTTGGGCAATTTCACGACCTGGTCGCGGGTGATGTCCTTGTAGGGAATGCGGCCGAGCAGGTGGCTGATGATGTTCAGCCGTGCGCGCCGCTTGTCGTTGGAGTGGGCCATGAACCATGGCGCCCAGGAGGAATCCGACGCGGCGAACATGTCATCGCGGGCTTTGGTGTAGTCATCCCAGCGGGTATACGACTTCAGGTCCATCGGCGACAGCTTCCACAGCTTGCGGCCGTCATTGATGCGGTCCTGCAGGCGGCGGGTCTGCTCTTCGGCGCTGACCTCCAGCCAGTACTTGATGAGGATGATCCCCGACTCAACCATCATCTTCTCGAACAACGGCACCACAGTGAGAAACTTGTTGGCCTGTTCATCGCTGCAAAACCCCATCACCCGCTCGACACCGGCGCGGTTGTACCAACTGCGGTCGAAGATCACCACCTCGCCTGCAGCAGGCAAATGGCCCAGGTAGCGTTGCACGTACATCTGGGTTTTTTCCCGCTCGGTCGGCGCTGGCAGCGCCACCACACGGAACACCCGAGGGCTGACCCGCTCGGTGAGGGCCTTGATGGTCCCGCCCTTGCCCGCACCATCGCGGCCTTCAAAGACGATGCACACCTTCAGGCCCTTGGCCACGACCCATTCCTGCAGCTTCACCAACTCGACGTGAAGGTGCTTGAGCGCCTTCTCGTAGGCCTTGCCGCCCAATTTTTCGGGCTGTGCCTGAGGGTCCTTCTTCTTGGCTGACTTCGACATGGCTCGCTCCCGCTGGCGAATGAAGACTCAGTATGGTCGATCCATAGCGGTTTGCCGCTTCGCTTATTACGCCCGCGCCGAGCCTTACTGGTGAATGGTTTGCTCGGTCTTTGTGTGTGTAGGAGCAGCCTTGCGCTGCGAAGAGGCCGGTGACTGCCTGAAAGATTCTCTGTGCTACACCGGCCTCTTCGCAGCGCAAGGCTGCTCCTACACAGAACCGCCCCGCGTGCGAGGCAGGGCGCTACTTGGCCAGCTTGTCGTAACTGGTCATCAGGTTGCGGTAATCGGGAAGGTGGTTGGAGAACAGCGTCCCCAGCCCTTCGACGTCATTACGCCAGTCGCGGTGCAGCTCGCAGGCCACGCCGAACCAGGTCATCAGTTGTGCCCCGGCAGCCTCCATACGCCGCCAGGCCGAATCGCGGGTCAATTCGTTGAAGGTGCCAGAGGCGTCGGTGACGACGAACACCTCAAAGCCCTCCTCCAGTGCCGACAGTGCCGGGAACGCGACACAGACCTCAGTCACTACACCGGCGATCAACAGTTGCTTCTTGCCCGTGGCCTTGACGGCCTTGACGAAGTCTTCGTTGTCCCAGGCGTTGATGTTGCCGGGGCGAGCGATGTAGGGGGCATCGGGGAACTGCGCCTTGAGCTCGGGGACCAACGGGCCGTTGGGGCCGGTTTCGAAGCTGGTGGTGAGGATGGTCGGCAGCTTGAAGTACTGGGCCAGGTCTGCCAGGGCCAGGACGTTGTTCTTGAAGCGGTCCGGGTCGATGTCACGCACCAGCGAAAGCAAACCCGCCTGGTGATCGACCAGCAGGACTGCGGCGTTGTTCTTGTCCAGACGCTTGTATTGGAAGGCCATGGTGAAGCTCCTTGCATCAGCAGATGGGGAGTATCAGCGTAGGCAAGGATCAGAGATGGCGGGGACCGCCAGTCGGGGCGCATGCCGCCGTCAGTATTCACGCCGCTTGCGAAACGCCCAACGCCCCACCAGCACGGTGAAGGTCGCCACCAGTGCCACCAGCACCCAGAAGCCATGTGGGTCGTCCGACAGCGGCACGCCACCGACATTCATGCCGAAAAAGCCGGCGATGATGTTGATGGGCAGCGCCAGCACGGTCACCACCGTCAGGGTGAACAGGGTGCGGTTGGTCTGCTCGTTGAGCTTGGCGGCGATCTCTTCCTGCAGCAACTTGATCCGCTCACCCAGGGCGGTGAGGTCGCTGATCACCAGGGTGAACTCTTCGGTCGCCGCGCGCAGCTGGCGCATGTCCTGTTCCTGCAGCCAGTCCGGTGGGCGGTTGAGCAGGCGCAGCAGGGCCCCAGGCTCGAGCGCCAGCAGGCGCTGCAAACGCACCAGTACCCGACGCATGCTGCTGAGTTCGGCGCGGTTGTCACTCAGGCGCTGGGACAGCAACTGGTCTTCGATGCGATCGACGCTGGTGGTGGTTTCGCGCACGATCTGGGTCAACACATCCCCCTGGTCGCGCAGCAGATGCACCAGCAGTTCGATGGACGAATGGAAGCGCTCGCCACGCTTGACCGACGAGCGCAGCTTGTCCACCGAATGCAACGGCTGCAAACGCGCGCTCACCAGCAGCTGGCTGCTGGCGCAGGCCCACAGCGTGGAAATGTCCGACGACACCAGGCCGAAGTTGAACACCACATCGTTGACCACCGCCAACAGCGCCGAATCGGCATGTTCGATACGGGTCGACCGGGACCCCTCGCGCAAGGTTTCGAAAAACGCATCGGGCAGCGTCAGGTGGGCGCGCAGCCAGCGCTCGCAAGCGGCATGGGCCAGGTTCAGGTGCAGCCATAAAAATTCGTCGGGCTCAGGCGGTTCGCCGAGCTTGCGCAGCAACTGCGCCGAATCGATCTCGCGACCGGGCTGGCCTGGGCGGAAGGCAAAAGCATAAAGCAGGCCGAACAGGTCATGGTCCTGTTGCGGATGCAGCGCGGGATGACCCATTCGAACTCGCAATGAGGCATTGAGGTTGATGGCAGAAAGGGTGCGGGATGTACGTTGCAGTTCGATGACAGCGGGTTTGGCGTATGCCGGTCATTTGGGGATAGCCCCGCCAGTTGGCCCATACAAGCGGATCGTTTACTTGGCGACTCGACGATATTGCTGTCTAGGACTGCGAGCAGAATGAGGATCAGTCATTTCGATCAAACCCATAGCAATTGCTGGTTTAAGGTAATTCTTGCTGAATGTGGGACGGTGCGAGAGCCCAAGGCGATCCATCAATTCATTGGCCTTCAATGAAATCCCAATGGGCAGAACATTGAGCAGTCTCGCTACTTGATCGGTTACTTGATCGCCTACTTGATCGCTACCCACTGCTTCGCTGAGGGCTTGAAGCAGTGCTTGGAGCATATACTCGACAAACGGGGTTGCTTCACCAGACTGATCGGCTGCGGCAAGCGCCAAATAGTAGGCTTCTTGCTGCTCACGGATTACCGTTTCTACCGGAAGGTATGCCAGGACTGGTCGCCAACGACTAAGCAACAGCGTCTGCCAGAGCCGTCCCATTCGCCCATTTCCATCAGCAAACGGGTGGATGAACTCAAACTCGTAGTGAAATACACAGCTGATGATCAGGGGGTGCCAATCGTTTTTTACGAGCCAGTGCAATAGGCCCTGCACGAGCGTCGCGACCCGACTGGCTGGGGGCGCCATGTGCAGTAAGCGTACCCCGCGATAGATCCCTACGCCCCCCTTGCGAAAATGGCCAGCGTCATCAATCAGCCCTTGCATCAGCATACCGTGTGCAGCGAGGAGATCGTCTTGAGAGCCGGGGCGCCAGTTCGCCATTGCATCATAGGTAACGAATGCATTTCGGACTTCCTGGATTTCACGTGGCAACCCCAATACCCGCTTGCCATCCAGCAATGCAGTTACCTGCTCCACGCTCAACGTATTGTTCTCTATTGCAAGTGATGCCTGGATAGTCCGAATACGGTTGCCCCGGCGCAGTTGCGGCGTCAGCCCGCTGTCCGGGTGAGCAGCCAACAACCCCACAAGCTCACTGATCTCGGCAACCAATGCCAAAATACGAGGTGTTACCGTGAGCGGTGGTTCGTACTTACTCATTGCCTACAGTCCAAGGAGGTAAGGGGCTTCGTCAGTTTTACGTTCTACACGCCAATGGCTACTGCTCAACACGACTCCTTCCACCTTAATCCACGGGCAATACGAGGGTAAAGCCAGCCAAACATCACTTCACACTTTCCTGAACTGATTATTTGCCCCCAGCGATTTTTCCCCCCGCCAAGCGCCACCAGAATCGCTCACCACAATCACAAAAAGCGTGAGGCCACTCCCGTGGACCAGACACTCCAGGTACGGCAAGCCGCCGCCGACCTCGTCGATGCCTTTGCCAGCAACGACACCGCCCGCTACTTCGCCTGCTTCAGCGAAGACGCCACCTTTCTCTTCCACACCTTGGCGCAGCCGCTGTTGTCGCGTGGCGCTTATGAAGCCGTGTGGGCCCAGTGGCAGGCCGACGGTTTTGCCGTGCTGGCGTGTGAGTCGGGCAATGCGCAAGTGAGCCTGCAAGGTGACGTGGCGATCTTCATGCACGATGTGGCCACACACATCCGCATCGCCGGTGAAGAGCACCAGCTGGCCGAGCGTGAAACCATCGTGTTTCGCCGCCAGGGCGAGCGCTGGTTGGCCTGCCATGAACACCTGTCGGTCGTCACCACCGCCTGATCCTCTTTTACGCGGCCTTGCCGCTCTGCCATCGCACCCACAATAAGGCCCGCGCACTGCGCCGGGCGACAACAACCGCGCTGGAGTATCACCATGAGCCACTCGACCGGTATCGAGACCAACGGCGTCGAACAGATTCCCGACGACCAACGCCACGCCTCCCCGCTTGACCTGTTCCGCCTGATTTTCGGCGGTGCCAACACCTTTGCCACGGCCGTGCTGGGCAGCTTCCCGGTGCTGTTCGGGTTGTCGTTCCAGGCCGGGGTCTGGGCGATTGTGCTCGGGGTCGGCATCGGTGCCATCATCCTCGCCCCCATGGGCCTGTTCGGTGCGCTCAACGGCACCAACAACGCGGTGTCGTCGGGCGCGCACTTCGGCGTGCACGGGCGCATCGTCGGCTCGTTCCTGTCGCTGCTCACCGCCGTGGCGTTCTTCTCGCTGTCGGTGTGGAGCTCGGGCGATGCCTTGGTGGGTGGCGCCAAACGCCTGGCCGGCCTACCAGAAACCGACCTCACCCTGGGCCTGGCCTATGGCCTGTTCGCGGTGTTGGTCCTGGTGGTGTGCATCTTCGGCTTCCGCTTCATGCTGTGGGTCAACAAGATTGCCGTGTGGGCGTCGAGCTTGCTGTTCTTGCTGGGCATCGCGGCCTTCGCCGGGCCGTTCGATGCGGGCTATGCCGGCAGCGTCAACCTTGGCCAAGCGGGTTTCTGGGCAGCCTTCGTCGGTGCGGCGATCCTGGCCATGAGCAACCCGGTGTCGTTCGGTGCGTTCCTGGGCGACTGGTCGCGCTACATTCCGCGGACCACGCCCAAGTCGCGCATCATGCTGGCGGTGATCGGCGCCCAGGTCGCGACCTTGATCCCGTTCCTGTTCGGCCTGTGTACCGCCACCTTGGTCGCCAGCCAGGCGCCTGACTATATCGCGGCCAACAACTATGTCGGCGGCCTGCTGGCGATCTCGCCGAGCTGGTTCTTCCTGCCGGTGTGCCTGATTGCGGTGATCGGCGGCATGTCCACCGGTACCACCGCGCTGTACGGCACGGGCCTGGACATGTCCAGCGTGTTCCCGCGCTTGCTCAGCCGCGCCGCCGCCACCTTGCTGATCGGCGTGCTGGCGATCGGCTTCATCTTCATCGGCCGCTTCACCTTCAACCTGGTGCAGAGCGTGTCGACCTTCGCCGTGCTGATCATCACCTGCACCAGCCCATGGATGGTGATCATGATCCTCGGCCTGATCACCCGTCGCGGCTTCTACCATGCCGATGACCTGCAGGTGTTCACCCGTGGCCAGCGCGGCGGCCACTACTGGTTCACGCACGGCTGGAACTGGCGCGGCATGGGGGCGTGGATCCCCAGCGCGGCAGTCGGCCTGTGCTTCGTCAACCTGCCGGGTCAGTTCGTTGGCCCGCTGGGCGACCTGGCCGGCGGCATCGACCTGAGCCTGCCGGTAACCCTGGGGCTGGCGGGGGTACTGTACCTCGCTCTGCTCAACCTGTTCCCTGAACCTGCTGGCGTATATGGGCCCAATGGCCCGCGCTGGGTGCGCTGCAAAAGCACCTCGCATGCGCCGGTAATCACTGCCGAAATGGCCTGACTGGAATTTGCCCATGACCACTTCTCACTACATCGCCGGCCGCTGGGTCGAAGGCCAAGGCAGCGACTGCATCAGCGTCAATGACCCTGCCCTGGGCCAGCCCTTCGCCGAATTGATGGCCGCCAGCGCTGCCCAGGTCGACCAAGCCGTGGTCGCCGCGCGCGAAGCCCTGCCGGCCTGGAAGCAGACCAGCGCCAGCGAACGTGCAGCGTACCTGCGCGGTTTCGCCGAGCAACTCGGGCAGCGCCGTGAAGCGTTGATCACCCTGCAGATGCGCAACAACGGCAAGCCGCGCCCCGAGGCCGAAGTCGACCTGGACGACGCGATTGCCACCTTCAACTACTACGCCGACCTGGCGGAGCAGTTGCCGCAAAAGAACCGCGACGTGCCCCTGGCCGCGCCCGGCTTCACCGCCCGCACCCGCCTGGAACCGGTCGGCGTGGTCGGCCTGATCGTGCCGTGGAACTTCCCGCTGGTGACCAGCGCCTGGAAGCTCGCCCCCGCCTTGGCCGCAGGCTGCACCGTGGTGCTCAAGCCTTCGGAAATCACCCCGCTGATCGAGCAGGCGTACGGCCAGATCGCCGAGGCCCTCGGCCTGCCCGCCGGCGTGCTGAACATCGTCAACGGCAAGGCCGAAACCGGCGCGGCGCTGAGCAACCACGCAGGCCTGGACAAGCTGTCGTTCACCGGCAGCAACAGTGTTGGCAGCCAGGTGATGCGCAGCGCTTCTGCCCAATGCCGGCCCGTGACGCTGGAGCTAGGCGGCAAGTCGGCGATCGTGGTGTTCGATGATTGCGATGTCGACCAGGCCGTGGAATGGATTGTCGCTGGCATCAGCTGGAACGCCGGGCAGATGTGCTCGGCCACCTCACGCCTGCTGGTGCAGGACGGCATCGCCGATGCGCTGCTGCCGCGCTTGCAGGCGGCACTCGAGAACCTGCGGGTGGGCAACCCGTTGAGCGAAGAAGTGGACATGGGCCCGCTGACCAGCCAGGCGCAATGGCTAAAGGTTGCCAGCTACTTCGCCACCGCACGCGAAGAGGGCCTGCAATGCCTGGCCGGCGGCAAAGCGCTGGACCGTGACGGCTGGTTCGTCAGCCCCACGCTGTATGTGGACGTCCCTGCCCACAGCCGCCTGTGGACCGAAGAGATCTTCGGCCCGGTGCTGTGTGCACGGCGCTTCACCACTGAAGCGCAGGCGATCGCCGAAGCCAACGACAGCCGCTTCGGCCTGGTGGCCACGGTCTGCTCTGCCGACCTGGAACGCGCCGAACGCGTTGCCGATGCGCTGGAGGTTGGCCACGTGTGGATCAACTCGGTGCAGGCAGTATTCGTCGAGACCTCGTGGGGCGGAACCAAAGGCAGCGGCATCGGGCGCGAGCTCGGGCCCTGGGGGTTGTCGGGGTACCTCTCGGTGAAGCATGTGACGCGCTGCCTGGGTTAACCCCAGCGGCTGGTCAAGAAGCCCCTTGCTGACGGATGTCACAAGGGGCTTTTGCTTTGCGCTTGATTCCGTTTCACAAAGGCCCTCATGGCCACGTGACTTTTCAGTCATCGCGCAAAGTCCCACTTCCTGGTACCCCCACAATCACAACACCAGGCCGGACCACCATGCACCCTCAACGCACCGCCTTGCACAACGAACTGCACGCTCGCCCGTCGCTGTATTTCGACGGCCCGGCCCATGTCTTCCACCTCGCCTTGCTCGGCGGCGATGCAGCGTGTGCGGCGCTGCTGCAACGCTGCTGCCCAGAGGCGCAGCACATCAACGCAGCGCAGGGCATTACCCGGCTGGACGGCCACCCGTTCAAATGGGAACGGCACACCGAGTTCTTCACCCTGACCCTGGTGGTGCCCTGCTCCACCGCCAACACCGAGTGGCAAGCCCTGCCACAGGTGCTAGCCGAAGCCATCGCCCCGCAAACGGCGCAGGTGATCAATGCGGTGCAGGTGCTGGTCCGCGACGAACAGGACCTCGACCTGAGCCACTATGGCTTCAAAGACCCCTGCGGCTCCTGTGTGGGCGGTGGCGATGCGTCGGTGTGGAGCGATTTTCGCCTGACCGAGGACGGTACCAACCGCTTCCTGTTCATCAATCGCCGCCTCAATGCCTACCGCCAGGGCCGCATGATCCGGCGCCTGCTGGAGATCGAAACCTACCGCATGATGGCCTCGCTGACCCTGACCACGGCCAAGGCCCTGAGCCAAGAGCTGGACGCCTTCGACAAGACCCTGGTGAGCCTGTCCGAACGCAGCGCCGGCGGCGATGGCCACGACTCCAAGGGGCTGCTCGACGCCATCGCCCTGCTCTCGCGCCAGGTGGTCAGCCACACGGTGAAGACCCGCCACCGCTTCGGCGCTACCCAGGCGTATGCGCAACTGGTGTTCGAGCGGTTGGCTGAACTGCGCGAGAGCCACGTGGGCGATTGCCAGCGGTTGGGCGTGTTCATCGAACGCCGGTTCAAGCCTACGGTGCGTTACTGCGCAGCCACCGAGCAACGGCTGGAGCAGTTGGCGAAGAATGTCGCCAACCTGGGGGACCTGCTGCAGGCCCGGGTGCAGGTGGAGATGGAAGAGCAGAACGCAGAGATCCTGCGCAGCCTCAATGCCCGGGCCGACGCCCAGGTGAAGATTCAGCGGGCGGTGGAGGGGCTGTCGATCATCGCCATCACCTATTACCTGTTGAACCTGTTCAAGCTGCTGTATGGCGGGCTGAATGTGCTGGGGGTGGGGCTGACGGCGCGGGATGGGTTGTTGGCGATGGCGCCGCCAGTGCTGTTAGTGCTGCTGGTGATCCTGGTGAGGATCAGGCAGGCCAAGCAGCATTGAAGCCCTGTGGGCTGCCTTGCAGCCCAATCGCCGGCAAGCCCGCGCCTACAGGCCCATGCTAGCGCAAACCTGTGGGAGCGGGCTTGCCCGCGAATGGGCCGCACAGCGGCCCCGGCTTCACGCCGGCTCGTCAGCCGGGCGCGCGCCCTCTTGCACCAACACCATGCTTTGCGGCGACGACAGCGGGATGCCCTCATCGCGTAACCGGCCAAGAATGGTGAACAGCAGGTCACTGCGCGTGCCCGACACCTGCCGCGGCCCCGCTACATAACCACTGACGCCAATGACCATGCCACTGGTGGTCAGGTCCTTGAACGACACCGAACACGCAGGTGCATCCAGTATCGCTTCGTGCTCCTGGTACGCCGCCAGCAGCAATTCCCGCACACGGTTGGCATCGGTTTCCAGCGGCAAGGTCAGGGTAATGCTGACCACACCAAGGGCATTGCCCATGGTCACGTTGCGCACGTTTTGCGAGATGAACTGCGAGTTGGGCACGATCACCGTCGAGCGGTCGGACATCTGAATCTCGGTGGCGCGCACATTGATGCGGCGGATATCACCCTCGACACCGGCCAGGCTGACCCAGTCGCCCACCTTCACCGGGCGCTCAGTAAGCAGGATCAGGCCGGAGATGAAGTTCTGCACGATCTGCTGCAGACCAAAACCGATACCGACCGACAGCGCACTCACCACCCAGGTCAGGCTGGTCAGGTTGATGCGCAGGGTCGACATCACCAGCATGGCCAGGAACAGGAAGCCCAGGTAACCCACCAGCGTCACCAGCGAGGCGCGCATGCCGGCGTCCATGTCGGTTTCTGGCAGCAGGCGCTCGCTCAACCAGCGCTTGAGCACACGAATACCGAACATGCCGCCGAAGAACATCACCACCGCCAACAGGATGTCCTGCGGCACGATGTTCATGTTGCCGAGCATCTTGCCACCGGTATCGTCCCAATCCCCCAGGCTGAGCAGCAATTCGCCGGGGCTGGTGCCCGACGGCGTCAAGGCCAGCAATACCGCCAGGAACAGCAACACAGTGCGACCAATGCCGGCGAGAATCGTGCTGGCCTGGGCCTGATGACGCGGCGCCAGGCCCAGCGTCGACGCCAAGGCCAGGCCACCGGGCTGACGAGGCGAAAGCAAGGTCTCGCACAGGTCACCGAGGAAGGTGGTCAACAGGTAGGCACAGGTGGCCACCACGCTGATCCACAGCAACTTGGCGGTCAGGAAGTAGGCCAGGGTCAGGAAGCCGGCCAGCAGTGCCAGCACGATCAGCCCCACCCACACCACGATGACGAAGGGGATCAGCCCCGCCAGGCCGGTCGGGCGCTCCAGGTCATGCTGGCGCAAGGTGCGGCGGTAGCGCAGCAAGGCCACCGAGAAAATCACCGCCACCACCAGCGCGGTCAGGCCGTTGGTGGCCACGGTCAGCGCCAGGCTGGTGCCGATCACGCTGTTGATGCGCTCCTGGGTCAGCAGCACCATCAACGCCAGAGCCAGCAGTTTGGGGAACCAGCCCAGGGCGCTGGCCACTTCATCGTGGATCGGCGGCAGGCGCCAGGACGGGCGCTGCAGCATCAACATGGCGCGGCCCAGGCCCGAAATGAAGGCGCTGAACACCACCAGGGTAAGGATATGGTTGGTCAGGCTGGCGATGTCCGAACCCAGCTCGGCGCTGCTTTCCAGGCCCCAGCGCAGCAGCGACACGGAGCCGGCGATGGTACCCAGCGTCGCCAGGCTGACGCTCAGGGCCAAGGCGCTGCGGCGCAGGCGGCCTTCCGGCAGCCATCGGATCATGGCGTCTGCCAACAGGCGTTCGAGCAGGCGACGGACCAAGGTCCAGACCAGGATTGCCGCCACCAGGCTGGTCAGGAACAACCAGCGATGCTCGGCACTGAACGCGCTGGCCACGGCATCAGCCGCCTCGCCGCGCAGGTCTCGCAGGCGACTCAGGTCTTCAGCGGTAGGGCGGATCAGCGATTGCCAGAACGCCGGGGTCAGCGGGCTGGTCGCGCGGCTGGTGACCTGAGAGTTGAACTGGCTGCGGCGCAGGTTGACGATCTGCGTGGACAGGTCGCGGGCCGACTGGGTCAGCTTGGTCGCCTGTTCCTGCTCGGCCAATACAGACTTTTTCTGTGCCTCGAGGTCCTTGCGCTGAAGCGTGATGGTCGCGGTCTCGTCCGGCTGGGGCGGGCCAAGCACCTTGAGTTTGTCGTCCAGGCCATCGACGTCGGTGGTCCGCAGCGCACTCAGTGCATCGGCCTGACGCTGCACCTGCATGGCCGCCTGGCGCAACTGCGAGAGCACGTCGTCATTGGCGTTGCTGGTGACGCCCTGGCGGATCTCGTCGAGTCGGTCATTCAGTTGCTCAAGGCTCGCGTTTTCTTCGAGCACCGGCAGTTCGGCAGCGGCCAGGCTGGAGACTGGCGTGGCCGGTGCGGACCAGGCCGGGGTGGCCAACGCCACCATCAGGGCCAATACGCCTAGGCAATAACGGGCAAGGCTGACACGCCTCATCGAACATTCCTCTATACATTTCGATTTGGCGGGGGATTCTACGCGGCTTGAGGCGATCAGGAGAGTGCCGTTTCTCGCGTGAGCAGTTGCTGCTTGCGCTCGACGCCCCAGCGGTAGCCGCTAATGTCGCCATCGCGGCGTACCACCCGGTGGCACGGGATGGCCACGGCAATGCGGTTGGCGGCGCAGGCCATGGCCACCGCGCGCACCGCCTTGGGTGCGCCGATACGCTCGGCGATGTCGGTGTAACTGACCCGACAGCCGGCCGGCACCTCGCGCAGGGCCTGCCAGACCCGCTCCTGAAAAGCCGTGCCTTGCACATCCAAAGGCAGCGCCAGGCCCAGTGCTGGCGCTTCGACAAAGCCCACCACCTCGGCGACCACGCGTTCATATTCGTTGTCGCCGCCTATCAGCCGGGCGTTTGGGAACTGGTCCTGCAACGCGTGCAGCAGTGGCTCGGGGTCATCACCCAGCAGGATCGCGCAAATGCCCTTCTCGCTCTGCGCCACCAATATCGCCCCCAGCGAACACTGGCCCAGCGCAAAGCGAATGGTCGCCCCCTGCCCGCCGGCACGGTAGGCCTTGGGGCGCATGCCCAAGCGTTGCTCGGCACTTTCGTAGAAGCGGCTGTTGGAGTTGTAGCCGGCGTCGTAAATGGCATCGGTGACTGAGCGCTGGTCATTTTCCAGGTGCTCGCGCAGGCGCCTGGCACGAAACGCCGAAGCGTAAGCCTTGGGGGTCAAGCCGGTTTCGGCCTTGAACAGGCGGTGCAGGTGAAAGGGGCTGACGGCCAGTTGTGCACTGAGTTGGTCGAGATTCGGCGAAATCTCGTCGCCCTCGAGCAGGCGGCAGGCGCGGGTGACCAGCTCGCTACGCCGGGTTGCAGTGGCACGGCTCGCGCTTGTGCAACGCTTGCAGGCCCGGTAACCCGCAGATTCGGCAGCGGCGGCATCGCTGTAGAACGCGACGTTTTCGCGCTTGGCCATGCGCGCTTTGCAGCCAGGGCGGCAGTAGATACCGGTGGTGCGCACGGCGTAGACGAAGTGACCGGCGGCGTTACCGTCGCGAGCCTGCACGGCCTGCCAACGTTGTTCGGAGGTTGTGTAGGGTTTCATCGCGGGTTACCTCTTATCTTTATCGCCTGTACCGGCCTCTTCGCGGGCAAGCCCGCTCCCACAGGTACACCACGGGTCCCGACGACAGTGGAGACCATGTGGGAGCGGGCTTGCCCGCGAAGAGGCCGGTGCAGGCACAGCAAATACCTCAGGCCCGCCACAGGTACCAGGCCGCCACGGTGCGGAACGGGCGCCAGCCACCGCCCAGCGAGCGCATCTGCGCCGGCGTCGGTGCCTTCTCCAACCCCTTGAGCCGACGATACCCCTCACGCACCGCGAAGTCGTCGACCGGCAGAATGTCCGAACGCTCAAGGCAATAGATCAGCAACATCTCCACCGTCCAGCGCCCTACCCCGCGCAAGGCCACCAGGCGCTCGATCAACGCGTCATCGGGCATGGCCAGCGCCTCCTCGCGGCTGGGCACCACACCCGCTAGGCGGGCCTGGGCAATGCCCTGAACCGTGGCTGCCTTGCTCGCCGAAAAGCCGCACGCACGCATCACCTCTGGCGTTACAGCCAGCAATTGCTGCGGTGCGGGAAAGCCGCCTTCAGGGAACAGCGCCAACAGCCGGCCCAAAATCGACTCGGCAGCGCGTGCATGCAATTGCTGGTAGGCAATCGCCCGTACCAGCGCCTCATAAGGCTCGCGTCCCGGCGTCGCCTGGTGCAGGCACGGCCCGATCGCTGCGATATGCCGCGCCCAGTCCGGGTCCGACTCGGCCAGGTAGCGGGCAGCTTCCCGGTAGGCTTCGGGCGAAAGGTCAGCCAGGATCATAGCGGCTCCAACACGTCGACTAGAGGCCTAGCTTAGCCCAACCGTTCATCGGCGAAACGCCGGATCTTGCGCGGCTAATTCCTGGCATACCATTGCTCTGCGGCGTGTTACCCGCATAGAATTGAGAACTATTCACAATCGCGCACGCTCACGGGATCAGGCCTTCGATACGATGCAGATCAACGACACGCTCAAGCCCACCGAGGTCGCTCTGCTCTATCAGTCCCACCACGCCTGGCTAAGCAGCTGGCTGCGCAGCCGGGTCGGGTGCCATGAGCATGCCGCCGACCTGGCCCAGGATACCTTCGTCCGGGTGTTGCGTGCCCGTCAGGCATCACCGCTCAAGGAGCCCCGCGCCTACCTCAGCGCCATCGCCCGTGGGCTGATGATCGACCAGTTCCGCCGCCGCGCCCTGGAGCGGGCCTATCAGGAAAGCCTGGCCCACCTGCCGGAAGCCGAAGTGCCCAGCGAGGAACACCGGCTGGTCATCCTCGATACGCTGGAACGCCTCGACCGCGCCCTGCAGGCGCTGAAGCCGCGGGTGCGGCAGGCCTTTCTGCTGGCCCAGATCGACGGGCTGAGCATCGCGCAGATCGCCCTGCAGCTGGATGTGTCCCGCGCGACCATCGAGCGCGACTTGGCCAAGGCCCTGGGTGTCTGCTACCGGTTGCGTTATGCCGAACGCTGAGAACGCCCCCGCGCAAACCCAGGTCGACCAGGCCATCGACTGGCTGGTCAAACTGCGCTTCGACACCCCCAGCCCGCGTACCGAGCGGCAATTCCAGCAATGGCTGGCCAGCCACCCACAAAACCCTCAGGCCTGGCAGCGTGTCAGCAGCCTCAGCGACGAGCTGGCCGGGTTGCCCAAGGCACTGAGCCGACGCACCCTCGACGCCAGCCAGCGCCAGCACAGCAGCCGCCGGGACCACCTCAAGCTGCTGGCGCTGTTGGCCGTTGGCGGCAGCCTGGGCTGGGCCGCGCGCGCGCCCTTGGGCCTGCCGCAGCTACTGGCCGACAGCAGCACCGCGGCAGGTGAGCGCCGGCAATTGCAAGGCAGTGATGGCAGCCGTATCCAGCTCAACACCGCCAGTGCCATCGACCTGCACTACAGCAGCCAACAACGACTGCTCGAACTGATACGGGGCGAGGTCAGCCTGGACGCCAACGCCAACGACAGCCGCCCCTTCCGCATCGATACCCGTGTCGGCACCTTGGGCACACTCGACGGCCAACTGCTGCTGCGCGAAAACGACAATGGCTTGTTGGTGGCCGTACGCCGTGGCGAGGTCACACTGTTCCCCGCGTCGCCTTCAGCGCGGTTGGTACAGGCTGGCGAAACCTTGCAGGTGCAGGCCAACGGCAGCTCGCAGGCCGTGAGCCTGCGCAGCGACCCGTGGGGCTGGACCGACGGCGTGCTCAGCGTGCAGCAGATGCCGCTGGGCGAATTCGCGGCGGAGCTGGCCCGCTACCGCCCGGGCCTGCTGCGCTGCGCCGACGAAGTGGCAAACCTCAAGGTCTCCGGCACCTACCAGCTGGCCGATACCGGGCAGATTCTGCAATTGCTCACGCGCAGCCTGCCGGTGCGGGTCGAGTACCGCACACGCTATTGGGTGAGCATCGACGCCGCCTGAACCCCGCGTGGTCAGTCCGCCACCGCGCGCAAGCGCCCTGCCCGCCGGTACGACTGCCGGGCAAAACAGACGAACAACCCTGCCATGATCGCCAGCGCCATCGGCAACCCGTGCGGTGCCACATCCATCGCCGCGCCACTGACCAGCGGCCCGATCAGGCTGCCCACACCCCACAGCAAGCCGACGCTGGCATTGGCCGTGACCAAGTCCTGCCCTTTAAAGCGCTGCCCGATCAGCACCAGCGCCAAGGTGTAGATGCCCCCCGCCACTGCGCCCAGCACCACCAGCAGCGGCCACAGCAACCAGGTCATCTGCAGCAGCCACGGCAGGCCGATGCCGATCAGCATCGCCACCAGGCCGCACACCAGGTGCAGCCCGGTGCGCTCGACCCGGTCGGCCAACCAGCCCAAAGGCAGCTGGAACAGCATGTCGCCAGCAAACACCACCGTCACCATCAGCGCCGCCACACCCACGGCAAAGCCGTGGCTGGTGGCGTACACCGGCAGCAGCGACAGCACCACGGCGTCGAAGAAGGAGAAGAACAGCACCGCCACGCACAAGGCCGGCGCCACGCGGAAGAACCCGGCCAGGCCGAAGCTTTTTTCGCCTTCTTCATGCTCGACGTAGTCGTTGGGCACGGTCAGCACGATGCACAGCAGCGCCAGGCCATAGCAGGCGGTGACCACGCCAGTGATCCACGGGCTGTCGGCGCCCAGCACGGCCAGCATTGCCGGGCCGAGTACCTGGAAGCCGGTAAAGCTGGTGGCGTACAGGGCCATGATTTTGCCGCGGTTATGCTCGGGGCACAGCTCGTTGACCCAGGACTCGCCCAGAATGATAGCGATACCCATGCCGATGCCCAGGCCCAAGCGCAGCAACGCCAGCAGCCAGATCGAGTCGAAAGCCGACTCCAGCAAGGCGATGCTGACGGTGCACAGGCTGAAGCACAGCAAGTAGATGGTGCGCCGGGTCAGGCGCCGGCAGCAGGCGTCGACCATGAACGCCGAAAGCATCATCCCAGCTGCCGGGATGGCCGAAATAATGCCGATTTCCAGCGTGCCTGCGCCGGCCTCATGCAGGCGCAACGACACCAACGGCAGGCTGGCCCCGAGGCTAAAGCCCACCACCGACACGGCGAACAACAGGCCCGCCAGCAAACGCATGTTCATTTACCACTCCTTGCAAACTGAAAAGACGAGCAAACACGAGCGCGCACGCCGGGACGGCGGACGACGCAAAGGCGCGGATCAGTTCAGGGCAAGGTGAGGCGAGAAGGTGAAGGCAAACAGCACGCTGCGCCGACGCTTGAGCACCGTGTCGCTCGGCCACGCACGACGCAGGGCCTGGAGTGCAGGCTGGCGAGCAGGTGGGAGGGACGGGTTACGGCGCATTGCTTTGACTACGCAGGTTGGAGAAAAGAGGCGGCACTCTAGGCTAACGGTGGTCGGGCCGTCAATCATCAGGGGGCGTGGGAGCGGGCTTGCCCCGCGAACACCGGCGAAGCCGGTGCCATGCACCGCGTAGCCCCATTCGCGGGACAAGCCCACTCCCACAGGGTCCTCACAAGGTCTGAGCCTGCGCAGTTACCTGTGGGAGCAACTGTCTTCTTGTGGAGGCTGGCCTTGCAGGCGATTGGGCTGCGCAGCAGCCCCTTACAGGCTCAACGCTTGCCGGTAGACGGCAGGAACACCGCCAACAACCCGAACAACGGCAGGAACGAGCACACGCCATACACGTACTCGATACCGCGCAGGTCCGCAACATAACCCAGCAGCGCCGCGCCAATACCGCCGAAGCCGAACATCAGCCCGAAGAAGATCCCGGCAATCATGCCCACGCTGCCCGGCACCAGCTCCTGCGCATACACCACGATGGCCGAAAACGCCGAGGCCAGGATGAAGCCGATCACCACGCTCAGCACGGTGGTCCAGAACAGGTCGGCATACGGCAGCGCCAGGGTGAACGGTGTCACGCCCAGAATGGAGAACCAGATCACCGCCTTGCGCCCGATACGGTCACCGATCGGCCCGCCGAAGAAGGTACCGGCCGCCACCGCGCCCAGGAACAGGAACAGGTGCAGCTGCGAGCTGGCCACCGAAACGTCGAACTTTTCGATCAGGTAGAAGGTGAAGTAGCTGGTGAAACTGGCCATGTAGAAGTACTTCGAGAACACCAACAGGCCTAACACGATCAGCGCCGCGATCACCCGCTTGCGCGAGATGCCATGGGTGGCCTGCACCGCCTTGCGGGCCTTGGCCTGGTTGAGGTGCTCCTTGTACCAGCTACGCAGCATCAGGGTCACGGCGAAGAAGAACAGCCCCGCCAGGCCAAACCAGGCCACGTGCGTTTGCCCGAACGGGATGACGATCGCCGCCGCCAGCAGTGGCCCCAGCGCCGAGCCGGTGTTGCCGCCTACCTGGAAGGTCGATTGGGCCAGACCAAAACGCCCGCCCGAGGCCAACCGCGCGATGCGCGAGGTTTCTGGGTGGAAGGTGGACGAACCAATGCCCACCAGCGCCGAGGCCAGCAGAATCATCGGGAAGCTGCCGACAAAAGCCAGCATCACGATCCCCACCAGCGTGCACAGGGTGCCCATCGGCAGCAGGTTGGGTGCGGGCCGGCGGTCGGTAAAGAAGCCGACCCAAGGCTGCAGCAGCGAGGCGGTTATCTGGAATGTCAGGGTGATCATGCCGATCTGGGCGAAGCTCAGGTCGTAGTTGGCCTTGAGCATCGGGTAGATCGCCGGCAGCACCGACTGGATCAGGTCATTGATCAAGTGCGCCAGGGCGCAGAAGCCGATGATGCGCATCACCAACGGGTTGGCAGGGTTCGCCGCTGCGCTGGTGGACGCCGTGGAGGTGCTACTGATGGCCATGTGCCTGAATCTCCGTCCGCAGGTTTGGGATCCGATTATCGGGAAACAAATAGATACATAGCTACCTTTTTTATCCCTCCGTCGAAACGTACTTGTAAATGGTTCTCAATATAATTAGCATCCTCGACTCATTCCCCTGTCATCGTTGGGCGAAACGGCCCCTATCGTGAGCAGACCGATCCCATGAGCCCGATGCCCGCCAAGCAACTCCAGCCCGACCCTCAGCAGGAAGCCCTGGAGTGGTTTTCCCGTTTGCGTCAGCCCGGCTGTGACGAAGGCGAACGCCAGGTGTTTGCCGCCTGGTGCCAGGCGCCGCAGAACGCCCAAGCCTACGCTGAACTGGAAACCTTCTGGCAACAGCTGCAACCGCCACCGGCACGCCCCCGACCGCGGCAGATAAATACGCGCCGCAGCCACCTGGGCAAATGGCTGGCGCTGCTGTTTTTGCTGGTGCTAGGCGCTGTGGCCTACCTGTACTGGCCACTGATGCAACGCCTGGGCAGCGAACTGCACACCGACGTGGGCGAACGCCGCAGCTTGCGCCTGCCCGACGGCTCTACCCTGCACCTGGACAGCGCCAGCGCGATGAACGTCGACCTGCGTGGCCGTACCCGCCAGCTGCACCTGGTACAAGGCCAGGTGTACCTGGAGGTCCTGCTCGACGGCCGGGCCATGGAGGTAGACGTGGGCGATGCGCGCATCCAGGTATTTGGCACCCGCTTGCAAATCGCGCGCTATGCGCACCACGACGAGCTGGTGGTGCTCAGTGGCAAGGCCATGGTTGTGCAGGGCGGGGAGCAGCGCCTGGTCTCGGCGGGTGAACGGGTGAGCTTCGACGGCACACGGATCAATACTGTGCAAAAAGCCGATCCGAAGACCGCCGACAGCTGGCGCAACGGCCGCCTGCGCGCCACTGATATGCCGCTTGGGCAAGTGTTGGAGCGCCTGGCGGGCTACCAGGGCGAACGGCTGTGGATAGTCGACGCACACACCGCCCATCGGCGCGTGAGCGGCGATTTCAACCTCGACCGCCCAACCGAAAGCCTCGCCGCACTGGCCAGCGCCCAGCATTTGCAGCTGCACAGCGTGCTCGGGCACTGGCTGATCGTTCGCTGAAGGCGGGCCTGGCGGCTAAGTTTTTGAAAGCGTGCAAATTTTTTTTGAAATGAGTGTTGACAGGGGGGCATCACAAGGGAATAATGCGCGCCATTGGCTACATAGCTCAGTTGGTTAGAGCATAGCATTCATAATGCTGGGGTCCGGGGTTCAAGTCCCTGTGTAGCCACCAAACATGATAAAGGGCTTACCGAAAGGTAGGCCCTTTTTCTTTGCCTGTGAAAAAGTTGCGGCGTCTCCGGCAACTGACCCAGTGCGATGTGCTAAACCCACACAGCTGTAAGCAGTGCTAGCACTGCCACCAGGGCCAGCACTTTAATTGTCTGAGCCGTACGCGCGGCAGGCGCATGCTCGTGCGAAGAGGTCAGGGTTTCCTGCATGCGCTTAAAGGCTTCGATGTGCTCTTCATCTTGCGCCAGCCAGACACGAAAAGCCTTGCGCTCGCGGCCACTGGGCTGGCCGTCGAGGCGCGCCAGCCATTCGACGGCTTCGTGTAGGATTTCAGGGCTCATAGCGGCGACCCAATGAGGCATTGGCGCAACCACACCAGCAGCCACTGGTGACAGCCCCTGCACCAGTCATCCAGGCAGTCTGCGGCGGGGAATGGAGGTATTTTCATCGCGATGCTTCGCAAATGGGAATGATTCTATTCTAAATTGCCACTACCCGACATGCAATCACCAGCTTGACGCAGGCATATCACTTGCCTGTTCGAAGGATCCTGCCTGATACGATCACATCGCTACAACTGATAGAAGTACCAGGTGCCCACCCTGCCCTGTCAGCGCACACTCGCCATTACAACTGCCAGACCAAGGCCGATCAGCGCCAGGCCAATCACTCGGTCCATCATGACTTGCCGCTCGATCATCGCCTTGCGCAACGCCGTGCTGGAGAAGAACACCGCCACCAAACTGAACCACACCCAATGGGCAAACGACATGAACGCGCCGTAAGCGAAGTCCAGCGCCAGCGGGCTGCCCGGCTGCACCACCTGGGTGTAGGCGCTGATGACGAAGAGCATTGTCTTGGGGTTCAGGGCATTAGTCAGAAACCCAGTGCGCAGTGCCGCCCACAGGCTGGCGCCGGTGTCTTGGCCAACGCCGTCGAGGTGGATGCGCGTGGTGTTGGTCAGCGATTTATAGCCTAGGTAGATCAGGTACCCAGCACCGACGACCTTCATGAACAGGAACAGGGATGGGCTCTGGCTGATGATCACAGCGATGCCCAGCACCGTATACAGCACATGCACCTGCACGCCCAAGGCGATCCCCACGGCAGCCGCCAGTCCGGCTTTACGGCCCTGTGCATAACTGCTGCGGGTGACCATGGCGAAGTCGGCCCCCGGGCTGATAATCGCAAGGATGGTGAACAGGGCTACGGCGATAAGTTCGGTCATTGGCGGGTCTCGATTGGCGATGAAAATGCACAGACACGCCGATTATCCTGGGCTTATGGGCCGCTAAAAATCGATTTATAGTGGCGGATATTCGATAGTTTTTCTCACAGAGGTGCAGTGCTTGCACTGCCCGCGAAGAGGCCGGAACAGGCACCACAAAACCATGAAACTGCCCCCTCTCAACGCCTTCCGCTACTTCGACATTGCCGCCGAAACCGAAAGCTTCGTGCGCGCCGCCGAGCGCCTGCATGTCACCCACGGCGCGGTCAGCCGGCAGGTACGGCTGCTTGAGGAAAGCCTCGGTATCGAACTGTTCGAACGCCGCAACCGGGCCATCTTCCTCACCGCCGCCGGCCGTGCGCTGCATGGCACCACCCAGGCCATGTTCGAACAGCTCGAAGGCGCCGTGCAGCGCCTGCAACAGCAGGAGCGCGACAACGTGCTGGTGCTCTCCTGCGAGCCCACCATCGCCATGCGCTGGCTGATCCCGCGCCTACCGCGCTTCCACAGCGCCCACCCCGACCTGCAACTGCATCTGGTAGCCGCCGGTGGGCCGCTGGACTTCGCGCGCAGCGGCGTCGACCTGGCGCTGCGCCGCGATGACTTCCACTGGGACCGCCAACTGCATCACCGCAAGATCTGCGACGAATGGATCGGCCCAGTCTGCCGCCCCGTCGCCGCCACCGGCCTGGACGGCCAGCGCTTATTGCACAGCCGCACCCGGCCCAGCGCCTGGCCCACCTGGCTGCGCCTGAGCGAACAACGGGCCAGGCACACCCAGCGCAGCGACTATGAGCATTTCTATTTGTCGATCCAGGCCGCCAGCGCGGGCCTGGGCCTGGCCATGGGGTCAGCCTTGATGGTGCGCGACGAACTCGACAGCGGCCAACTGCAGGCCCCTTTCGGCTTCTTTCGCGACGGCTCTGCCTATCATCTGCTCAGCCCGCAGCCGCTGGACGAGGGTGGCAAGCGCCAGCGTTTCGCCGAATGGGTGATCGACGAATGCCAGGCCTGCCTGGCTCACTTGGGTTTGATACAGAACGACGACCCGGCGCTGCCATCGCCACCCCAGGTGCGGTAGCCGGCCGTGTCGACATGAATACGACCTGACGGGTAGCGGCCCAGGCCCATGTTCCAGGCTTGGCCATGCTGTTGCCAGAAACGGCACAACGGGTTGGGGTCAGCCCAGGCCGGCAACAGCATATCGACGGCGAAGGCACGGGTGTGGGCGCTGTTGGCGGCGCCACCGGCACAGACGTTCAGGCGCGGGTCACGGTAGGCTGAAACCACCTCGAACTGGCGCAGGATGCCTTGATCGCCGAGGGTTTTGAGCAGCGACAGCGTCGAGCGCACCGCAGGCCATTGGCTCGCCGGTGGCACCGCAAACGGCGACGCCCGGCACAGCTTCCAGTCCGAGGCCGAGCGAAGCAGTTGGTGAATAGGCACCACCCCGTACAAGCGGGCGTCTACCAGCATCTCGCGGAACGGGCGAGTCTGATGATCGCCAGCCCATTGAGCGAACATCCACACGTCGCGGTCATCGGCCTGCGCCGCATTGACCGCCCACATCCCCGCCACCAGCAGTAGCCACTTCGTCCCTGTCATCCCTACTCCCGGCTCAAGCCTCATGGCCTGTAATTGGGGCCGCTTGGCAGCCCATCGCCGCGACTGGTCACCACGACAATGCCTCAGGTATAGCGCAGTATAGAAAGGCTCCCACACCTGTGGGAGCTCCTATGTTCTGGTCAAGTTTTTCCGGACACCGATTACGGTGATCAAGCCGCTTGCTGCTCCATGGCTATTGGCGACAGGTAGTTGTTGTAGCTGTGGAGCCTAATGCGGTTGTAA
>NZ_JABWRW010000017.1:0-133471 GCF_014269095.1 Pseudomonas sp. SWRI50 | reverse complement strand
GCTCAACCAGACCCTGATGCTGTCGCTGTCGATGGTGGTGATCGCCTCGATGATCTCGGTCGGCGGCCTGGGCCAGATGGTGCTGCGCGGCATCGGCCGGCTGGACATGGGTCTGGCCACGGTCGGGGGCATGGGGCTGGTGCTGTTGGCGATCTTCCTCGACCGCCTGACCCAAGCCATGGGCGCGCGCACCAATGCCGACCCGAGCCTGCGCTGGTACCACACCGGGCCCGTGGGTGCGGTGCTGCGCCTATGCGGCTCAGGGCACGCTGCAGGGCGGCGCAAGACCGCCTGACGCAAACACATTCGTACTGCCGCACACGACATAAAAACCAGAAGAAGGTACGCGACGATGTTGGAATCCAAGTTCTCCCGCAGCATCCTGCAAGGCGCCAGCGCGCTGGCCCTGGTAATCGCCTCGCTGTGCGCCAACGCCTCGGCCGACAAGCCGGGCGAGGGCGTGAAGGTCACGCCGATCTTCCCCTCCATCGCCGAAGAGCGCTTCCGTGGCGAAGTCGCCATGGAAGGCCTGCGCGAGCTGGGCTACAAGGTCCAGGAGCCTAAGGAAACCGAGTACGGCGTGATGATGGTGGCCCTGGCCAACGGCGATGCCGACTTCACCGTGCACCTGTGGGACAAGCTGCACGACAAGTTCTACCAGCAGGCCGGCGGCGATGAAGTGATGGTCAAGGCCGGCGACATCATGCCTGGCGTGCTGCAGGGCTACCTGATCGACAAGAAGACCGCCGAGCAGTACCACATCAAGTACATCACCGACCTGAAGAAGCCGGAGATCGCCAAGCTGTTCGACACTGACGGCGACGGCAAGGCCAACCTGACTGGCTGCAACCCTGGCTGGGGCTGCGAGCTGATCATCTCGCACCACATCAAAGCCTATGACCTGGACAGCAGCGTGCACGTCGACCAAGGCTCGTACTTCGCGCTGATGGCGGACACCATCACCCGCTACAAGGAAGGCAAGCCGATCCTGTACTTCACCTGGGTGCCACAGTGGATCTCCACCGTGCTGGTTGAGGACAAGGACGTGGTTTGGCTGGAAGTACCGAAGACCGACCTGCCGGATGGCAACAACGATGTCGACACGATGTACAAGGGCAAGAACCTGGGCTTTGCGGTCGACAAGGTAGAGGCGGTGCTGAACAAGGAATTCGCCCAGGAAAACCCGGCAGCCACCAAGTTCCTGTCGCTGATGCAGATCACCACGGCGGACGAGAGCGCGCAGAACCTCAAGATGCAGCAAGGTGAGAAAAAGCCTGCTGACATCACCCGCCATGCCAAAGAATGGGTTGCGGCGCATCGCCAGCAGTTCGACGCGTGGCTGCAAGCGTCGCGCGCGGCGGCGACACAGGCCAGCAAGTAACCTGTTCCATCGGTGAGCGCTTCTTCGCGGGCAAGCCCGCTCCCACAGGGTTCGTGCCAGCGTTGGGTTTGCGCGCTGCCTGTAGGCGCGCTTGCTCGCGAAGAAGCCAACGCGATTTTTGCAGTTGAGTCAAAGCCATGAGCCATTTCGAAAGCACCCTCAAGAACGCCAACCTGGCCCACCTGGACACCTCAGGCCGTACCTCGCTGTCGATGCCATGCCAACGCGTCGCCTTGGTGTTACGTGAGCATTTCTCCATGATGGCCTTTACTGCGGCCATGGACACCCTGGTCACCGCCAACCTGATGAGCGCCACGCCACTGTTCCAGATCCAGGTAGTGGGTGATGGAGCACAGGTGATGAGCGACCTGGGCATCGCCTTGCCGGTCAACACGCCACTGGCCGAGCTCGATGTGCAGGTGCTAGACACCCTGTTGGTATGCGGTGGGTTTCGGGTGCGCCTCGAGAGCGCACCGCTGCTGCGCGCCAAGCTGCGCCAGGCCGACCAGCATGGCTGCCAGCTGGGTGGTCTATGGAACGGCACCTACTTTCTGGCCGAAGCGGGCCTGCTCAATGACCACGCCTGCGCCTTCCACCCCGATGGCCGGGCGATGATGAGCGAGCTGTTCCCCAAGGTACGTGTCAGCCGCCAAGCCCATGTGTTGGATGGTCGGCGCCTGAGTTGCGCAGGGGCTAGCAGTGCCCTGGACATGATGCTGGCCTTGCTCGAACACAGGGGTGGCAACGGGTTGCGCCGGGCGGTGGAGCAGATGCTGGCCTGCGATCGCGCACGGGTGATGAGCGATGCCCCGGCCACTGCAGCGGACATCGACCCCAGCCTGCCCAAGGGCATACGCTTGGCCCTTGAGCTGATGCATGCGAATATCGAAGACCCGATCGGCATCGACGAAATCGCCGAACATGCAGGCTTGTCGCGTCGGCACCTGGAGCGGCTGTTCCGCCGCCATGTACAGGCGACACCGCCGCGCTACTACCTGGAATTGCGCCTGACCCATGCCAGGCAGTTGCTGCAACACACCAGCAAGTCATTGACAGAAGTGGCCGTGGCCAGCGGCTTTGTCAGTTTTCCGCATTTCTACCGGCGTTTTCGTGAGCTGTTCGCCGTTGCGCCGCGCCAGTTTCGGGCGAGGAGCCAGGGGTGGGCAGGGCGGCAGGAAGTGGCGGTGCATTGAAAGGTTGCGTTCCGCGCCATGAGCCATGAATGTGCCTTGTCACTCTTCTGCCCTGATTTGCATATTGTTGATGGTCAAGGCTCCGTCGGCATGTCTCAGGAGCGTATGGGTCAGATCTGACATATATTCTGGCAACTCTTGAGCTAGCATCTGGGTATTCTCTGCGGCAAGACTTTGAACATGGTTTCTCAAGGTCCGGTAGTTGGCATGGTTAGGTGATTGAGGATTGCCAAAGCCCTGTCTGTTCGCTTGCAATAGCCTTATTGCAGAGATGACGTAGTTGTCCAGCACATCTTGTGGATTAGGTGCGGCAGCCGGGGCTCCACCTATATTGATCGCGCGTTGCGCTGCACTCGCTTCGGGCGCCACTGGAGCCACTGGAGCCACTGGAGCCTGTAGAGGCGCAGGATTTCGATCAGCTGACGCCGCGGGAACGGCGTGCCTCCTGTTGGCCGCTCTGTTTGGGTCGTGACGGGTTCGTTGAATTGCCCGGCTGCGAAGCACGAGTAGCTCATTTGGAACTAGCGCGTTTGGCTCGCCCGCCCGTCCCTCTGGGTCAACCAAGTTGACCGGGTCGCCGTTACAATAGGCATAGCTGTTCAAACCACCATTCCCGAATGGGCTTACTTTATCGGGAGAAACGAATCTGCCCAAGGCTGGGCTGAACGAGCGGTAGCCATTTCCCAATAAATATAAGCCTGTTATTGGATCTTGTTGCTCGCCTGTAAATTTAAGTCGGATGGGCATCTGAGAAAGCGCGAGGGCGAACCCAAAGGGCAAATAATTTACAAGGCCAGTTTTCCCTTGTGCGTAGGCGATTATTATCGAGTTTTGGCTGTTGGTAGCCAACAAGGTGAAACCGGTTTTTGTGTTAATCATCAGAATACCCATCAACACTCGCGCTCGTAGATAGATAGCTCCGAATTGTCACTTGTTGTAAGCGTGCTAACAACTAGCAGAAATACCAGGTAGCTGCATTTACCTTCGCCTGTGCCGGCCTCTTCGCGGGTTAACCCACACAGCGTCTTCCTCGGCCCTTGAGACCTTCGCAGCCCTGTACAGAGGCCAGCACAGGAAAATACTGTTCGATAAGCGAACACTAGCTGCATCCGACCTGTCCGCTATCCGCCCATGCAATCCCATCGCCACATTGCCCAACCCCCGCCTTTTTGCTGTAGTGTACCTAACCACCGGTTGTCGCCTGCCCCCGCGACCCGTAACCGGGCCGATAGAATGACCGTGACGACCGCAACCACAGCCCACAAGGCTGTAGGAAGCGGCGACTAGAACAATAACGAAACCGAGTGCCTTGCCTATGGAAAGCCGCCTGCTGAGCGAGCGCAGTAGCGTGTTTCACCACGCCGACCCTTATGCTGTGTCCGATTATGTGAACCAGCACGTGGGCCAGCACTGCATCGGTTTGTCGCGCACCACCCACCCCCAGGCCAGCCTCAGCCACCGCAAATTCGCCGAACTCGACCTGTGCCGCATCAGCTACGGCGGCAGCGTGCGCGTCACCTCGCCCGCGTTGGAAACCATCTACCACTTGCAAGTGTTGCTCAACGGCAACTGCCTGTGGCGCGGGCCCCAGCGCGAGCATCACTTGGTGCCGGGCGAGTTGTTGCTGATCAACCCAGACGACCCGGTTGACCTGACCTACTCGGAAGACTGCGAGAAATTTATCCTCAAGGTGCCGACCCGGCTGCTCGATTCGATCTGCGACGAACAACGCTGGCATCGCCCGGATGGCGGCGTGCGGTTCCTGCGTAACCACTACCGGCTGGAAGAGTTGGACGGCTTCGTAAACCTGCTGGCGATGGTGTGCCATGAAGCCGAGGTGAATGAGTCGTTGCCGCGGGTGCAGGGGCATTACAGCCAGATTGTGGCCAGCAAACTGCTGACCTTGATGAGCACCAACATTCGGCGCGAAAGCCTGAGTGCACCGGCGGCTAGCCTGGAGCGGATTCTGGATTACATCGAGCGCAACCTGAAGCTGGAGCTGTCGGCTGAGGTACTGGCGGAGCAGGCCTGCATGAGCGTGCGGTCGCTGTATGCGCTGTTTGATCGGCACCTAGCCACCACGCCTAAGCATTATGTGCGGCAACGCAAGCTAGAGCGGGTGCAGGCGTGTTTGAGTGACCCCACGTGTGGGGTGCGGAGTGTGACGGAGCTTGCTCTGGATTACGGCTTCCTGCATTTGGGGCGGTTTTCCGAGGTGTACCGGCAGCAATTTGGTGAGCTGCCATCGCAGACCTTCAAGCGACGCGGTTAAGCGGAGCCGTGCTTCGTACCTGTTATTTCTGCCAGTTGCGGGCGGATTGGCGCGGACCCACCATTTGCCTTCATGGATAAAATGGTGGCACTTATGTCTACGTCGCAGCAATTGTATTTTTACTCGCCGGAGGGTCTGGCGATGGTCAAATATCCTGGTACGCAGGCATCGACTATGTTGCGCGCCGCAGAGCAGGTGCTCGCCCAGAAAAAAGATGAACAAGTTGCGATGTGCTCAAGTGACCTGCAGGGTTCGATCATAGGGCTCACGGGTGATAAAACGTCTTATTCGATTCAGTACACGCCTTACGGCCATGACGCTGACATCGTGGATGCCCCTTTGCTGCGATTCAACAGTCAGCGGAAAGTATCCGTCACAGGGCACTACTTATTAGGGCAGGGATACCGTGGGTTTAACCCTGTTCTGATGAGGTTCAATAGCCCCGACAGTCTGAGCCCATTCGGTGTAGGAGGGCTCAATTCTTACACATACTGTGGTGGGGACCCTGTTAACAATACTGATCCCAGTGGTCATAAGGGCGTTCGGAAGCAAAATAAAACTGGCATTAGGCCTGATACAGGAAACACTAAAAGTGGGGATACTATCAATCCAGATTATTCACGGGCGCGTTCTCATGTTGTGAGCGAGGATGTTGTAGCTACAGTTAACGAGCTGGGCCGCAATAATGGGAGCCAATTGCAGAGAATTGTTGAAGCTCCGATATGGTCTAAAGGAGACTATTTAGTGGTGGAGGGGAGTGTTTTAACACTGTCCAAGAATTACGGAGAAACACTCAGCACGAACGCCCAAGTAACGACTACAGCGAGCAACTTTCACAATCCCCTGGCGGAGCAACAGCGTAGAATATGGGAGGCGCTTAAGTTTCTTACTCCGCTTCACGTTAAAATGAAAGCAGCCGAGGACATCCCTCGTATTACCAGTTGGCTCCATGACCCCAAACGGCTGGTTCCAAAAGTGCGAGATCCCGACAAAGCTGGATAACACTCTGCACAATCCGGATAGTCCCCCACCCATCGAATCCCTAACCTGACCCGGTCTGAACAATAACAATGGAGACCCTGGCCATGTCCCTGGGATTCGACTACCTCAATGCCATGCTCGAAGACGACCGTGAACAGGGCATCTACCGCTGCAAGCGCGAGATGTTCACCGACCCACGCCTGTTCGACCTGGAGATGAAGCACATCTTCGAGGGCAACTGGATCTACCTGGCGCACGAAAGCCAGATCCCCGACAAAAACGACTTCCTCACCCTGACCATGGGGCGCCAGCCGATCTTTATCGCGCGCAACAAGGATGGGGTACTCAATGCCTTCCTCAATGCCTGCAGCCACCGCGGCGCCATGCTGTGCCGGCACAAGCGCGGTAACCGTGCCAGCTACACCTGCCCATTCCATGGCTGGACCTTCAACAACAGCGGCAAACTGCTCAAGGTCAAAGACCCGAGCAACGCCGGCTACCCCGACAGTTTCAACTGCGACGGCTCCCACGACCTGACCAAGGTCGCGCGCTTCGAGTCGTACCGGGGCTTTCTGTTCGGCAGCTTGAATGCCGATGTGAAACCGCTGGTAGAGCACCTGGGCGAGTCGGCCAAGATCATCGACATGATCGTCGACCAGTCGCCCGAAGGCCTGGAAGTGCTGCGTGGCGCCAGTTCGTATATCTACGAAGGCAACTGGAAGCTCACCGCCGAGAACGGCGCCGACGGCTACCACGTCAGCTCCGTGCACTGGAACTACGCCGCCACCCAGAACCAGCGCAAACAGCGCGAGGCGGGTGACGAGATCAAGACCATGAGCGCAGGCGCTTGGGCCAAGCAGGGCGGGGGCTTCTATTCCTTCGACCATGGCCACCTGCTGCTGTGGACCCGTTGGGCCAACCCAGAAGACCGCCCGGCCTACGAGCGACGTGACCAGCTGGCCGCCGATTACGGCCAGGCGCGCGCCGACTGGATGATCGAGAACTCGCGCAACCTCTGCCTGTACCCCAACGTGTACCTGATGGACCAGTTCAGTTCGCAGATCCGTATTGCCCGGCCGATTTCGGTGAACAAGACCGAAATCACCATCTACTGCATCGCGCCCAAAGGCGAGAGCGCTGACGCCCGTGCCAAGCGCATCCGCCAGTACGAGGACTTCTTCAACGTCAGCGGCATGGCCACCCCGGACGACCTTGAAGAGTTCCGCTCGTGCCAGACCGGCTACGGCGGCGGCACCGGCTGGAACGACATGTCCCGCGGCGCTGCCCACTGGGTCGAGGGCGCTGACGAGGCGGCCCAGGAAATCGAGCTCAAGCCGCTGTTGTCAGGCGTGCGCACCGAGGACGAAGGCCTGTTCGTGCTGCAACACAAGTACTGGCAGGACACCATGATCCAGGCGCTCAAGGATGAACAGCAACTGATCCCCGTGGAGGCCGTACAATGAGCCTCTACGAAACCGTGCGCGACTTCCTCTACCGCGAAGCGCGCTACCTGGACGACGCCGAATGGGACCAGTGGCTGGAGCTGTACGCAGCCGATGCCAGCTTCTGGATGCCGTCCTGGGACGATGACGACCGCCTCACCGAAGACCCACAAAGCGAAATCTCGCTGATCTGGTACGGCAACCGTGGTGGCCTCGAGGACCGGGTGTTCCGCATCAAGACCGAGCGCTCCAGCGCGACCGTGCCGGACACCCGTACCTCGCACAACATCAGCAACATCGAGATCGTTGAGCAGGGCGAGGGTTACTGCCAGGTGCGCTTCAACTGGCACACACTGAGCTTTCGCTACAAGACCACCGACAGCTACTTCGGCAGCAGCTTCTACACCCTCGATTTGCGCGGCGAGCAGCCGTTGATCAAGGCCAAGAAGGTGGTCCTGAAGAACGACTACGTGCGTCAGGTCATCGACATCTACCACATCTGAACCGAGGTAACGCGAGCCGCCCGGTGTGCCGCATGGCGCGCCGCGGGCAGGCTCGCCCGCGAGGTGCAACATGAGCTTCCAGATCGCACTGAATTTCGAGGACGGGGTAACCCGCTTCATCGAGGCCACTGGCCATGAGACCGTGGCTGACGCCGCCTACCGCCAGGGCATCAACATCCCGCTGGACTGCCGCGACGGCGCCTGCGGTACCTGCAAGTGCAAGGCCGAGTCCGGGCGCTACGACCTGGGCGACAACTTCATCGAAGACGCCCTGAGCGAGGACGAAATCGCCGAAGGCTATGTGCTGACCTGCCAGATGCGGGCTGAATCCGACTGTGTGGTGCGCATCCCGGCCTCTTCGCACGTGTGCAAGACCGAACAGGCCAGTTTCGAAGCCGCCATCAGCGACGTGCGCCAGTTGTCGGCGAGCACCATTGCCCTGTCGATCAAGGGCGAGGCGCTGAGCCGGCTGGCGTTCCTGCCGGGGCAATACGTCAACCTCAAGGTGCCCGGCAGCGAGCAGAGCCGCGCTTACTCGTTCAGCTCGCTGCAAAAGGACGGCGAGGTCAGCTTCCTGATCCGCAATGTGCCGGGCGGCTTGATGAGCAGCTTCCTCACCAACCTGGCCAAGGCCGGCGACAGCATGAGCCTGGCTGGGCCGCTGGGCAGTTTCTACTTGCGGCCGATCCAGCGCCCACTGCTGTTGCTGGCAGGTGGCACCGGGCTGGCACCGTTCACCGCGATGCTGGAGAAGATCGCCGAGCAGGGCAGCGAGTACCCGTTGCACCTGATCTACGGGGTCACCAACGACTTCGACTTGGTCGAACTGGACCGCCTGCAGGCCTTGGCGGCGCGCATTGCAAACTTCACCTTTAGCGCCTGCGTGGCCAACCCAGACAGCCAGTACCCGCAGAAAGGCTATGTCACCCAGCACATCGAACCGCGCCACCTCAATGACGGCGATGTGGACGTGTACCTGTGCGGGCCACCGCCGATGGTCGAGGCAGTCAGCCAGTACGTTCGCGAGCAGGGCATTACGCCGGCGAACTTCTACTACGAGAAGTTCGCCGCCGCGGCCTGAGTTTCCTTGGGGCCGCCCTTGTGGGAGCGGGCTTGCCCCGCGAACACGGGCGCAGCCCGTGCCATCCACCGTGGGGTCTGCTAGCGGGGCAAGCCCGCTCCCACAGCGTCCGCGTCAGCATGGAGAAATACTGATGAACACAAGATTTCAAGGCAAAGTCGCCCTGGTCACCGGCGCCGCCCAAGGCATTGGCCGCGGCGTGTGCTGGCGGCTCAAGGCCGAAGGCGCGCAGGTGGTGGCGGTGGACCGCTCCGAGTTGGTCCACGAATTGGCCGGGGAGGGCATGCTGACCCTCACCGCCGACCTCGAACTGCACAGCGATTGTGCCCGCGTCATGGCCGCTGCGGTCGAAGCGTTCGGCCGCCTCGACATCCTGGTCAACAATGTCGGCGGCACCATTTGGGCCAAGCCTTTCGAACACTACGAAGTGGAACAGATCGAGGCCGAAGTGCGCCGCTCGTTGTTCCCCACCTTGTGGTGTTGCCATGCCGCGTTGCCGTACATGCTCGAACGTGGGGCAGGGGCCATTGTCAACGTCTCGTCCATCGCCACCCGTGGCGTCAACCGCGTGCCCTACGGCGCGGCCAAAGGTGGCGTCAACGCGCTCACTGCCTGCCTGGCTTTCGAAACCGCCGGGCGCGGTATCCGTGTCAATGCCACTGCCCCTGGCGGCACCGAGGCACCGCCACGGCGCGTGCCGCGCAACGCCGCCGAGCAGAGCGCGCAGGAAAAGGCCTGGTACCAGCAAATCGTCGACCAGACCCTCGACAGCAGCTTGATGCACCGCTACGGCAGCATCGACGAGCAGGTCGGCGCCATCCTCTTCCTGGCCTCCGACGAAGCCTCCTACATCACCGGCGTAACGCTGCCGGTAGGGGGCGGCGACCTCGGCTGAGTCAGCCCCCCGGCAACCGTTTTACTCCACAACAAAAACAACAGAGACAGATGCCATGCGAACCCTTGACGTGCACCCGATCATCGATAATGCGCGCTTTACCGCGTTCCACTGGATGGTCATGGCCTGGTGCGGCCTGCTGCTGATCTTCGACGGCTATGACTTGTTCATTTACGGCGTGGTACTGCCGGTAATCATGAAAGAGTGGGGCCTGACGCCCCTGCAGGCCGGCGCCCTGGGCAGTTATGCGCTGTTCGGCATGATGTTCGGCGCCCTGGTATTCGGCAGCCTGGCCGACCGCATCGGGCGCAAGAAGGGGATCGCCATCTGCTTCGCCTTGTTTTCCACGGCGACCATCCTCAACGGCTTTGCCACCAGCCCCAGCGAGTTCGGCATCTACCGCTTCATCGCCGGCCTCGGGTGCGGCGGCTTGATGCCCAACGCCGTGGCATTGATGAACGAATACGCCCCCAAACGCCTGCGCAGCACGCTGGTGGCGATCATGTTCAGTGGTTATTCGCTGGGCGGCATGCTGTCGGCAGGCGTCGGTATTTTCATGCTGCCGCGTTTCGGCTGGGAGTCGATGTTCTTCGCTGCGGCGGTACCGCTGCTGCTGTTGCCGGTGATTCTCTATTACCTGCCAGAATCCATTGGCTTCCTGGTACGTAAAGGGCGTACCGAAGAAGCCCGCAAGCTGCTCAAACAGCTTGACCCCGCGTGCGACATCCAGCCTGGTGACGTGCTTCAGGCAACCGACCGCAAGGGGGCTGGCAGCTCGGTCGTCGAGCTGTTCCGCAACGGCCTGGCCGTGCGCACCCTGGCCCTGTGGCTGGCGTTCTTCTGCTGCCTGCTGATGGTCTACGCGCTCAGTTCGTGGTTGCCGAAGCTGATGGCCAACGCGGGTTACAGCTTGGGTTCGAGCCTGTCGTTCCTGTTGGCGCTGAACTTCGGTGGCATGGCCGGGGCGATTTTGGGGGGCTGGTTGGGCGACCGCTACAACCTGGTCAAGGTCAAGGTCGGTTTCTTCATTGCAGCCGCGCTGTCGATCAGCCTGTTGGGGGTGAACAGCCCGATGCCGGTGCTGTACCTGCTGATCTTCATCGCCGGCGCCACCACCATCGGCACGCAGATCCTGCTGTATGCCGGCGCGGCACAGATGTATGGCCTGGCGGTGCGCTCGACCGGCCTGGGCTGGGCGTCGGGCATTGGCCGCAATGGCGCCATTGTCGGCCCGCTGCTGGGTGGCGCGCTGATGGGCATCAACCTGCCGTTGCAACTGAATTTCATCGCGTTCGCCATCCCTGGCGCGATTGCCGCGCTGGCCATGGCCGTGCACCTGGTCAGTGGCAAGCGCCATGGCCTGTCCACGGCGGCGCAAGCGTAATGAAAACCTTGATCAAGGACAGCTCGCTGTCCGCCATCGTCGCCGGCTGCCTGGCGACGATGATCTCCTACGCTGGCCCATTGGTGATCATCTTTCACGCTGCCGAGGCCGCGCAGTTGTCCCATGGCCAGCTGTCTTCCTGGGTCTGGGCCGTTTCCATGGGCAGCGGAGTGCTCGGCGCTGTACTCAGCCTGCGCTACCGGGTGCCGGTTGTGATCGCCTGGTCGATCCCAGGCTCGGCGCTGTTGGTCACGGCCCTGCCTGAACTCGGCTTGGAGCAGGCCGTGGGGGCGTACCTGGTGGCCAACCTGGTCCTGCTGCTGATTGGCATCAGCGGGGCCTTCGACCGCATCATCGCGCGCCTGCCGGGCTCCATTGCCGCCGGCATGCAAGCCGGCATCTTGTTCAGTTTCGGCATCGAGGTGTTCCGCGCCTTGCCGGTACAGCCGCTGCTGGTGGTGGCGATGTTCATCACCTATGTGCTGATGCGCAGGCTTCAGCCGCGCTATGCGGTGGCCGCCGTACTGTGCGTGGGCACCGTGGTGACCGTGGCCAGCGGGGCGTTTCGCAGCGAGGCGTTGGTGCTGCAACTGGCCTCGCCGCAATGGATTGCCCCGCAATTCAGCTTGGCGGCGGTGTTCAGCCTGGCGTTGCCCATGGTGCTGGTGGCCCTCACAGGGCAATTCATGCCGGGGATGGCGGTGCTGCGCAACGCCGGTTACGCCACACCGGCCAGCCCGCTGATCAGTGCCAGCGCCATCGGTGGCGCCGTGCTCGCGCCTTTTGGTTGCCACGGCCTGAACCTCGCGGCCGTCACCGCAAGCCTGTGCACAGGCCATGAGGCCCATGAAAACCCGCGCCGGCGCTATGTCGCGGCCGTTGCCGGCAGTGTGCTGTACCTGCTGCTTGGGGTTGCTGGGGCCACGTTGATGTCGCTGTTCGCGGCATTTCCGGCGGCACTGATCGCGGCCCTTGCCGGGCTGGCCCTGTACGGGGCAATCAGCGAAGCCCTGGCACGCAGCCTCGCCGAGCCTGCTGAGCGAGATGCCGGGCTGTTCACTTTTTTGGTCACCGCTTCGGGGGTGTCCTTCCTTGGCCTGTCGGCGGCGTTCTGGGGGCTGCTGTTCGGCCTGCTGGCCCACGCGCTGCTTGTTCTGCGGCGGCCTCAAGCGCGGGAGGTAATGCGCCGCACCCCATGATGCCTGTGTTCCCAGCGCTTTATTCCATAAAAACAAGATCAAGAGAGCTTCGGAATGAACCACACCCCTTGCGTCGCTATTGGCCTGACATTGCTCAGCCCACCGCTGCTGGCTGCTGAAGGCGGCTTCTTCGAGGATTCGAAGGCCAGCCTCAGTGCCCGTAATTACTATTTCAGCCGCGACTTCTCCGACATTGTCGGCGCCAATCAACAGTCCAAGGCCGAGGAGTGGGCCCAGGGCTTCATACTTGACTTCAAATCGGGGTACACGCCTGGCACGGTGGGGTTCGGGGTGGATGCACTCGGCCTGCTGGGCATCAAACTCGACAGCAGCCCCGACCGGGTCAATACCGGCCTGTTGCCGGTGCATGGCGATGGCCGCGCCGCAGACGAATACAGCCGCCTGGCGCCGACGTTCAAGGCCAGGCTGTCGAAAACCGAGCTGCGGGTGGGCGAACTGCAGCCCAACCTGCCAGTGCTGACATTCAGTGATATCCGCCTGCTGCCGCCGACTTACCAAGGTGCCAGCCTGTTGTCGACCGAGCTGCAGGGGCTGACCTTGCAAGCCGGGCACCTGACCTCAACCCACCTGCGCAACGAGGGCGGCGACGGCAAGATGAATGCCATGCTCGGCCACGTGCCAATGCGTCAGGCTGAAGGTGACGCGTTCAACTATGTGGGGGGCGACTACGCGTTCAATGCGAACCAAAGCAGTGTCAGCCTCTGGTACGGGCAGTTGGAAGATATCTACGAGCAAGGTTTTGTCGGCCTTAAACACAGCAAACCTGTCGGCGACTGGGTGCTGAGCGCCAACCTTGGCTATTTCACCGCCCGCGAGGACGGCGACGCCCTGCTGGGCAGTATCGATAACCAGGCATTCTTCTCGCTGTTCACTGCCCGCCATGGCGGGCACAGCTTCCATGCAGGGTATCAGGGCATTTATGGCGACAGCCCGTTCCCGCGGGTATTTGCCAACATCTCCCCCTTGGGCAACGAGGTGCCAACCTACGAGTTCGCCTACACCGACGAGCGTTCCTATCAGGTGCGCTACGACTACAATTTTGCCGCCATGGGCGTGCCGGGGCTGACGGCAACGGTGCGGTACATCACCGGCAACAATGTCGATACCGGGCAGGGCTACGAGGGTCGTGACCGGGAGCGCGACCTGGATATCGGCTATGCGGTGCAGAGTGGGGCGTTGAAAGGCCTGGGCATTCGCGTGAGAAATGCCATGGCACGGTCCAACTACCGCAGTGATATCGACGAGAATCGCTTGACCCTGGTGTACACCTGGCAGTTGTTGTGACTACCCAGCTGCCATCTTTTGTCACTGAGCCGCATTTGCACCCAGAGGGTAGAGGGGGTTAGCTTTCACGCGTCATCCTCTCAGGAAATCCCGCCTTGGACTCATTGACCCAAGCCGTACTCGGCGCCGCCCTACAGGGCACTGTGCTCGGTCGCATCCAGGGCCGCCGAGCGCTGCTGTACGGCGCAGCGCTGGCCACATTGCCCGACCTGGACGTAGTCATCCGCTACGCCGACCCGGTGTCGCAGATGACCTACCACCGGGGGTTCTCCCACTCCCTTTTCGTCCTGACCGGGCTGGCGCTGCTGCTGGCCTGGTGCGTCAACCGGTGCTGGCCAGGCAAAGGCTATACCGTGCCGCGCCTGTTTCTGGCGTTCTGGCTGGTGCTGGTCACGCACCCGGTGCTGGACGCTTTTACCGTGTATGGCACGCAACTGTTCTGGCCGTTGGCGCTGACCCCGCAAAGCTGGGCTGCGGTGTTCATCATCGACCCTGTCTACACCGTGCCGCTGCTGGCGGCAGTGATCTACACCCTCGCCAAGGGCGTGACGGGTACTGCCGTGCGGCTGCTGACCCTGGCACTGGTTTTCAGTACGGCCTACCTCGGCTTTGGCCTGGCTGGGCGCATGCAGGCGGAGCAACGCTTTCAGGCCGAGTTGGACCAGCAGGGCATCACGGTCAGCGACGTACGTGCCGTGCCGATTGCCTTCAACAGCCTGATCTGGCGCGTGCTGGCCAAGACGCCGGACGGCGACTACTACGAAGGCGTCAGCAGTGAGTTCGACCAGCAACCGCCAGAAATGCAGCGCCTGCCACGCAACCTTGAGCTGGCCGCTGCGCTTGGCGGTGCGCCTTTGCATCAGCGCCTGCGCTGGTTCACGGATGACTGGTTGCGCTATGACGAAATCGACGGGGCGCTGGTGGTGACCGACCTGCGCATGGGCATCCCCGGCAACTACACCTTCCGCTTCAACATGGCCCACCGTAATAGCCAGGGGCACTGGATTGCCGACACGCCCACGGCGTGGCAAGGGGCAGGGGTGGCATCAATGTTCAACGGGCATGACCTGGGCTTGATCTGGCGGCGTATCGTCGATCAGCACCCCCCATTGCCACTGGCTGAGTGGACTTCGCGCTACCTGGGGCCGGCTGCAGTACCGCCCAGGGGCGATTAAACGAAGATTCTGTTTACCGCCGCAGCCCCCATTTTGCGGGGGAAATCGGGTACAGGGCGCAGCTATTTTGCGGCTTGGTGGAATTCTTAGTAGCTTATCGTCGCCAAAGGGCTCAATATGCCACTGCAGGGGCTGGTTGTTTGATAAGGCCCTCGTTGTAATTTCACGTAAAACGCATCAAATAAGCCATCGAGGGCTCAGAGCATGTCCAGACAAACCGGTACAGTTAAATGGTTCAACGATGAAAAAGGGTTCGGCTTCATTACCCCAGCGGGTGGTGGCGACGACCTCTTCGTTCATTTCAAAGCCATTGAATCGGACGGCTTCAAGTCGCTGAAAGAAGGCCAGACTGTTAGCTTTGTTGCCGAAAAAGGGCAAAAAGGCATGCAGGCCGCCCAAGTGCGACCTGAGTAAGACACGCACCCGCCGGCTCGGCGTTCGAACAGGTGCTTGCAACCTTGCGGGTTGACCTGGGTGCTTGATCGAACGGCGTGAAGCCTGGCAATTGTGTGGCGTGTAAAGAAAAGCTCCGTATCGAAAGATAGGGAGCTTTTTTTGTATCTGCCGCAACGCGGTAGAACCGCCAAGCGGCTTTGCAGCCCCTTGGCTTCAATCAAACGGCTGCCATCAATTGCGCGCCAGTCGCCCACTCACGTAGTGCGCCACGTCATTGAACCCTGGCGTCGAGGCATGGCCCGGCGTTACCAGCGAATCGATGAACGCTTCATCCTCCGCCGTGATCTTCACGTCCAGTGCGCCGGCATAGGTGTCCCATTGTGCTTCGGTGCGCGGCCCGACAATGGCCGAACTCACCAGTTGGTTATTAAGTACCCAGGCAATCGCGAACTCGACGATGCCCACGCCCTTGGCTTCGACATACGCCTGGATCTGGCGGGCGATGGCCAATGATTCCTGGCGCCATTCCACTTCCATGATCCGCTTGTCCTGGCGCCCGGCACGGCTGCTGGCATCTGGCACCGAGCCGGGTGCGTACTTGCCGCTGAGCACACCGCGGGCCAAGGGGCTGAACGGCACCACGCCCAGGCCATGGTAAGCCGCAGCGGTCAGCTGTTCGGGCTCTGCCTGGCGGTTGACGATGTTGTACAACGGTTGGCTCACCACCGGCTTGGCCACGCCGAGTCGCTCGGCCAGGTGGCACAGCTCGGCAATGCGCCAGCCGCGGAAGTTGGACACGCCCCAATAGCGGATCTTGCCTTGGCGCAGCAGGTCGCCGATGGCTTGCACGGTTTCCTCCAGCGGTACCTTGTGGTCTTCGCGGTGCAGGTAGTAAACGTCGAGGTAGTCCAGGTCCATGCGCGTGAGCGTCGCGTCGATGGCATTGAAGATGTGCTTGCGCGAAAGCCCGCTGCGGTTGGGCAGGCCGTCGGCCGGGCCAAAGCCGACCTTGGACGCCACTATCCAGTCCTGGCGATGGCGCGCCACGGCTTCACCGACGATTTCTTCCGAACGCCCGCTGTTGTAGACATCGGCGGTGTCGATGAAGTTGATGCCCTGGTCCCAGGCTTTTTCGATGATCCGCAGTGAGTCCTCGGTGCTGGTCTGCTCGCCGAACATCATGCTGCCCAGGGTAAGGGCGGAAACCTGCAGGCCACTCTGGCCAAGGGGACGGTAGATCATGCGGTTGAGTCCTTTGCAGTGGGCTTGTCTGCCTGTTTTACACACAACCGCACGCCATTGAAAGCCCGCCACAGTGGCTGACACACCTGTGCCATGCCTGCATCAGCTGTGCCATGGCTGCTGCATGTGCAGGCCTCAGCCATTGCCCGGCCGTTTGGCTAGCAACCGCTCTGTAATGCCTGTTTCGAGGATGCTGGGTGATGCTGGCACAGCCGTTGCTCTGTCTGTTATCGACGCCTGATGCGGTGTCGCCATAACAAGAACGGAGAACCGACCATGAACCGAACAGGCCCGCACCGCCGGCCCCTTCCGCACGCCTTGGGCTGCCTGGCCCTTGCCTTGGCGTGCTGCGCAACCGCTTTTGCTGCAGAAGTGGATGGCAAGCGGATCATCCAGGCCGACCAGGAACCTGGCAACTGGATGAGCCACGGCCGTACCTACGATGAACAACGCTTCAGCCCGCTCAAGGCCATCAACCAGGACAACGTCAATCAATTGGGCCTGGCTTGGAGCTATAAGCTCGACCTGGACCGGGGTGTAGAAGCCACGCCTATCGTGGTCGATGGGGTGATGTACACCACGGGGCCGTTTTCCGTGGTGTATGCCTTGGATGCCCGCAACGGCAAGCTGCTGTGGAAATACGACCCGCAGTCAGACCGCAATCGCGCCGGTGAGGCGTGCTGTGATGCGGTAAACCGCGGCGTGGCCGTGTGGCAGGGCAAGGTCTACGTCGGCGTGCTGGACGGGCGCCTGGAGGCGATCGATGCCAAGACCGGCCAGCGCGTGTGGTCGGTGGACACCCGCGACGACCATAAGCGAAGTTACACCATCACCGGTGCGCCGCGGGTGGTCAATGGCAAGGTCATCATTGGCAACGGTGGGGCAGAATTTGGTGTGCGTGGCTATGTGACGGCTTATGACGCCGAAACCGGCAAGCAGGCCTGGCGCTTCTTCACCGTGCCGGGTGACCCCAAGCTGCCGCCTGAAGACAAGGCCATGGAGATTGCCAGCAAGACCTGGCACGGCGATGCCTTCGTCGAGTGGGGCGGCGGCGGCACGGCCTGGGATTCGTTCGCCTACGACCCTGAGCTGAACCTGTTGTACATCGGCGTTGGCAACGGCTCGATGTGGGACCCTAAATGGCGCAGCCAGGCCAAAGGCGACAACCTGTTCCTGTCGTCGATTGTCGCCGTCAATGCCGATACGGGCGAATACGCCTGGCACTACCAGACCACCCCCGGTGATGCCTGGGACTTCACCGCCACCCAGCACATGATCCTCGCCGAGCTGCCGATCAACGGCAAACAACGCAAGGTGCTGATGCAGGCGCCCAAGAATGGCTTCTTCTATGTGCTCGACCGGGCCACCGGCGAGTTGCTGTCTGCGAAGAATATCGTGCCGGTGAACTGGGCCAAGGGCATCGACATGAAAACCGGGCGGCCGATTCTCGACGACGAGGCAGCGGCCTACTGGAAGGACGGCAAGCGCAAGCTGGTGACGCCGGCATTCTGGGGCGCGCATGACTGGCACCCAATGTCGTACAACCCCAACACCGGCCTGGTGTACATCCCGGCGCATATCATGTCGGCCTATTACGAGCACATCCCCGAAGCGCCCAAGCGCAACCCGTTCAAAAGCGTGTACCAGCTGGGCTTACGCACCGGCATGATGCCCGAAGGTGCCGATGGCCTGCTGGAGATGGCCAAGACCTGGTCCGGCAAGCTGATCGCCTGGGACCCAGTGAAACAGGCGCCGGCCTGGGAGGTGCCCTACATCACCATCTTCAACGGCGGCACCCTGAGCACCGCCGGCAACCTGGTGTTCGAGGGCAGCGCCGATGGCCGTGTGATCGCCTATGCCGCTGACACCGGCAAGAAGCTGTGGGAATCACCCGCCGCCAGTGGCGTGATGGCAGCGCCGATCACCTATTCGGTCGATGGCGAGCAGTACGTCACCTTCATGGCCGGCTGGGGCGGGGCCTTCTCGACGTTTGCCGGGGCGTTGTCGTTGCGTGCCGGGGTACAGCCGTTCTCGCAAGTGCTGACCTACAAGATTGGCGGTACCGCCAAATTGCGTGAGCCAGCGCCCCCCGCCAATGCGCCCGAACCCCCACCATTGACCGCCGACGCCCAGACTGTCGCCGCCGGTGCGGCCCTGTACGACGGCAACTGCTCACAGTGCCACGGCATCCATGCCGTCAGCGGCGGTGTACTGCCAGACCTGCGCAAACTCGGTGCTGACAAGCACCAGATGTTCCTTGGCATCCTCTATGGCGGCCGCGTGCCGGATGGCATGCCGTCGTTTGCCGACAACCTCAACCCCGAGCAGGTCGAGCAGGTGCACCAGTACCTCATCAAGCGTGCCCATGACCTGAAAAGCGAAGGCAACGCCTGGCAGCAATTCAGCGCCAAGCCGGCTGCCCAGCCGTCACTGGCCGACAACCCGTCACAGGAGTGAGATGACCATGACTGAAGCGATCTACCAGAACTACATCGACAACGCCTTCGTACCCAGCGAGGGGCTGATCGAGGTGTACAACCCGGCCAACGCGCAGTTACTGGGGCGTGTGCCGGAGTCGCCGGTCGATCAGGTGGAGCGGGCCATTGCAGCGGCACGCAACGCGCAAAAAGGCTGGGCAGCGAAACCTGCCATCGAACGCGCCGGCTACCTGCGTCAGATCGCCGCCAAGGTGCGTGCCAATGCCGACCGCCTAGCGCGCATCATCACCCAGGAAGGCGGCAAAGTGCCGGGGCTGGCGCAGGTCGAGGTGAACTTCACCGCCGACTACCTCGACTACATGGCGGAATGGGCGCGGCGCCTTGAAGGCGAGGTGCTGACCAGCGACCGTGCCAACGAGCACATTTTCCTGATGCGCAAGCCGCTGGGTGTGGTGGCTGGGATACTGCCCTGGAACTTCCCGTTCTTCCTCATCGCCCGCAAGATGGCGCCGGCGCTGCTCACGGGCAATACCATCGTGATCAAGCCCAGTGAAGAAACGCCCATCAACTGCTATGAATTCGCCAAGCTGGTGGCCGAGACTGACCTGCCAGCGGGGGTGTTCAACGTGGTCGGTGGCAAGGGGGCCAGCGTCGGCCATGGGCTGTCGAGCCATGCCGGTATCGACCTGGTCAGCTTTACCGGCAGCGTCGCTACGGGGGCACGGATCATGGCGGCGGCAGCGCCGAACATCACCAAGCTCAACCTTGAACTGGGCGGCAAGGCCCCGGCGATTGTGCTCGCGGACGCTGACCTGGACTTGGCGACGAAAGCCATTGTTGCCTCGCGGGTGATCAATACGGGCCAAGTGTGCAACTGCGCCGAGCGGGTGTACGTGGCGCGCAAGGTGGCCGACGCCTTCGTCGACAAGGTGGCCAAGGCCATGGCAGCGACCCGATACGGCGACCCGTCGCGCCAGGCTGACCTGGACATGGGGCCACTGATCAATCAGGCCGGTCTCGACAAGGTAGCGCAGATGGTGCGCACGGCGGTCGGGCAGGGCGCCCAGTTGGTGACCGGCGGGCAGGTAGCGGACCTGGGGGCCGGGTTCCATTACCAACCGACCGTGCTCGCGGGCTGCGCCGCCGACATGGAGATCATGCGCAAGGAAATTTTTGGGCCGGTGCTGCCGATCCAGGTGGTCGATGACCTGGACGAGGCGATTGCCTTGGCCAATGACAGCGAGTACGGGCTGACGTCTTCGCTGTACACCCGCGACCTGAACGCGGCGTTGAAGGCTAGCCGCGAGATCGATTTTGGCGAGACCTACATCAACCGCGAGAACTTCGAGGCCATGCAGGGCTTCCATGCCGGGGCGCGCAAGTCCGGGATCGGCGGGGCGGATGGCAAGCACGGGTTGTATGAGTACACGCGCACGCAGGTGGTGTACATCCAGGGATAAGGGTTGGCTTTTCTGGCCTCTTCGCGGGCAAGCCCGCTCCTACAGGTGAGTCCACAGGCTTGAAAACTGTGGTGTACCTGTGGGAGTGGGCTTGCCCGCGAAGAGGCCGGTACAGTCACCCCAACTGGTTCGGCTGAACGATCCCGTACCGCTTCATTTTCCGATACAACGTCGACCGCGAAATTCCCGCAGCCTCTGCCGCCAGGCTCATGTTCCAGCGCTCTCGCTTTAAAACCTCCAGCAAGTGCCGCGCCTCGGCATCTTCGACCTGCTGTTCCAGCACTTTTGGCCTGGCAGGCACTGCACGGTCCAGTAGCTCCTCCGGCAAATCTGCCAGCTCAATGACCCCACCTTCCCCCAGCGCGACCGCCTGGCGCAATGTATTGAGCAACTGCCGCACGTTCCCCGGCCAGGCATACCCCAGCAAGCAACGCTGGGCCTGATCGCTCAAGCGCAACACAGCCCCTCCCGGCAACCCCGCCAACAACCGCTCGATCAATTCACGTCGGTCACTGCGCTCACGCAATGCCGGCAACGTCATGCGCATGCCGCATAGCCGGTAGTAAAGGTCTTCGCGAAAGCCTTTATCGCCAATCATGGCTGGCAGGTCCTGGTGCGTTGCCGAAATCACCTGAATATCCAGCGTCACCGGCGCCTCTGCGCCCAGTGGTACCAGTTCGCGTTCGGCAAGCACCCGCAGCAGGCGCGTTTGCAGGTGCGTTGGCATGTCGCCGATCTCATCCAGGAACAACGTGCCGCCATTGGCCTGCTCCAGCTTGCCTTTCATGCCCTTGCGATTGGCACCTGTAAAGCTGCCAGCGCGGTAGCCGAACAGTTCGCTCTCGATCAGCGACTCGGGTATCGCCGCACAGTTGAGCGCGACGAAGGGTTTGGCGTGGCGCTGGCTAGCCTGGTGCAAGGCACGGGCGAAGGCCTCCTTGCCAGTACCGGTTTCGCCGTTCAGCAAAATGGCGATGTCCTTGTCGAGCACCTTGCGCAGGCGTTTCACCCCCTGTTGCAACTGTGCATCCTCGCCTGCCAATTGCTCAAGCGTGGGGTACGCCGCCCGCGCGGGCAGGGGCCGCGACGGCGTGGATTGGCGGTAGCCGGCCGGTATGCGCAGGCCGACGTCCAGCAGATGCGCTTGCACATGCCCGTGCAATTGAGTGCCACGGGCTCCGCCGCGCGTAAGGTCGAGCAACTGGTCAATGTTGGCGGGCAGCACCTGCTCGATCGCCACGCCCAACAGCGTGCCGGCATGCGCCAGGAAGGCAGCCCGATTGGCGCCGATCACCCGGCCGCCTTCGTCCAGGGCCAGCAGTTGCTCGGCGGCAAGGTCGGAGAAATCATCACGCGGCTTGATGGCCAAGGTCAGGCAGTCGCGGTAGCGCTGGCGGAAATGGCTGTTCTCGATCAGCCGGGCGTACAGCGTCACCAACTGCAAGGTCAGGTGCTGGGCCTGCTTGGGGCCGTCGTTATAGAGGCAGGTCGCGTTGAGGCAGCCGAGCAGTTGGTTATGGGCATCGAAGATCGGTGCCACCGAGCAACTGAGCCGGGCGTTGGTTGCCAGGAAGTGTTCCTGACGGTGGATGGTCAGCGCTTGCTGCGAGGCCAGTGCAGTGCCGATGCCGTTGGTACCGGCGATCGACTCGTCCCAGCGCGCGCCGACAATCAACCCGGAGCGGGTGTAACGCTGGTGGTCGGCTGGCAGGCGGGCATCAAGGGTGATGCCGTCGGCGTCGCTGAGCAGCACGGCAAAACCGGCGTCCACCACACGCCTTGCCAGGCCACTGACGCCTTGGCTGGCGATGCTCAGGTAGGCCTCGTGTTGGGCCTGGTGCTGGCGGATTTCGGCAGCGCTGAGGATGTTGTCGACGTGGCGCAGTTCAGGGTGCAGGCGGTGCTGGGTGATGCTGCGGTACCAGGATTCGGCAATCACCGGTTCTGGCGTCAGGCCGCGCTCGGCGAAGTGGCAGTCGACGAAGGCGGCCAGTTCACTGGCGCGGGGTGAAGGGGTGTGCGCGGCCATGGGCGCTCCACGAAATACTTGTTATTAGAGGTGGGGAAACCATAGCTGATTTTTTCCCGGAAAAGTCAGCCAATCAGCTTCAGCGCCTCGTCCAGGCGCAACGGCCGCTTCATCCGCTGCGACAGCTGCGCCATGGCATCCGAGTAGCCCTTGGCGATGACGGCCTCGACTTGCTCATCCACGCATTGCAGCGCGACGAAATCGCCTTGCTCCGGCTGGCCAACGAACTCGATGCGGTTCCAGTCCCGTGCATGCCCCAGGACTTCATAGGTGCGCCCATGCTGGTAGGTCCAGAAGAACGGCACATCTTCGTAGCGGCGCTGCTCGCCGAGCATGTTGGCCGCAGCGATCACGCCGTGTTGCTGGGCCAGGCGCCAGTGTTCGATGCGCACGGGCCGGCCAGCCAGGGGGAAGGTGGCGATATCACCAGCGGCCCACAGCCCGGGTGCCGCACGCATTTCGGCATTGACCGGCAGCGATTTATCGTCGGCCAGCGCCACCCCTTGCACATAGGCTGTGGCAGGTTTGACCCCGGTGCCCAGCAATACCAATGGCGCCTGCAGCCGTTCACCGTTGGCCAGCAACACGGCCTCCACCTTAGCCTGGCCTTCGAAACGTTCGACTTCGGTGGGGCCGTGAAAGACCACGCCTTTGCGTTCGGGCAGTTCGCGAATGCTGCGCCCGATACGTTCACCCAACTGTTTGGCCAACGGCACCTCATGGCGGGTGACCAGGTGCACCTGCAGGCCGTACTTGCGCAGTGCAGCGGCGGCCTCCAGGCCGATGAAACCGTCGCCGACGATCACCACCGGCTGCCCGGGTTCTGCAGCGTCGAGCAACAGCGCGGCGTCCTCACGTGAGCGCAGGGTGAATACACCCGGCAGATCTGCCCCCGGGAGCGCTGGACGTTGCGCTTTACCGCCCGTTGCCAGTAGGCAAGCGTCATAGTCGATGTGCTGGCCGTCGGCAAGGATGATCTGGCGTTTCTCGCTGTTGAGTGTGCGGACCTTGCCGTGCTGACGGATCAGGTGGCCTTTGCGCAAGTCATCCGCTTCGAGCAGGGCAGGGACTTCATCAGGTGGCATTTGCCCAGCAATGACGAATTTACTAAGCGCGGTCCGGTCGTAGGCTGGCTGGTGTTCCTGGTCGAGCCAGACCAGACGGCCGGCGAAACCGTGCTGCAGCAGGGTAGCGACGGCGGCACTGCCGGCGGCGCCGGCACCGACTACCACGAAACAACGGGCATCGCTGTGCCGCGGTGGCTCGGCCTTGGCCAGGGGTTGGTCATCCACCCACACCTCATCACCTTTGACCCACGCACGGTAGCGGCGCAGGTCGGCCAGTGCCGGCGGTTCGCACACCGCACCTTCGTCCACGGCAAACGCCGCCTTGTGCCATGGGCAGACCAACAGCCCCGAGCAGATCACGCCCTCTTCGAGCGGGGCGCCAGCGTGCGGGCAGTTGGCCTGGTAGGCATGCACCAGGTCGCCCTGGCGGATCAGGATGAGTTCTTCACTGCCGGCCTGCACACGCAGGGGGCGGTTGGGGTCGAGCTGATCGAGGCGGGCCACGGCGTGCTGGGTCATGGGGGTTCTCCAAAGGGGCCTTTGGAACCATTTGACGCCTGTGGTGATGAGTTGCTGACCCGAGCCGACGATCGGGGGCATTGCCCTGTAGGAGCAGCCTTGTGCTGCGAAGAGGCCGGTGATCACACAGCAAATGTTCGCTGCTATCACCGGCCTCTTCGCAGCACAAGGCTGCTCCTACACAGGCGTTCTAGTTGGCCTTGGCCGTGACCAACGCCCCTGCGCGCGTTACCCGCAGCGCCACCAGGCTACCGACCACGATCAATGCCGCCAACGAATACAGCGCAGCATCGGTCGAGCCGGTCTGGTCCTTGATGAAACCCACCAGGTACGGGCTGAGGAAGCCGGCCATCTGGCCCACCGAGTTGATCAGCGCAAGGCCGGCCACGGCTGCACCCGCGCTGAGCAGGGCGGTAGGCATTGGCCAGAACATCGGCAGGCCGGTGAGGGCGCCCATGGTGGCGATCGACAGGCCAAGAATGGCGATGGTCGGGTTGCCGGCGAAGTTGACCGCAATCAACAGGCCAATGGCGCCCATCAGCATCGGCACGACCAAGTGCCAGCGACGTTCGTTGCGCCGGTCTGCCGAACGCCCGCAGACGATCATGAACACACCCGCCAGCAGGTACGGAATGGCGCTCAGCCAGCCAATCAACAAGGGGTTGTCGAAGCCCATGTTCTTGATGATCGACGGCAGCCAGAAGTTGATCGCGTACACACCGCTCTGGATGCAGAAGTAGACGAAGCCGAACGTCCAGATCAACGGGTTGGTCAACACCGCGAGCACGCCGTCACCGGTGGTGGCGGGTTTGCTCGCGGCATCGGCCTTCAGGTCGGCTTCGATCAATTGGCGTTCGGCCGGGCTCAGCCAGGCGGCTTTCTGGTAGCCGTCGCTGAGCAGGCGAATTGCCAGGCAACCCAGAACGACGGTGGGTAGGCCCTGAATCAGGAACAGCCATTGCCAGCCGGCAAGGCCATGCTGGCCGGCGGCGAAATGTTCGAGGATCCAGCCGGAAAACGGCCCGCCCAACAGCCCCGACACCGGGATCGCCGACATGAACAAGGCCATGATGCCGCCGCGACGGGCCGCCGGGAACCAGCGCGAGAGGTACAGCACCACGCCAGGGAAGAAGCCGGCTTCAGCCGCGCCGGTCAGCAGGCGCAGGGTGTAGAACTCGGTGGGGGTGGTGACGAACAGCAGGCAGGTCGAGAGGCTGCCCCAGGCGATCATCATCAGCGCGATCCAGCGCCGTGGGCCGAAGCGGTTGAGCGCCAGGTTGCTCGGCAGGCCGCAGAGGACGTAGCCGATGAAGAAGATACCGGCGCCAAGGCCGTATACCGTTTCGCTGAATTTAAGCGCGTCGAGCATCTGCAGCTTGGCAAAGCCGACGTTGACGCGGTCCAGGTAGTTGAACAGGTAGCAGATGAAAATGAACGGAATCAGCCGCAAGGTGATGCGCCGGTACAGCGCATTGCGGGTGGTGTCCGTGCCTTGGTCAGGGGCGGGGCTGTGTGCCATGATCGGGTTCTCTGTTGTTATGGTTGTCACCGCGTCGCCTGTTCCGGCGCTCGCCCTGACGAGTCTCGGGGACAGCGGCGTGCCTGTCTTTGTGCTTTTGCACAGCGATTGACCAGGGGCGCTGTGCCAGGGACCAAAGCCTACCACCCTAAGGACCCTTGAATGTTCGAACTCGACCATGACCTGGCGCAGGATATCGTTGATCGTGCGATGGCCATTTTGCCGTGCAACGTCAATGTCATGGACAGCCAGGGGTTGATCCTGGGCAGTGGCGAGCCGGAGCGCATCAACACCCGCCACGAGGGCGCGCAACTGGTGCTGGCCAACGGCCGGATCGTCGAGCTCGACGTGGACGCGGCCAAGTGCCTCAAGGGCGTGCAGCCCGGGGTGAACCTGCCATTGATGCTCGATGGCCGGCTGATGGGGGTATTGGGCCTGACCGGCGACCCGCAGCAGCTGCGTACCTATGGCGAACTGGTGCGCATGACTGCTGAAATGCTCCTGGCCCAGCGCCACCTGCAGGTTGAACAGCAATGGCGGCGGCAACGCTGCGACGACCTGCTGGCCTTGCTGTTAGGCGGCAGCGGCGATTCGCCTCGGCTGCTCGATGAAGCCCGTCAGCTTGGCCTGAAGCCGCAACTGCCAAGGGTACCTTGCCTGTTCGAGCTGGAATCAGGGCCGCCTGCCGAAGCCCTGTCGTCCTGGCTGATGAGCCGTTACCCGGACAGCTGGTGCGTCAGCCCCGCACGGCAATCGCTGCTGTGGTGTCGCCCGGCGGGCCTGGTGCTGGACGACGCGCGGTTGCTGGAGCGCCTCGAACGTCACGGCTGGCAGGTTGAGCGCTTGGCCCTGGGGTGCATGGCGCAAAGCCTGGAGCAACTGCGCCGTGGTTATCGCCGGGTGCGCGACCTGCTGGCTTATGGGCAAGAGGTGCTGCCGGCCGAGCGCCTGCTCAGCCTTGAGCGGTACCGGCTACCGGCCTTGCTGTGGCGGCATCGTAATGACGATGCGCTGGATGAGCTGTTGCAGCCGCTGCAACGCATCCGCGCCAAGGACGCCAGTGGTCAGCTGATTGCGACCTTGCGCGCCTGGTGTGCCCATGATGGCCAGAGCCAGGCCTGTGCCGACGCCTTGGGCATTCACCGCAACAGCCTGCGCTACCGGCTGGAGCGGATCGCCGAGCTGGGCGAGGTCGACCCCTTGCGGATGGAGGGGATGCTCAGCCTGTACCTGGGGTTGCAGTTGTTGCGAGCTGAGTGAAACGCGGGCCGAAGGCATTTGCCCAAACAACGCCTCCGCCGTCTTGTGCATTTGACCGAGGCCACCTTGCCAGGCAACTGTCAGCATGCCGCTCATCTGGACAGGAGAATCCCCATGAAGATCGTCATCGCCCCCGACTCGTTCAAGGACAGCCTCGACGCTGCCGGTGTCGCCCGCGCCATTGCCACTGGCCTGGCCGAGGTGTGGCCGGATGCCGAACTGGTCGAATGCCCCATGGCCGACGGCGGTGAAGGCACCATGGACGCCATCTTGGCCGCCAGCCAGGGCGAATTACGCCGCCTGGCTGTACGTGGGCCGTTGGGGCACAGCGTCGAGGCCGGCTGGGGTTGGCTGCCGCAGAGCCGCACGGCGATTATCGAAATGGCCCAGGCCAGTGGCCTGCAATTGGTGCCCACCCAGCAGCGTGATGCCTGCCGCAGCAGCACCTGGGGTACGGGCGAACTGATCGCCGCCGCCTTGGCTGCGGGTGCCCGCCGCATTGTCTTGGCCATTGGCGGCAGCGCGACCAATGACGGCGGCAGTGGCATGCTGCGCGCCCTGGGGCTGCGGCTGCTGGATGCCGAGGGGCAAGCACTGGAAGAAGGGGGGCTGGCCCTGGCAAAGCTGGCACGTATCGATGCCAGCGACCTCGACCCTCGGCTGGCCGAGGTCCAGGTCGAGGTTGCGGCCGACGTCGACAACCCACTCTGCGGTGCCAATGGCGCTTCGGCAATATTCGGCCCGCAGAAAGGGGCAAACCCGCAGCAAGTAGAAGCACTGGACCAGGCACTGGGGCACTTTGCCGATCACTGTGCGCAATTGCTGGGCGAGGACGTGCGTGATTTCCCGGGCTGCGGCGCTGCAGGCGGCATGGGCTTTGCGGCCAAGGCGTTCATGGGCGCGCAGTTCCGACCTGGCGTCGAGGTGGTGGCTGAGTTGGCCGGCCTGGACGGGCTGGTACAAGGCGCCGACCTGGTGCTGACCGGCGAGGGGCGTTTCGATGCCCAGACCCTACGTGGCAAGACGCCAATGGGCGTGGCACGGGTCGCCAAGCGCCATGGTGTACCGGTGGTGGTGCTGGCAGGCACGCTGGGGGAGGGGTATCAGCAGTTGTATGGCCATGGCATCGACGCGGCTTTTGCGTTGGCGAGCGGGCCGATGAGCCTGGAGCAGGCGTGCGCCAACGCCCGCGAGCTGCTGCAGGCGCGCGCCGGTGATATCGCCCGGCTGTGGCGCTGCGCGGTGTAAGCGCGGTCAGAGATTTCCGTGTAAGTGCAACTAGTGTGGGGGCTGCTTTGCAGCCCTTTCGCGCCCTAAGGCCGCGCCTTCACGTCCATGCCGAAGTTATGAGACTTGGCAAATATGGAAATTATCTTTGTTTGATATCTCGCCATAAACAAAGGCCGAATCGCTGATTTCGATCAGAAAAGCACTACATACAACCCACGCAAAAAGCTCTATTTCGGCCCAGTAATACCGCCCGACTCTCACCGCTACTTACTATTAAGTATTTTACTTAACCCCCGTCGCTCGCCAATTCTCTGCACTGTTTATTCGAGAGGGCGAGTCGATGTTAGTTCATGGTGATAATGATTTCGGCGTGTTGAAGGATGCCGAGGGCGAACTTCAACAGCAGGTCGGGCGTGTGCCCGATGCCGCATTCTATGAACGCAAGTTGCAAGCAGTCTGGACGCGTGCACAACACAGTAGCCATTACGCAGGGATTGGCCCCTACAGCTTCACAGCGTTCCAGCAATTGCCGCTGACCGCCAAGGCCGCGCTGAAAAGCCAACCCCTGGCGTTTTGCACCGTAGCCCTTGGCGATGCGGCCAAGTACTACGCCACCACCGGCACCACCGGCGAGCCAACCCCAACCCCGCGCCTGAAACACGACATCATCTGGAATGCCGTCAGCGTCGCCAGCCACTGGCGAGCGGTACTGCAGCCCGGGGCGCGGGTGGCCAACCTGATGCCATCGGACATCGTGCCGGTCGGCGACCTGATCGCCAACGTCTGCGAATACCTCGACGTGTCGCATGTACGGCTCTATCCCTTTACCACCGGCATCACCGACTGGGAACGGGTGTGCACGACCTTCGACACCTACCGGCCCACGGTGCTGTTCATCGCCCCCGGCGTACTGGTGCAACTGACCCGCTACCTCAAGCAGCGGGAGCTGCTCGACACGTTTGCTCAGTCGGTGCGCACGATCATGCTGCTGGGCGAGGTCAACACCCAGCCGTTTCGTGACCGTTTGGCCCGCGGGTGGCACTGCGAGGTACACGACGCCAGTTATGGCAGTACCGAGACCGGCACGCTGGCAGCCGTAGGCGCGGACCAGCAGATGCGCCTGGCCACGGCCACCAATTATTTCGAGCTGCTGTTGCCGGACGGCAGGCTGGTAACGCCCGCCGAAGGCCTGACCGGCCGCCTCGTCGTCACCCCGCTGAACCTGTACGCGCGGCCGTTACTGCGGCTGGACACCGGCGACAGCGTCACCCTTACCGCGCCTTGGCAAGCCGGGCAGAGCAGCCCCAGCCTGTTGGTCAATGGCCGCGACAGCGACAGCATTGCGGTGGCCGGGGTGGACCTTGAGATTCGCGCCGTCGAAGAGGTGGTCTACGGCGCCTGCGACGCCACCGGTTATGTGATCGAAATCGATCGCCAGAACGACAGCGCCGCGTTAATCCTTGAACGTGACGTGCACTGGGACAACGCCCAGGAAGGCCCATTGCAAGCGCAGCTGCTGGCACGTTCCGAGCAACTGATGGGGCTGCGCTGGAGCCGTGTGCTGTTCGTCAACAACTTGTCGGCCATCAACAAGAGCGGTGGCTCGCAAAAAAGCTGGAAGAAGACCAACCTGCGCTTCGTGGGGGGCAAGCAATGACCACGTCACCCCTTGCCCAAGGGCACGGCCTGGGCAACGGCCAGCCTGACTTGTGGTGCACGTACGCCGCGATCCGCAGCCTGGCCTGGGTCGAGCGCCTCGACAGCGTCGATACGCCGGCCCTGCACAGCTATATCCAGTCCCGGCGTAACCGCGACGGGGGGTTCGCCTGGAGCAAGGGCATGCCATCCGACGCCTGGGCGACTTTTTATTGCACCGAAACGCTCAAGGACCTGGGTATCGCCATCGACCATGGCGCCCAAACTGCCGATTGGCTGCAAACGCTGTTCGACGGTGATGCTTACGCCATGTGCCCCGGGCAGACGGCGGATGTCTGGGCCACCCACTATGCCGTGCGCACGTTAATCGAGGTGTGCCAGGGGCAGGTGGCCGATGCCCCGGCGTTGTACGCCTGGCTGGAAGGGCTGCAGTGCAGCAATGGCGGCCTCAGTTGGTCCGCGGACTTTGCCCAGCGCAACTTGGCCGACACCCGTGCCTGCTTCTACGGCGTAATGGCCGCACGAGCCCTGGCCCAGCAAGGGCTGCCCGCACCGCGGTGGGACCTGCCGCGGTTGATTGCCTGGTTGCAGGCGCAGCAGGTGGAAAGCGGCGGCTTTCGTTTCAGCGAGGCTGCCGAGCAGCCGTGCCTGTGGGCGACCTACCGCGCCACGGCTAGCCTTGCGGCATTGCACGCGCAGCCGTTGGCGCGCCACGCGTGTATCGCCTGGATCGACGCACTGCGTCGGCCCAGTGGCGCTTTCGTGCGTTGGCAGGGCTATGACGGCGAGGACGTCTGGGCCGCTTTTTGCGCGGTGGGCTCGCTCAAGGCGTTGGGAGAGCCGGTGGCCCACCTGGCAGATGACATTGCACGGTTCATCGCGACCTTGGCGCTGCCTCAGAGTGGCTACACCTATCGGCAAATCGACAGCGCGGCGGATGTGCTGACCACGGCGGCTGCCGTGCTTGGCGATCAGCTGAGCGCTGCGCAGCGGGCGGCAGCCTTGCACTGGATCGAAGGCTGCCAGATGCCTAACGAGCCTGGGCTCATGTACATGCCAGGGCGGGGCGCTGAAGTCCGCTGCACCAATTGGGGCCTGGCGGCGGGCGCCTTCGCCGGCCAGCCAGCGGCGCGCAAGGCGGTGGGGCACTGGCTGGCCTCATTGCAGAACCCCGATGGTGGCTTCGGGTTCTGGGAGGGGCGCGGGTCGGACTTGGTGTCCACGGCGTCTGCGGTGGCGATCCTCCAGCAACTGGGCAATAACGCTGGGGTCGACCTCGTGGCGCTGGAGGCCTTTGTGGCCAGTTGCGCTCAGCAAGGTGGGCACGCCGCCTACCCACGAGGGCAGGCGTCCTTGCGTGCCAGCCTGCAAGCCTTGATCTGCCTGAACCATGTGGGCTGGGATGTGCGCGAGCAGGCAAACGAACTGCTGGTTGCGCACAAGGTGCGCCAGGGCGGCTTCGCCAACCTGGGGCAGCGCATCCCTGATTTGCTCAGCACCTACCAGGCCGTGGCGTTTGGCGCCGCGCAGGGGTTGCCGGTCGACCGCGCGCACCTGCAGTTCTTTCTCGACAAGGTGCGCAGCGGCCAAGGCCATGCCTGGTCGCCGCTGTACCTGGAGGGCCACGACGCACTGTCCGATTGCCTGGGGCGCCTGTTGCAGGCGTTTGCCGAAGGCAGGCGTCAGCACCTGCCCAACCTGCAGCTGTCGTGAGGAGCAGGCATGCCAACCATTACTGTTACCTGCGCACCACTGCAGCCCATCGAGCGCAAGCGCCTGGCCCTGGCGTTCACCCGCCTGCTGAAAGCGCAGGGCGCCTATACCGCGCACTGCATGGTGTTTTTCAATCCGCTGGAACCGGGGTGCGTGTTCAGCGCCGGCATGCCGTTGCCGACCGTGGATGGCAGCGGCGTGGCGTTGCAGTTCTACCTGCGCATCACCCTGTCGGTGGCGCGCGACGGGCTGGCCCATGCGGCCTTGGCCGAAGGCCTGCACCGTTGCCTGGTCAGTCACTACCCGAACGCTTTCATCTATTTGCAGTTTGATCCGATCCTGCCAGAACACGTGTTCTACAGCGCGGGAACGGCATTGATCAATGCCCACCATCAACAAGGAAAACCAGGCGCGTGAGCAACCTTTCTATTGAGCAGCAGATTCGTCAGGCACTGGCGCAACTACTCGGCGACGAGGTCAACGCCATCGATAAGCGCGACAGCTTCCGCGATTTTCTAGGCGAACGCTTCGACAGCCTGATGGCCGTCGAAGTCATCACCGCCATTGAAGCCTGTTTCGCCATCGAAGTGGATTACCTGAGTGACGACGTTCGCTACTGGTTTGAAACACTGGAAAAGATGGAGCAGTTCGTCGCCCAGAAACGCGAAGACCAATTGACCCTGCAGGCCACCCCGTGAGCGGCGATCATCTGTTCACCACGTCGGGCTCCACCGGCGCGCCACGCCACTGGCTACGAAGCCACGCGCAGATGGTCGACGAGGCCGCGCTGATTCTCGGCCGCTGGGCGGCTGACGCGACCGAGGTCCTGTCGTTCGCGCCGAGCTGCCACAGCTATGGGATGATCCTGGGCGAGGTCGGTGCGCAATGGCTGAGCGCGCGGTTACAGGCCTGCTCGCTGGAACAGCAGCAGTTACCGCAACTCGATGGCGACGGGCCCTGTGTGATCCTCGCCATTGCCAGCACCTGGCGGCTCTTACCTGCACTGCTGGCGCGCCTGTCAGCACGGCGTTCAGTACTGGTGGTGCACAGCGCATCGCTGTTGCCACCGGACGCATTGGCCACCGTGCACCGTTTCGCAGGGCCGCAGGTGCGCTTCATCGAGCTGCTGGGTGCCACCGAAACCGGCGCCATGGCCTATCGCGCGCTGGATGCGCAGAGTACCGCAGAGCAACCGTGGACGCTGCTGAGCGATGTCGAGTTGCTGAGCCCGATCGGCGCAGCCGGCCCGCTGGACGTCAGCAGCCCACGCATCGCGCGGGAGCAGGGCGCTGCAACCCCGGCACACCATCATCGTTGCGATGACCTGGTACTGCCATTGGACGCGCGACGCTTTCAATGGCTGGGCCGGGCCAGCAGCCTGATCAAGGTCAACGGGGTTCGGCTCGACCTGGCGCGCCTGGCCAGCGAGTTCGGCCAACGCCTGCAGTGCCCGACCCTGGCCTGCGTGGCGGTGCGCGATGGGTTGCGCGCCGAAGCGTTCGAAGTGCTGTTCAGTTCGCCAACGTTAACCGAACAGGCCGTGCGCGAAGCGCTCAAGCACTGGCCTGCGCACCACCCGCGACCGGTCGCCGTGCGCCGGGTCGCGCACCTGCCGCTGTCTGCCACTGGCAAGCCCCAACCGTGGGCCGCCTCATCCACTGTCAAGGACTACACCCATGAGCCACGCTGATACCCAGGGCACCATCGCCCATTACCTGAACCACTGCGGTGCGCCGCTGGCCAGTGGCCGCGAACAGCCCGAATACCTCGGCCTAAGCCTGCGCAAGCGCCTCGAACTGCTGGAACGCAGCCCTGCGCTGGCGGCTGATTGGGCTGCACAGTATGAGGCGTGGCGCGATCACGCCGACAGCCACTATCGCTGCCTGACCAGCACCCGCCCAGCCGAAGCGCCGTGGGTCCGGCTGGGGGTGAAGGACACCGTGGACGTCGCCGGCCTGCCGACCCGCCTGGGGCTGCGCAGCTACCGTCACTACCCGCAACGCAGCGCCGAGGCGCTGAGCCACCTCGACCCGCGTATCGCGCTGACCAGCAAGGTGGCGACCACCGAGCTGAACATCGCGTTCGGCGCAGGCTGCCGCAACCCGCATTTCCCGACCATCGACCCATCGGGTTCCAGCACCGGTTCTGCGGTTTCCGTGGCTGCAGGCCTGTGCGACATCTCGTTGGGTACCGATGTGCTGGGCTCGGTGCGTTGGCCGGCGTCCCACTGTGGCATGGTCGGCCTGCGCATGACCCACAAGGCCGCCAGCCTGGCCGGTGTATTCCCGCTGTCGCCACGCATGGACGCCTTGGGTTGGGTGACTCGCAGCGCCGACGACCTTGCCCTGCTGCTGCCGATGCTGGGCTTGGGGCCGTTGCTGGGCGATCAGCAGCCGCTCAAGCAGCAGTACCGTGTCGGCGTGCTTGAACACGCGCTCGACCCTGCGCTGACCAGCGCACCAATGCTCGACATGTTGAGCCAGGACCGTATTGCACTGGCCGACCTGGGCATGGCCCCGCGTGAAGTGGCCATGCCCGACCTGTGGGCCTGCCGTGGCGATGCTTGGCAGCTGTGCGCGCGCGACGCTTGGCTGGCATCTGCGGCCTGGGCGCGGCGCTTCGACTGCGAACTGCATTGGTCAACGCTTAGCGCGCTCAAGGTGGGTGAAGGGGTAAGCGACAGCGACTACTCGCGCATTCATGCCCGCATGGACGCCGTGCGGGCGGGTATCGATGCCTGGTTCGAGGCCGCCCAGGTGGATGTCGTTATTTTCCCGATGGACCCGAACCGGCCCTTCGACCGGCGTAGCCCACAACCAGGTGATTCGACCATTCCGTCTCCGGACGATCACGACTACGCCCAGAAAATCGGTTTCACCCCTCTGGCCAGTTTCAGCGGCCTGCCGGCGATTACCGTGCCGATCGCCCTCAGCGCTGACGGCAAGGCGCCCCTGGCGATACAGATCATGGGTCGACGCGACAGCGAGCAACAGTTGCTGGACATCGCCAAACGTGTGCAGGCGTTGATCGGCCTGCTGCCTACCCGTCGTCTTCAGGTGTAAGGGGCGAACCATGTGCGGAATTACAGGCTGGGTGGACTACACCCGCGACCTCGCGCAACAGCGCCAGGTGCTCGGCGCCCTGACCGATACCCTGGCCTTGCGCGGGCCGGATGCCAGCGGCAGCTGGCAGCACCGCAACGCCTTGCTGGGGCATCGGCGCCTGGCCATCATCGACCTGAGCGGTGGCGTGCAGCCCATGACCTACCGCTTCGCCACGGGTGAGGAAGTCGCACTGGTGTACACCGGCGAGGTCTATAACCACCATGCTCTGCGCGAGCGGTTGCGCCAGGCCGGGCATGTGTTTAAAACACGCAGCGACACCGAGGTGGTGCTGCACGCCTACCTGGAGTGGGGCGAGCTGTGCTGCGACCATCTCAATGGCATGTTCGCCTTCGCCGTGTTCGATGGGCGCGATGGCCACTTTCTGCTGGTGCGTGACCGCTTGGGGGTCAAGCCGCTGTACTATGCCCGTCACCAGCAGGGGCTGCTGTTCGGCTCTGAGATCAAGGCGATTCTTGCTCACCCCGAGGTTGCCAGCACCCTGGACGCGGTCGGCTTGGTGGATGCCTTGAGCCTGTCCCGTGGCACCACCCGCACGGCCTTTCGCGGGGTCAGCGAATTGCCGCCGGGGCATCGGTTGTCCTGGCGGCCCCAGGGGCAGGTGAAGATCAGCCGCTACTGGCAGTTGCAACGCCGTGAGCATCAGGACGACCTGACGACCACGGTCGAACACACCCGCGAGCTGCTCGACAATGCCTTGGGCGAGCAGTTGCATGCTGATGTGCCGGTTTGCTCGCTGCTGTCCGGTGGCCTGGACTCGACCCTGCTGACCGCCATGGCGCAACAGCGGTTAGTGGCCGAGCAGGGCGGGGCGGTGAATTCGTTCTCGGTGGATTTCGTCGGCCAGGCCGAGCAGTTTCAGAGTGATGCGTTTCGCCCCGAACGTGACCAGCCTTATGCCCTGGCGGCGGCCCAGTATATTGGCAGCCGGCACCAGACCATCCTCATCGACAACCGGGAGTTGGTGTCGGACCCGGCCCGCCTGGCGGTGTATCGCGCCAACGACAGCGCGGCCACCTTCGGCGACGTAGACACCTCGTTGTACCTGTTGTTCAAGGCGATCCGCGCGCATTCCACGGTGGCCATCTCCGGTGAGGCGGCAGATGAAGTGTTTGGGGGCTACGCCTGGTTCCGCGACCCGCAGGCCGTGGCCGCAGCGCGCTTCCCTTGGTTGTCGCGCATGCAACTGCTGCAGCCCGAGCTGATCAACCCTGAGTTCAACCGGGCCTGCGATTTTGCCCAGTATCAGGACAGCTGTTATCACCAGGCCCTGGACAGCGTCGAGCATCTGTCAGGGGACAGCCCGCAGGAACGGCGCATGCGCGAAATCTGCCACATGCACCTGCAGCGCTGGCTGCCGATTCTGCTCGACCGCAAGGACCGCCTGAGCATGGCCGCGAGCCTTGAGGTGCGGGTGCCGTTCACTGATCATTCACTGGTGGAGTACGTGTACAACGTGCCGTGGTCGATCAAGGGCAAGGATGGCGAGGAAAAATGGCTGCTCAAGCAGGCCGGCGCCGACCGGGTTCCGCCTGCGGTGTTGCAACGGCGCAAAAGCCCGTACCCAACGTCGGCGAACCTGGCCTATGAGCGCTTTCTGCGCGAGCGCATTCGGCAGTTGCTGAAGGCGCCAGACAGGCCCGTGTTCCAGGTCATCGACCACGGCCGGCTGGCCGCCGAGTTGCGCCAGCCCGAGGGCTATTTCAACTCGCAACTGCGGCGTAACAACCTGGAGACGGCCCTGGCGCTGGACACCTGGCTACGTGAGTACCGGTTGACGGTGTAGGGCTACAGGATCAGAGGGTTCTGCAGGGTGTCGCTGAAGCGCTTCGGCGCGCCCTGGTCGAGCATGGCGATGAAACTGCCCAGGGCCGGCGAAGCGTTCTGGATGTTCCAGTTCATGTACAGGCCCATGGTTGGGGTGGGCTGGTCCTTGATCGGGCGGATCGGGCGGAATTGCACGCGCTCACGCAGCGTCGAGTAAGCGATCGATTCCGGCACCAGGGCCACGCCGAAGCCACAGGCGACCAGGCCGATCAGGGTGTGGATCTGCGCCGCCTCCTGCACCACCTTGGGGTAGAAACCGGCCGATTCGCACAGGGCGATCAACTGGCTGTGGTAGCCACTGCCCAGGGCTTGCGGGGTGAAGACGAAGTCCTCTTCGGCAAAGTCGCGCAGGTCGACCAGCGGCTGATGGGCCCTGGCGTGGTTGGCGGGCAGGGCCATGATGATCTGCTCGTTGAGCAACAGCCGCGACTCGATGGTATCGGGCGGCATCGGCAGCTTGCGCATGAAACCGATGTCGGCTTCGCCGGCCATCAAGGCCTTGGCCTGCGAGGCTGAGGGCATCTCGCGGATGGTCAGGCGCACATTCGGGTAGACCTCGCGGAACCTGCGCAAGGTCGTGAGCAGCGACTCGTAATACGCAATGGAGATGGCCGTGATGGTCAGCTTGCCGCAGATCCCTTCCGAGACATTGCGCGCGTACTCGATGCCTTGCTCCAGCTCTTTGAGCGTGCGGTAGGCGGTTTCCAGAAAGGCCATGCCAGCGGCAGTCAGCTTGACCCCGCGCTTGTTGCGCAGAAACAGGCTGAAGCCGAGCTTTTCTTCAAGGCGGTTGATCGCTTGGCTCAGGGGCGGCTGCGCCATGTGCAGGCGGATGGCGGCCTTGTGGAAGTGCAGTTCTTCGGCCACGGCGATGAACTGCCTGAGCAAACGTGTCTCGATCATTCTATGTTCCTTCATCGACTTGCCGGGGTGCCTGGCAGGCGCCCCCCCTGCAAGGCGGCCATCATAGTGCGTGGCCACCGAGTGACAAAGCCTCGGTGATATCCCTGAGATATCAAAGTTGCATGCTTTTAATATTAAGTCATTGATTTTTTTATTGTTATCCTAAAAAAGGAGAATCGAAGGTGCCCTGCAATGCCAATCACAGACCCATTCAAGAACAAAGTCGCGATCATCACCGGTGCTGCTCGGGGCTGGGCCTGGCTTACGCCATGGCACTGGCCGAGCGAGGCGCCCGCGTGGTCATCAGCGACCTGGGGACTGACCGGGCAGGCCAGGGCGAGGACCCGTCGGCGCTGGCCCAGGCACTCGCGGCCCTGCAGGCCAAGGGCTACAACGCGATCGCCCATGCCGGGCAACTGGAAGACGAAGGCGCCTGCCAACAATTGATCGAGCTGGCCATCGCGCAGTTTGGCGCACTGGATATCCTCATTCACAATGCAGGCTGGGTCGATTACCAGGGCATCGAAGCGCAGGAAGAAGCCTTTCTTCAGCGCGCGCTGGGCATCAGCGTGCACGCCCCGGTGTGGCTGGCCAAGCATGCCTGGAAGTACCTCAAGCATTCCGCCGCCCCGCGCGTGGTGCTGACCACCTCGGACCGCGCCATGTACCAGCGCTATTCGCAGCCGGGGCTGGTGGCCTATTCAGCCGGCAAGATGGCCCAGGTCGGCATCATGAACGCCTTGAGCATGGAAGGGATGGAGCACGGCATCCTGGTCAATGCCATCTCGCCCGTGGCCAAGACTCGCATGTGGGGCGTGACCCAGGCACCGGAAGAGCTCAAGCCCGAATGGGTCACCCCAGGGTTGTTGTACCTGGCCAGCTCGCTGTGCCGCGATACGGGCTACATCCTGCGTGCCAGCAACGGGCAGTTCACCGCCACCCGTTTCACCGAGAACAGCGGCGTCAGCTACCCACGCGACCTGGCGCGGGTACAGGCGGGCAACTTCAAGGAAGTGGCCGAACGCTGGAGCCGCATCAAGGAATGCCACTACGTACCGGTCAAGGTCGCCAACACCCGCGCCGACCTGGGCGAGAGCCCGGTTTGGGACGCGCGCAGCGGCGCGCTGTACTTCGTCGATATCACCGATGGGCGCATCAATCGGTTGAACCCGGACGGCGAGGTCGAAAGCCTGTATGAGTCGGCCGCACGCATTGGCGCCCTGGCCCTGACCGACCAGGGCAACCTAATCTTCACCGAGGATTCCAGTGTCGCCATTCTGGACGTGAACGCGCGCAAGGTGCGGCAATACTCCGTGCCGGTTCACCCGCGTTCCACCTACCGTTTCAACGATGGTGCCTGCGACCCCCAGGGCCGTTTCGTCAGCGGCCTGATGGACGAAGCCCCAAGTGGCAAGACCGGCGCCTTGTTCCGTTTCGACGCGGAACTGAGCGACCAGGTGATCCACGATGGCATGGCGCTGCCTAACGGGCTGGCCTGGTCGGAAGACGGGCACAGCGTTTACTTCGTCGACTCGGTCGCCCGCGCCATCTACCGCGCCGTGTACCTGCCCGAAGGCCGCTTGACCGAGGTTACGCTGTTTGCCGAAACGCCTGCCGAGCTGGGGCGCCCAGATGGCATTGCGCTAGACCGCGAAGGCGGGCTGTGGGTGTGCCAGTTCAATGGCAGTTGCCTGCTGCGTTACGACCGTCACGGCCACCTGACCGACCAGGTGGTGATGCCGGTGACGCGCCCGACCAGTTGCTGCTTTGGCGGTGAAGGGATGACCACCTTGTATATCACCACCGCGCGGTTCGGCATGAACGCTGTGGAGCTGCGGCACTACCCGGATGCCGGCGACCTCTATGCAATTCGCCCGGAAATCGGCGGCATTGCGCGCCACGCCTTCAAGGAATGATGTTGTGCACCTGGCTGGCCGGTAACACGGCCAACTCGCCAAAGCGTTGCGCCGAGTCAATGTAGCGCAGTGCTGACTTGGCGTCCTTCCAACCCACGTAGCTCATCAACGACTTCAGTTCCCAACCATTGGCCGTGGCCCACGTGGCGAAACCACGGCGCAGCGAGTGGCCGGTGTACAACGCCGCCGGTACCCCGGCACGCTCGAGCATGCGCCGGAGCAGCCCAACCAGGCTGTTGCTGTTGAGCGGCGTGTCGCTGAGGTTGCCCCAGCGGTCGAGCTTGCGAAACACTGGGCCATGGGCGATGCCAGCCACTTCGATCCACTGCAGGTACGCGCTGACCGGGCACAATGCCTTGAGTGCTGGCGTGCGGTGCTGCACGCCAAGTGCTTCGCGGTCACCCTTGCTGCGAGGCAGGAACAAGGTGATACCGACACCGGCTTCAGCCTGGATATGCTCGACGCGCAGGCGCGCCAGCTCATCCCCCCGAAACCCTCGCCAAAACCCCAGCAACAGCAGCGCCGTGTCGCGACGCGCTCGGCGCAGGGTAGTCAAGTCATGGCATTCGCGTGCCTGGCGGGCTTCGTCCTCGAAGCATTGCACGGCGGTTTGCAGGTGTTGCAGCAACAGCGGTGCAGCCTGTTTTGGCGGTGTCGGGTGCAGGGTGCGAATACCGCGCAGTACCTGGCGCACCAGCGGCGCCTTGGTCGGGTCGGGGAAGCCCTGGCTGATGTGCCATTGGCTGAGGGCCGCGAGGCGTTGACGCAAAGTGCTCACCGCGTGCTGCTCGGCGTGGTCGGCCAGGTAACGGGCCACGCCCTCGGCGGTGGCGGGCAGAAAGCCACCCCACTGGGTCTCGAAATGGTCGATGGCAGCCTGGTAGCTGCGCCGCGTGTTGTCACGGGTGGCGGCGCGGACGTAGCGCTCGATGTCGGTCATGGTGCTGCGTTCATCCTCATCCAACGTCCCCATGATATTGGGTATTCAGTATATCGCCGGCTGTAGGGAAATGGACAAATTGATCCGGCTCCCAGGATTGAAGACTGGTAAATTTACCAGTTACCTCTCAGGGAGGGCAGCGGTAAGCTCAAGCATACAGTTCAGTCGACGGTGGGCAGCATGGTTCTCGAAACACAATACTTTTATCAAGGCAGCCACCCAAGTGTTGTGATGAGCACCAGGGGGAAGTTTGTTTTCGTTCGTAGTGGACCTCTGCCGTTGGCTGAGTTTCGGCATGACGAGACCTTAAGCCGTACGTTATTACTGGCTTGTGATGGCAACCACTCGGTACTTGATCGGTCCGATCATACGGCTCACCCACTTGAACCTTGTCGCTACACAGCCTATGGGCATGACAACAATGCCCTCAGTACGAGACTCGGCTTTAATGGGGAGCTACAACGCCTGCAGGAGCATCTTTACCTATTAGGCAATGGCACACGCATTTACAGTCCATCCCTCATGCGCTTCTATACGCCAGATTCTTTTAGCCCTTTCGGTGCAGGCGGTTTCAATGCCTACATCTACTGCAGTAACGATCCGGTAAATTATACGGATCCCTCGGGGCACGCGGGGAAACCCAGAGGAATGAATACGCCAGAAAGAATCCACCCTCCCAGTTCCCCCATTGGCGCACCGCTCTCGACGCCTAGTTGGGATGCTAGTTGGGATGAGGGTTTATATCCTCTGCCATCTCCTGCTGCCATACCTACCTCCCCAGTGCCCGCGCCGGCTGTTTCAAACAGTCCCGTAGCAAGCCCCCTCGCACAGACGGGTAGGCAATCACCCGATCCCGTAACAATCCCCCCCGCACAGATGGGTAGGCAATCACCCGTTCCCGGAACTTCCTCAGCTTTGTATCAACCACTTGGGCCGCTCGTCAGGCGTTACGGTTTTACAATGACTAAAGAGGGCATTGCAATAGCCCAGGTCCCAGCGTTGCTGAGGTGGAACGATTCTATGACTACCTCCGTGGGAAAATTAAGTGTTGAGCAAACTAAGTTGGCTCGCAAGTTAGTGATCGAAGGTAAAATGCAGGGTTCATCTGGAAATATAGAATGGCACAAGTTGGGCTTTATTGTTGAAGTGCCTGTCCGCAAGGGCATCTGGCAATCAGTATTGGCCAAAGCGAAAAGACTACGGAAATCTAATTAGTTGCGGGCCGTGCAGCGGTATAAGTAGGTTGATGACGGTAAGATTATTTGCCATCAAGGTTTCGCTGTATCCGCCAAAGGCGTCTGCAAGCGTGTGGTTTCTTCTTCGATGTAGGTCATCAGCGCAGCGACCTCGGCATCGCCCAGGCGCATGTTGGGCATCGCCAGGCGGTTGTATTGCTCGTACAGCAGCATCGCCAGTGGGTCTTTTTGCGCAAGCATCTGATCTGGCTCTTTCAGCCAGCGGCTCAGCCAGCGGGCATCGCGTTGCCGGGTCACGCCTAACAGGTCGGGGCCGATGCCCCGTTGCACGCCTGGCTCGGCGTCGCCCAGGGTATGGCAGGAAGAGCAGCGGGTGCGGAAGATCTGCTCGCCGCTGCTGGGCGAGCGGACTTCCGGCGCATGGGCGTAGTCGTTGGCCATGGCACTGGCTTGCTTCCAGTTGTGCAAGCTGTTGCCCAGGCGGTCGGCGAGGATGTAGGGGCTCTCGAAGGGCGAGGCTTTCATCCAGCGGCCGGTGGCCTGGTTGCCGATGATCAGGCTCAGGTTGTGGTCTTTGGAGCGGCCGTTTTCCAGGCCTTCTATGTACAGGCCCAAGCTTCTGCGCAATTGCTCGATATCGGCAGGCTCGCCGGTAAGCAAGGTCCAGCCAGGCCCAATGGCGAATTTTTCGGCGTAACGTTTGAGGGTGGCCGGCGTGTCGTTGTAGGGGTCGATGCTGATGGAGTAGAGGAATATGTCCTTGCCGACCCGGTCGCCGAGGATTTTCTGCACCTGGCGCAGGCGCGCGGTTTCCACCGGGCAGGAGTCGGAGCAGCCGCTGAAGATGAAGTTGATGGCGACGACCTTGTCTTTGATCAGGTCATCGAAGAAGTGCACTTTTTCACCGTCCTGGGTCAGCAGGGGGGTATTGGGGAAGTAGTCGGCGCCCCAGGGGGTGGCGGTTTCTTGGGGTGGGGCTTGCCGGGGTTGCACGGGCCAGAACGGGATGCTGGCAGCGAACAGCGACAGCACGAGCAGAACACGCCATGAGCCAGTCATGAAGTCGTCCTCCGTAAAAGATCCTACACAAACCGTTGTAGGAGCAGCCTTGCGCTGCGAAAAGGCCAGTGAAAGCACCGAAATTGCATTGTGTTGTCACTGGCCTCTTCGCAGCACAAGGCTGCTCCTACAGCTGATTTGCCTACTTGATGCTGATTGGCGCTGTCACGCTTTGCCCCAGCGTCGACGTCACGGTCGCTGTCGCCGGTGTTGCTGGCCCGTTGCCGGTAGTGGTGGCCGACAACCTCCAACGGGCACCTGTGGTGGCCGCGGTCAGCGTGGCAGCACCCAGGTTCAACGGCCCGCTGGTGGTGGCCACCGTCACGTTGATGGCATTGCCGGTAGCCACCGAGGTGGTGCCCGCCAACTCCCAGGTGTAGCGGTTGCCGCTGCGTACTTGCACCGAGGCACTGCTGACCTGGATGTTGTCGACCGGTACTGCCGGGCTCACCGCGATGCTGACCGCCGCCGGGGCGACCGACTCGGCACCCTTGGCGTCGCGCGCCGAGTAGTTGAAGCTGGCGGTAAACGGTTTGGCGACGGTGGCCGGTGGGGTGTAGGTCACCGTGGTGCCGTCGGTGCTGGTGGTACCCATGCCCGAATCCGGCTGGCTGAGGCCAATGACGGTCAAGGGCAGGTTGCGCTCGGGGTCGGTGTCATTGGCCAGCACATTGAGCGTGATCGCCTTGCCGGCCATGGTGGCAGCACTGTCGTTGACCGCAACCGGTGGCTTGTTGGTATCGTCGTTATCATTGTGGCCAGACGTACGGAAAGTCGGTAGGCCTACAGAAGCGACATATTCCACACCGTCCCAACCCGGCAACGGGGTAGGCATCACCTGGAACTGGCCAGGGTGTTCCAGGTCCCAGCGCAGCAGCATCGACGAGTCTTCGTGCTGGGTGTTGTGGCAGTGCTCCATGTAGGTGCCGGCAAACTCGCGGAAGCGGATGGCCATTTCCACTTCTTCCGACGAATCGGCATCCGGCCCGATGCGGTAGACGTCCTTACGCGCCCACTTTTCCCACTCTGGCGGTGCCTTGCCGTCGCGGCTGAGCACGATGCCTTCCTCGAAGTGCACATGCACCGGGTGGCTCCAGCCGTTGCCGCCGTTCTTGATCTTCCACACTTCCAGGGTGCCGTCGCCGCTAAAGCCGCCTTGGGTGGCTTCGCTGGCCAGTTGCGGCGCTGCGTTGATGCGACGTGGGTCCATGCTGTAGCCGAAGCCGCCATCGGTCTTGATGGTCCAAGGGTCGGTGTCGGTGCCGTCTGAACGGCCGAAGATGAACTCGCGGTGGCGGGCATCCTTGAGCTTGGCCTGGTCGGCCACAGCGTTGCGGTCGAGGGTCAGCGGGATCATCTTCAGGCCTGCGGCCTTGCCCGGCTTGGCCGGTTCATAAGCGACTGGGTCCATGCTCAGGTCCTGGCCGCTGTAGGGTTGCACCAACAGTTGCAGGAACTTGCCCACCACCGGGTCGCCTTGGTCCCACTGCGGGCCCTTGCTGGTCTGCTTGATGACCGCCTTGTATTTCTCCGACAGCACGTCCGCCAGCGAAATAGCCTGGTTCGGGCCCTTGCCTGACTGGTGTTCCATCAGGTTGACGAAGTACAGCTTGTCGCCTGCCTTGATGCCGTTCTTGGCGAAGTTGATGATGATGTCGTAACGCTCGGCGATGGCTTGCAGCGGCAGAATGCCGTTGTTGTCCTTGAGGTCACCGTCACCGTTGAGGTCCAGGGTGCCGTCGAATGGCACGGCATGTTCCATGATGTTGCCGTCGTTGGCGATCATGTGGAACGGCACGCGGGCATACGACACATTGGAGCCAGTCGGCCCCTTGAATTCGCCACTGCTGCCAGCGATTTCACGCACCACGGCAAATTTGAAGTAGCGCGACACCGACCCATTGAGGATGCGGAAACGGTAGCTACGCGCCCGTACTTTCAGCTTGGGTTGGTACTGCCAGTTGACCAGGATCTGGTCGCCGAGGAAGCCGTCGGTGTTGAACGGGTTGAACCACAATTGGCCGTTGGCATCCCAGGCTTTGTCGGCAATCACCAGGTTGACGTCGTAGTCGCGGTTGCCCCACGGCATGGCCGAACCACTGGGGAAGCGCAGGTTGACGCCATCCTGCAGGGCCTCGTTGCCGCGGTCCAGGGCGCTGTAGTAGTTCATCATCACGGCGTTGCCTTTGTAGACGTTCTGCGCCGTGAAATCCATCATGTGGTCGTGGAACCAATGGGTACTCATGGTTTCGCGCCAGTCGCCACGAATCTTGATGCTGCCGTTTTCGCAGGTTTTAAGGCCCGGCGAGGCGTCGTTGACGTACAGCGTTTCGCCCGGTGAGCAGGGGAACGCCGCGCGCGGGTCCTGGGCGCGGGTGTTGATGGTGTCGTAACCGGCCAACTGCACCGGCCACCGGTAGTCGTAGTACTGGCCGGGAAAGAAGTAGGCGTTGGCAAAGCCATCGCTTTCGGCCGGGGAGTGGCCGTTGTGCTCGTGGGTGGAGATGGTGTGCAGGCCAAAGCCGCCGTTGGCCGACGGGTCGATCGGCAAGGCGTTGTAATGGCGCATCAAGATCGGCTGACCATAGCGGACCATCAGCAGCTTGGGCGGGAAGGTGCCGTCGAAGGTCCACAGCGATTTGTGGTTTTGTAGAGGGAAACTTGGGTGGAAGCGGGTGTCGATGCCCTTGGTGGTGCCCAACGTGGTGGGGATGTCCGAGGTCTGGTAGTACAGCCCGCCCGGCGCGAACTCGCCGACCGCATAGTTGTGCATTTGCTTGCGGTCACGCAACCCTAGGTTGATGCGTGCGCCAGCTTGGGCGGTCTTGAACGCAGCCTGAGGGTAGAACTCGTTCCAACGCTGATGGGACCAGCCTTTTCCTGGGGGGCGGCCTTCAGCCGGCGAGCCGACCGGGTGGCGGTTGAGAAACATCTCGATCTGCGCCTTCCGGGTCCAGCGACGTACCTGGGTCTTGTGGCACGAAGCCGACCAGCCGGCCACGACGGGTTTGCCAGTCGCGCTCATTGAAGGTGTCGAGTGCCTGGCCCTGCAGCCACAGTTGGCCGTTTTGCCGTGCTGTAGCCGGCAGCAGACCCGCCAGGGCGGCAGCGGTGGTGGACTTGCCTGAGCCGGACTCGCCGACCAGGCAGACGATTTCGCCCGCGCCAATCTCCAGGTCCAACGCCTGTACGGCGGGTTGTTGGCTGCCGGGGTAGTCGACGCGGAACTGGCGGATACGAACCAGTGGCGAACTCATCACGCTGCTCCTTGAAGTTGTTGCAGGCTACGCGCCAGGTGTTGAGTAGCCAGGACCACCGCAGCCACCACCAGGCCCGGCAAGGTGGTGTACCACCAGGCGACGACCATGTAGTTGCGCCCCTCGGCGATCAGCAAGCCCCATTCCGGCTGGGGCGGCGGCGCGCCGAAGCCCAGAAAGCTAAGCGCCGAGACGGCCAGCACAGCGCTGGCGAATTCCAGTGCGGCCAGGGCCAGCAACGGCCCCGCGGCATGTGGCAGCACGTGGCGGCAAAGGTTGGTCCAACTGCCAACCCCGGCCACCTGCGCCGCTTCGACAAAGCTGCGGCGGCGCCAGCGCAAGACTTCGCCACGGGCGAGGCGGGCGAACATCGCCACCGAGGAAAGCCCCACGGCGAGGGCGATTTCCAGCGTGCCGAAACCCAGGGCGGTGACGATGGCCATCGCCAACAACAAGGCAGGAATCGCCATCAGGACTTCCACCCCCATCACCAGCAGCCGGTCGGCGACGCCACCGAACCAGCCGGCAATGCCCCCCAGCAGGCTGCCGGCGACCAGGGCGATCAGTACCGCGATGCTGGTGGCCTGCAGCGACAGTGCCGCGCCATGCACACAACGCGCATACAGGTCGCGGCCCAGGTGGTCCGTGCCGAACCAGTGGTCGGCGGAGGGGGCTTGCAGGGCCTGGCGTGGGTCAGCCAGCAGCGGGTCGGCGCTGCTGAACAGGTTCGGCCAGAAGGCCCAGCCCAGCACCACGATGAACAAGGCCACGCTCAGCGTCAGTGGCAGGCTGGGCCAGCGCACCGGGCGTGCCAAGCGGTAGGCAGGTTGCAGGATCATAGGCGGCTTCCTTGGCGGATACGGGGGTCGAGCAACGGGTAGGCCAGGTCGGTCAGCACGTTGGTCAGCACGTACAAGGCGGCGGCCAGCAGTACTACGCCCTGGACCACAGCGATGTCCTGGCTGGCAACAGCACCTTGGGCCAAGCGCCCGATGCCATCACGGGAGAACACGGTTTCAGTCACCACCGCGCCGGCCAGCAGATTGCCCAGCAGGGTGCCGGCCAGGCTCAGCAAGGGGATCGCTGCGTTGTGCAGAATATGCCCGCCAAGCAGCCGCCATGGCCCGACACCCTTGCTGCGCAGGGCCTGAACAAAGGGCTGTTGGCTGACCGTGACGATCGAGCGGCCAAGCACCTGGGCGATCATCGCCGCGCACGGCAGGGCCAAGGTCACGGCCGGCAGAACCAGGCTGGCCAGGCCTTGCCCACCCATGGCCGGCAACCAGTGCAGTTGAAAGGAAAACAGTTGCAGCAGCACCAGCCCGACCCAGAAGGTCGGCAGCGACACCACCACAGCGGGGGCATTGTGCAGCACGCTCTGCAACGGTCGCTGGCGCACGCGATGGGCCGCGAGCGCTAGGCAGATGCCCAGTGGCAGCGCCAGGCCAAGCGCCGTCAAGGCCAACGCCAGCGTGGCCGGCAATGCCGCTGCAAGGGCTGCGTTGACCGGCTTGCCGGTCTGCAGCGAAGTACCCAGGTCTAGCTGCAGCAACCGCCACAGGGCACCGGTGTACTGCTGCCAGAGGCTGCCGTCGAGGTGATAGCGAGCGCGCAGCTCAGCGACCTTGACCGGGTCTGCCGAGCCCGGTTCGCCGCTTTGCGCCAGCAGGATCGCTACCGGGTCACCGGGCAGCCCATAAAGGATGGCAAACGACAGGCTAAACGCTGCCCACAGCACCAGCAGTGACTGGGCCAGGCGCCACAGGTGCGCGGGGTGATGGTTCAGGGCGTTCATCGGTCAGTGACTCCCCGGCTGTGCCAGCCAGGTGTCGTAGAACTGCAAGCGGGTCGAGGCCTCGTAATGCAGGCCGCGCACCGCATCGCGGAACGCCGTGACCGTAGCGGCCTCGACCAGCGGGATCACGTGGCCCTGCTCGAGCAGCTCGCGGCTGGCCTGGTGGATCAACGCTCCGCGCCTTTGCACATCGAGGCTGGCGGCCGAATCGATCAGGGTCTGGTCCAGTGCCAGCGGGCCTCGCACGTTGACGTTGCGCCCGCTGGCGAGGAACACCGTGCGCAGCACGTCCGGGTCGGCGCGGGTCAGGTTGAAGAACCACAGTTCGTAGTTCAGCGATGCCTGCAGCAGGCTGACTTGGCCGATGGTGGACTTGTTCAGGCGCAGCTCGATGCCGGCCTGGCGCAGTTGCTGCTGTACCAATTCCAGCACCGGTGTGCTGGCCTGCCAGTAGTCGAGGGCAAAGCTCAAGCGCTTGCCTTCACGCTGCCGCCAACCGTCGGCGCCCTTGTGCCAGCCGGCGCTGTCCAGCAATTGGCCGGCACCTTGTGGGTCGTAGGCGAGCACCGCGCTTAGGTCCTGGTAGTAGGGCGTGCTACTGGCGAGCACGGAACTTGCTGGTTTCTGGTAGCGGGAGATCACGCCCTTGAACTGGCTGCGGTCGATCGCCTTGTTCAGTGCCTGACGCACCTTGGCATCGTCCAGCGGCGGGCGGGACTCGTTGGGCGTCAGGTTGAAGACGATGCCTGGGTTGGACCGCGCGATGGACGCAATACCCTGGGCCTGCAGCACCGCTTCGTCCTGTACCGGCACGCTGGTGTTCACGTCGATTTGCCCGGACAGCAGGCTGCCCAGGCGCACACCGGACTCGGGCAGGATGTGAAACTCGATAGCCTCCAGCCAGGCACGGCCCTTGTGTTCGGCCAGCGAAGACGGCCAGGCGTAATCGGCGCGGGCCTCGATGCGCACCAGGCGGTTGTGCTCGAAGCTTTTTACGTTGAATGGCCCGGAGCCCACCAAGGCGCCCTGACAGCGTTGTTCGGCGCTACGTGCCAGGGTACTGGGTGCCAGCAGCCCCAGGCTCATGGTCGAGGTCGCCTGAAGGAACTGCGCGTTGGCCTGTTTGAAGCGGATGCGCACGCTCAGCGGCCCAATGACTTCGACGGTTTCAAGGCCAGCCAAGTAAGTGCTGGCCAGTTGTGCCTGGGCACCGAGGGCGACGATGGCCTCGAAATTGGCCTTGACCGCTGCGGCGTCCAGCACGCTGCCGTCGCTGAAGGTCACCCCTTCACGCAGGTGAAAGGTGAACTGGCGCGAGTCGTCGCTGACTTCCCAGCGCTCGGCCAGCCAGGGCACTATCTCGGCGGTCTGCGGGTCTTGGTCGGTCAGCGAGTCCACCAGTTGCCGGCCAACGTTGAGGGCGGTGTTGTTGCCCGCCTGTTGCGGGTCGATGCAGTTGGGGTCGCCGTCGAACGCCACCCGCAGCACGCCGCCATGCTGCGGCTGCGCCGGGGCGCCCGTGTTGGCCTGCTGCACGCTTTTACCATCGCAGCCGGCCAGGCTCAGGGCGATGGCCAGGCTCAGTGTCGCCAGGGGTCGGAACATGGGCTCTCCTTAAAAGAAGCGGTTGGCGCGGTAAGGCAGGCCTAGGTTTTGCCGCAGGGTGGTGCCGGCGTATTCGCGCTGGAACAGGCCGCGGCGTTGCAGCTCTGGGATCACGCCATCTACGAAGTCATCGATGGCTGAGTGCAGGCCGCTGAACATGATGTTGAAGCCATCGGCGGCGCCGGCTTCGTACCAGGCCTGCAGGTCGTCGGCGATGCTCTGCGGGGTGCCGATCAGGATGCGATGGCCGCCGGAGGTGAGTTGGTTGAACAGTTGACGCACGGTCGGCCGCTCGCGGCGGATCAGGTCGAACACCAGCTTTTGCCGGCTCTGGTGGGTGTTGGTGGTGAAAGTCTCTGGGGGCAGGGGCACTGCTTCGTCGAAGGGCAACTCCGAGAGGTCGTAGCCGAGGCTGGCGAAACGCGAGATGGAACTGAGAAAGGCTTTGGGCTCCAGCAGTTCTTGCTGGCGGTCGTACTTGCCCTGGGCTTCAGCCTGTGTCTTGCCCACTACCGGCGAGACGCCCGGCAACACTTTCAGTGCATCGGCACGGCGCCCAAAACCGGCGGCGGCCTGCTTGGTCTCCTGGTAGAACGCCTGGCCTTGGGCGATGGTGTGCTGGGCGGTGAAGATCAATTCGCCAACCCGCGCTGCCAGCCGCTTGCCAGCCACAGAAGCGCCGGCCTGGGCGACAACCGGATGACCTTGCGGCGATCGCGCCACGTTGAGCGGCCCGCGCACTTGGAAGTGTTCGCCTTGATGTTCGAGCACATGCAGTTTGTCGATGTCCAGCCAGGTACCAGTGGCCTTGTCCTGGACAAACGCATCGTCGGCCCAGCTGTCCCACAGGCCGCTGACCACGTCGTAGAACTCTTCGGCACGGGCGTAGCGGTCATCGTGTTCGACGTGCTCCTGGCGGTTGAAGTTTTCGCCGCCGCCCAGCGACGTCACCAGGTTCCAGCCGGCTCGGCCTCCGCTCAGGTGGTCCAGTGCAGCGTATTTGCGGGCGATGTTGTAGGGCTCGTTATAAGTACTGCTGGCCGTGGCGATCAGGCCGATATGGCGGGTGCTGGCGGCCAGCGCCGGGGCAAGGATCAAAGGGTCCCAACGCACGCTGTTGGGGCCACGCTGCAGGGCCAGGTCGAGTTTGACGTCGAGGGTGTCGTTGAAAAAAAGCGCGTGAAACCGCCCGGCTTCCAGCTTGCGGGCAATGTATTGGTAATGCTCCAGGCTCTTGAAGGTATCGAGCGGTGCCTCCGGTAGGCGCCAGGCGCTGCCGCTGAGGGTGCCGGGGATGAACGCGCCGAGTATGAACGGGCCGTGGCTCATGGTGTTTCTCCTGGCGCCCGCCACACACGGCGGGCGCTGTGTAGGTAGGGTCAGAAGTTGTAGGCGATGCGCGTGTACCAGAAGCCGCCGTAAGGGTCGAACGGCGAAATGGCACCGAACTTGGGGAAGCCATTGGTATCGCCGGCGGGGTAGCCGTTGTTGTCGGCACGCACGTCGAACAGGTTGTTGGCACCCACGGCGACATCGAAGTGGTCGGTCAGGGCGTAGGCGACTTCCAGGTCAGTCAGCCACTTGGCGCCGTAGGTCACGTCATAATCGGGGTTGGCGTCGCGGGCGATGACTTTGTCGTAGCGGGTCAGGCCGGCGTTGATGGTGAAGCGCTCGATCTGCCAGTTGGCGCTGAGCATCAGCTTGGTCTTGGGGTTGGCCACGGTCAGGTAACCCTGGGCGACGCGGTCGAACAGTTCGAGGTTGTTGCCTGCGGCGCGCAGCGATGCCGGTGTCTGCTTGATGTCGTCGATGATGGTCTTGTTGTAGTTGACCCCCAGGCCGTACTTGACCCGGCCAAAGCGCCCATAGTCGACGCGGTAGTCGGCCACCAGGTCGACGCCACGGGTGGTGGTGTCAGCTGCGTTGGTGAAGTACTTGACGCGGTAGCCTGGCTTGTAGCCGTTGGCGACCAGTTGCTGATCGACGCCGTTGCCATAAAGAAAGCCCGTCAATGCAATGCGGTCGCGGATTTCGATCTGGTAGGCATCCAGGGTCACGCTGGCCTGCGGCAAGGGTTGCCAGGTCAGGCCGAGGCTGATGTTGCGTGACTTTTCCGGGCTGAGGTCTTCGGCGCCCAGGGCTTTGGCCAACGGCGAATCAACCCGCACGGTCTTGGCTTCGACGAACTGCGCCACACCGTCGACGGTGGTGTACTGGTTGGCGGTCTGGGCGTAGACCGACTGCGACAGCGACGGGGCGCGAAAGCCGTTGCTGAGGGTGCCGCGCAGGGCAAAGGTTGGGGTGAAGTCGTACCGTGCGGAAAACTTGCCGCTGCGGGTATTGCCGCTGCTGTCATCGTATTTTTCGAAGCGCGCGGCCACGCCGAGCCAGAGTTTTTCCGTCGGGGTCAGGCCCAGGTCGAGGTAGCTGGCGTAGCTGTTGCGGCTGAGTTGGCCTTCATCTTCCGGGGTCAGGGTAATGGCGCCTTGGGCGCCCACCGCTGCCGGTTGGCCTGCCAAGGGGCCGCTGGGGTAGAAGTAGCCGCCGTTGATGTACGAGAGCGGGTCGTCGGACTCGGTCTTGTAACGTTCGTGGCGGTGTTCCAGGCCCCAGGAAACCTGCAAGGGCTTGGCCAAGCCAACCTCGAAGGCGCGGGTCAGGTCGAGGTTGTTGGTCCACTGGTCGAAGGTATTGGTATAGGTGTCGAAGCGGGTCGGGCTGGTCGGGCCGAGCGAGGCGTTGAGGGTCTCGTCGGCACCGGCTTGGCCTTTGTCGCGGCCGAAGGTGGAGCTCAGGTCCCAGTGCCATTCGGCGAACTCACCCTTGCCACCGGCGGCTGCCTGGTAGTCGGTTTCTTCCAGGGTGTAGAAGGGGGCGGTGCCGTCCGGGTAGATCTCGGGGATGATGTTGGTGGAATTGGGCCGGCGGTAGTTTTGCCCGCCGCGGGCATCACGCTTGCTGAAGGTCGAGAAGGAATACAGGGTCAGCGCGTCGCTCACCGGCAGTTCGGCGTTATACGACAGGTTGATGGCCTTGATCTTGGGCAGGCCGTTTTTTTGCACTTCGCGGTCGGCGGTGTCGTTGCGGGGGTCGCCGGCGAAATACAGGTTGCCGGTGGCGGCGCGTGAGCGGGTGGCGGTCTGGACCGACTTGGCGTCCAACGCATAGTTTAAGAAGCCGCCGTTGTCGCCCAGGGCCAGGCCCTGGTTGAGGGTTTGGCGCAGGTTACCGCCGTCGCCGTCCTCATAGTATTGGCCGTACTGGGTGCTGGCCGATCCGCCGTTGTCGCGCTGCTTGAGGATGATGTTGATCACCCCGGCGATGGCGTCGGAGCCGTACTGCGCCGAGGCGCCGTCGCGCAGTACTTCGACGTGGTCGATGGCACTGATGGGGATCATGTCCAGGTCCACCGGGTTGGTCCCGTAGGCGGCGGTGGAGTCGAGGTTGATCACTGCGCTGTTGTGGCGGCGCTTGCCGTTGACCAGCACCAGTACGTTGGAGCCATTAAGCCCGCGCAAGCTATAGGGGCGGGCGATGCTGTCATTGGACGAACCGGAAGGGCGCTGGGAAAACGATGGCAGCGTTTTCTGCAGGGCACCGCGCAGGCTGGACTCGCCGGTTTGCTCCAGTTGCTTGCTGTCGATGACGTCGATCGGTGCCGGGCTGCTGGTGACGGTACGCACTTCGCTGCCCCGCGAGCCGGTGACGATCACTGTGTCGAGGGCGGCATCATCCTCCGCTGCCATGGCCAGGGGGGTGAGCAGGTAGCCAGCGAATACGGCGGGTGCCAGCGTTAAAGAGGTAAACACAGACTTCATGACTGTTCCTTGGGTTCGATTGGCAGATCAGGCCCTGGATGTGCGATCGAACGGGCTCTCATAAGGTGTTTCACGCAGTGCAGGCGCAGCCTGGCCCGCAGGAGGTCCGTTGCTCCCGTGGCTAGGTGCCTGTGAATCGTCCGGCGCGCGCCGGTGCGGGGTGCCGCGCGGGTCTCTAGCCGCTGAGCAAGGGGGTGAAGCGGTCGTCCCAGAAGCCCCGCACATCCAGTGCCTGGCGAATCAACCCACTGTCGTGGAACAGGTCGGCGATGTGTTGCTGGGCAACGATGTCTGCCTCGCTGACGGGCAATAGCCGACAGGGCTGCTGACGTTGCGCGAACTGTTGCAAATAGAGGTCGCTGGAAATCCCGGTAAGGGCATGGTTACGTGCAGCCCATTCATGGGGGTTGTGCTCGACCCAGTCCCAAGTGGCTTTTTCGCGCTGCAAAAAGTCGCGAATGGCGGCCTGTTTGCCCGGCTGCTGCAACGCCTGGGCGGTGGTTGCAATCAGGTAGTTGCCGCAGTGATAGGGGCTGGCGTCGGCCAGCGCCATGCCATCCATGGCCGTCTGCGCTTGCAGGGCACCGATACCGCCGGCGACGATGGCGTCCAGGTGGCCGTTTTGAAATGCCACCAGCGCATCCCGGGCAGGCATGGGCCTGGCCTGGATATCGGCAAGGGTCAGGCCGTTGTCGCGCAGCAGGTTGAGCATCAGGTAGTGGGTGTCGGTGGCGCGGACGAAGCTCACGCGCTTGCCCTTGAGGTCAGCGATGGAGGCGATGCCGCTGCTGCGTTTGACGATCACACTGCTGCGGTTCTGCTCGCCTTGGTAGCTGGCGATCAACACCAGCGGGTTACCGGCCACGCTGGCGAACAGGGGTAGCACCGGGCTCATGAAGGCGTAGTCGAGGCTGTTGCTGGCAAAGGCCTCCAGCACCATGGCGCCCCCGGGCACGTCTACCCAGTGCAGCGGGTAGGGTGTTTGCGCTTGCCCCGCGTCGGCGAGAAAACTCGCGGCCTGGCCCTTGTAGCGCCAAACCCGCAAGGCTTCATTGGCGCGTACCAGGGCGGGGGCCAAGCCTACGGCCAGCCCGGCAATGGCGCTGTGGCGTAGCAAGGTGCGGCGGCTGATGCTGATTGCCATGGGGTGCGCCTCAGTCCAACAGGTCGGGTTGTTGCTGGACGATGCGGTCCCACAGCGGCAGGAAGTTTAGCCAACCGAACAGCTCGCGCTGGGCAGGGTCGACTTGGGCTTCGTCCAGGTCCGGGATACGCGGTTGGCCGGCAGCGTAAGCCAGCAGGTGGGCGCGGGCGCTGTCGTCGGCGAGGATGAAGCGCCAGGCGGCGCTTTCCACAGTCTGGCCCGTGGTCCACAGGCCATGGTTCTGCCAGACCAGCAGGTTGTTGTCGGCGAAGGTTTCGACGAAGGCTTGTGCCACTTGGTCGCGGTCTTGCAGCAGGCCGCCTTCCGGCGTGCGCAGGGCGTGGCGGTCGAACAGCACCTGCTCACCGGCGAAGGCAGACGACTCTGCAGTGATTGGCTGGAACAAGCGCCCCAGCGCTGACCAGACCCGCCCATGGAAGCCATGCAGGTGCGCAATACCCACCACGTCAGGCCGGGCGCGTTGCAACGCGTAATGCAGCTCAAGGGCGCTGGTATTAAGCAGGCCGTCACCTTCGACCACCTGGCCTTCGCCGTTTACCCGCAGCAGGTCACGGGTGCGGATGTGCGAGAACGGCACTCCCAAGGGGTTGATCCAGTAGTGGTCGGTCTCGATCGGGTCGCGTGCCGTAAAATGGCCGGCCAGGCCTACTTCAAAGCCCAGGTCGGCGAACAGCCGATAGGACGCTGCAAGGCGCTGCTTGCGGTGCAGGCGCTCGGCGAGCGGGTCGCTTAACGTGGGCGCAGCGGTGATTTGCAGGCGATGGTCGAGGTTGGGCAGGCGGGCGACACTGTGGCGCGCAGCAGGTTGGCTCATGGCAGTACCTCACGGAGGAAATGATCGTTTGCCGATCATCCGTTCTGCCATGTCCGCCGTTTCAAGGGCAGGGTTCGCAGGTGGATGAATCGGGGCCTCCACCATGCGAGGGGTCGGGTCTGAGGGGACTGTAGCAAGGGGGTAGGGGCGGGAAGAAATACTGTTTTGATCTATTTTTATTATTATTTTTACGAATAAAAATTAGCGCTGATATTTGAATAATGCATGTAAGGCGTGTGCTTGCCCGTGACGCGGGGCCTTACGGGCAAAGCCCTGGCTGAAGCATGGGTGAAAACTACTCAGCGCTGTTCACCTTTGGTGCGTAAATGCCTCAAATCAAGGCAGCTGGCACACATCATCTCGACTCATTCGATGCTTAAATGTGCAAAGTGCACAGTATTGTCTGTGCTGTTCGCCCGTTGCGCTTCGGTTTCCATCCCTTGTAAAACCGGCCCGCATATTGCTCTTCCTGCTCCCGTCTACCACCCGGAGCCCCGTGCAATGAGCTCACCAACCGAATTCCCGCTTTGCGAAGCCCCGCAGTCGTCCCGCAAGGGCCTGCTACCGATAGCCATGGTGCTGTTCAGTTTCACGTTCTTCACTGGCACGATGTTCGCCGGTGGCAAATTGGGCATGGCCTTCAACTTCGTCGACATGCTGTGGGTTGCCACGGTCGGCAACACGCTGTTGGCGTTATACGCCGCAACCCTCGCGTTCATCGCGTCACGCAGTGGGCTGAACACCGTGTTGATGGGCCGCTTCTGCTTCGGTGAAGCGGGCAGCCGACTCTCCGACTTCTTGCTGGGGTTCGCTGAACTGGGCTGGTACGCCTGGGGCACCGCGACCGTGGCGATCGTGCTGGTCAAATTGTTGGGCCTGGCGAGCGGCTTCACTGTGCCGCTGATGGTGCTGTTCGGCCTGGGCTTCAGTATTACGGCCATTATCGGCTTCAAAGGGCTGGACCTGTTGTCGCGGGTATCAGTGCCCTTGATGTTCGTGCTGTTGCTGGTGTCGATGTACATCGCCACCCACGATGCCGGTGGCTTTGCTGGCCTTGCCGCGGTGGTGCCACACGAGACCATGACTTTTTCGGCGGCCGTGACCATGGTTTTCGGCACCTTCGCCAGTGGCGCCACCCAGGCCACCAACTGGACACGCCTGGCACGCAGCGGGCGGGTGGCGGTGGTTGCCAGCATCGTTGCGTTTCTGCTGGGCAACGGCCTGATGGTGGTTGCCGGTGCCTGGTGCGCGATGGTGTATCAGCAGGCCGACATCGTCGAGGTGATGATGCTGCAGGGCCTGTCGTTCGCGGCGGTGGTGATGCTCTGCCTGAACCTTTGGACCATCCAGGGCCCGACCATCTACAACGTGTCGGCAGCTGCCTGCCACCTGCTGCGCAGTGAGCGGCGGCGGACCGCGACGCTGGTGGCGGCAGGGGTGGGCATTGTGCTGGCGATCGGCGGCATGTACGAATTGCTGATTCCGTTTTTGGTGCTGTTGGGGTCGGTCATCCCGCCAGTAGGTGGGGTGATCATGGCCGATTTCTGGTATCGCCACCGTGGCCAGTATCCCGCATTGGCCACAGCCACCCTGCCGCGTTACAACCTGAGGGGGCTTTGTGCCTATGCCGTCGGCGCGGTACTGGCGTATGCCTCGCCCTGGGTTGCGCCGTTGGTAGGTATTGCTGCCTCGGCGCTGTGCTACATCCTCTTGCTTGAACTGAGCGGCCGGCGCCGGGTGGTGGGCGAGGCCGGTGTCGAGCCGTGAGCCTGGCACTGGAAGACATTCTGCACCTGCCTGGCTTGCAGGAGATGACCGTGCGCGCAGGCGCACGCAACCTGCAGCGTCGGGTGCGCTGGCCTTACGTCGCAGAGAACGAGGGCATCGCCGAGTGGGTGATGGGCGGCGAACTGGTGTTCGTCACCGGCATCAACCACCCGCGTGGCGAGGCCAACCTGCTGAGCCTGGTGGAAGACGGCGAGGCCGAGGGTATTGCCGGCTTGGTGATCCTCACTGGCGGCACTTTCATCCAGGCAATCCCGCCAGCGGTGGTTGCCCGCGCCGAGCAACTGGGCTTGCCGTTGATTGAGCAGCCCTATGCGCTGAAAATGGTCGTGGTCACCCACCTGATCGGCACGGCCCTGGTGCAGATGACCCAGGTGCGCCGCTCGCGCAACGACATCCTCGGGCAGCTGTTGACCGGCGACTACCCAAGCCTGGCCATCGCCCGGCAACGGGCAACGCACCTGGCCCTGGCGCTGGACGAGCCGCGACGCCTGCTGGCGCTGCGTTTGTCGGGCGTCGATGGCGTATTCGAGCGCCATGGGCTGGCCCAAGGCGAGCGCTTGTGGCAAGGCATTCGCCAAGCCCTTGAAGACCAGCTGGAGGCCTGGTGCCGCAGCTGGCCGGGCAGCGTGACGGCCCACTTGCCGGGTGACCTGTTCGTACTGTTGCTGCCCGATGCACCGGGCTTGCCTGCTACGCTGGCCGCGCTGCACCGGCAATTGGCGGGCGTGGCAGGGGAGTTGGGCCTCTATATGGGGCTGTCGAGCCTCGCGGAAGATTGCGCGCACTACCGCCGCGCGCTCAACGAGGCCCGCCAGGCCCTGGAAGTGGCGCAAAACCTGCGTCCCGCCAATGGCTATTGCGATTTCAGCGAGCTGGGCGTGCTGCGCCTGCTGCAAGGGATCGTCGATCGGTCGTTGATCGACGACTTCGTTGCCCAGACACTAGGGCCGCTGATCGCGCCCGGCCGCAAGCACCCGAATACACTGGTGCATACCCTTGATGCCCTGCTCAAGGAAAACGGCAACGGCCTGAAAGCCGCGCAACGCCTGGGGCTGCACCGCAATACCATCAATCAACGCATTCAACGCATCGAACACCTGAGTGGGCAGTCGCTGGACGACCCGCTTTTCCGTATGAATGCTTCGGTCGCCATGCTGGTGTGGCGCATGACCGAAGCCCAAGGCAAGGAGTAACGCCATGAACATCATCAACGCAAAACTGCGAGGCAAGGCTGGCCTGTTTCGCATCGAACTGAACGGTGACCGCATCGCCAGCATCACGCCACAGGGCGACCCGGTGGCGCCAGGCGGCGCTGATGACCTGGATGCCAAACAGAACCTGGTGGTAGCGCCCTTTGTCGAGCCGCACATTCACCTGGATGCCACCCTGACGGCCGGCGAGCCGAAGTGGAACATGAGCGGCACGTTGTTCGAAGGCATCGAACGCTGGGCCGAGCGCAAGGAAATCACCACCCACGAAGACATCAAGGGCCGCGCCAAGAAGACCATCAACATGCTGGTGGACCACGGTATCCAGCATGTGCGCACCCATGTCGACGTCACCGACCCCAAGCTCACTGCCCTCAAGGCCATGGTCGAAGTGCGTGAGGAGGTGCGCCATTTGGTCGACCTGCAGATCGTCGCCTTCCCGCAGGAGGGCATCGAGTCGTATGCCAACGGGCGGGCGCTGATGACCGAAGCCGTGGCCATCGGCGCCGACGTGGTCGGCGGTATTCCGCATTTCGAAAACACCCGCGACCAGGGCGTGTCGTCGGTCAAGTTCCTGATGGACCTGGCCGAGCGAACCGGCTGCCTGGTGGACGTGCACTGCGACGAAACCGACGACCCGCAGTCGCGCTTTCTCGAAGTGCTGGCCGAAGAAGCGCGGGTGCGCGACATGGGCGCCCGGGTCACGGCCAGCCATACCGTGGCCATGGGCTCCTACGACAACGCCTACTGCTACAAGCTGTTCCGTTTGCTCAAGTTGTCGGGCATCAACTTCGTCTCGTGCCCGACCGAGAGCATTCACCTGCAAGGGCGCTTCGACAGCTACCCCAAGCGCCGCGGCGTGACCCGCGTGGCGGAGATCGACCGGGCGGGCATGAACGTGTGCTTTGGCCAGGACTCGATCGTCGACCCGTGGTACCCGTTGGGCAATGGCAACATCTTGCGCATTCTTGAAGCCGGGCTGCACATCTGCCACATGCTCGGCTACGAAGACTTGCAACGCTGCCTGGACCTGATCACCGACAACAGCGCCCGCACGCTCAACCTGGGGGAGCGTTATGGCATCGAGGTGGGGCGGCCGGCGAACCTGCTGCTGCTGTCGGCGCCGGATGATTACGAGATGGTGCGCAGCCAGGGGCATGCGCTGGTGTCGGTGCGCAACGGCAAGGTGCTGATGCGGCGTACGCCGGCGCAGGTCGAACGCCTGGCCTGACACCGCTGCACGCTGCAAACGCAACGCCCCGCTGGCTTTTGCCAGGCGGGGCGTTTTGCTTTCTGCGCTTCGTGTACGCGTTTCCCAGTCAAAAACCGCTTATTCAGCCCTTCACATGCGATAAGCCGTGATTATTCCATGTTAGATATCACTTGAATTAGAGGTGATGAACGGTCAAAATTAGTACGTAATTACATATTACGTATTCCAGTACAAAATCGTAGGAGCACGCATGGCCCGGGGCGGTATCAACAAGGTGGTAGTGCAGCAAGCGCGTCAGGCGCTGATCGCCCGCGGGGAGAACCCCAGCATCGATGCGGTACGTATCGAGCTGGGCAACACCGGCTCGAAAAGCACGATTCATCGCTACCTGAAGGAGCTCAATGGCCAGCAAACCGTGGCCACGGCGGGCGCCCCTGGGTTGAGCGACACGCTTGGGCGTTTTGTCGGGCAGGTGGCAACACAGCTACAGGAAGAGGCGGATATACGCATCGAAGAGGCCGAAAGCGTTTTCACCCAGCAACGCGAACAGCTCGAAGCACAATTGCAGCTGGCCCAAGAAGCGCTGGCTGCGGCGCATCAACAGCAAAAGATCCAGGGCGCGGCACTGGCTGCCGAATCGGAGAAACTGCTGTCCACGCAAAGCACCTTGCAGGCTGAGCAACTGCGCAGTGCCAGCCTCAATCAGTCATTGGGCGAGTTGCAGTTGCGCCTGAACGACAAGGAAGAGCAGGTGCGGTCACTCGAAGACAAGCATCGCCACGCCCGAGATGCCCTGGAGCACTACCGCAGCGCCAGCCGCGAACAGCGCGAGCAGGACCAGCGCCGCCACGAGGCGCAACTGCAACAGTTGCAAGTTGAAGTACGGCAACTGCAGCAGGGCATGATGGTCAAGCAGGACGAACTGACCCGCCTGCACCGTGATAACGAGCGCTTGCTCGGCGAGCATCGCCAGGCCACCAGCGAACGCAAGGCACGTGACGAACTGCTTGAACAGCGGGACGCGCAGATTCAGGGCCTGCGAACGATTTTGGCTCAAGCCCAAGGGGCGACCGAGGAAATGCGGCGGCAGTTGGATGTGCAAACGCAAAACCTGGAAGACAAGCGCGAACTGTATGCCGAACAGGTGCGCCAAGTGCAGCGTCTGCAGGATGAGCTGCTAGAGCGCGATGAGGCGCTGAAGGCGGTTCGCTCGCAATTGAGCGAAGCCACTCAAGCAAAATGAGCTACTGATAAATCAAACTTCCTCGGGCTGATGCTTTCTTCCGTATACATTCACAGGAGAAAGTGCCATGCCAACGCCTGGAAAGCAGCACACACAGCAAGAGGGGCCTCATTCTTCCGATCACGGTGACAAACAGGAAGACCTGGGGTTCGACCCGGACTCACCAGACTTGGAAGACCCGCAGGTTGACCCGCAAGGCCCGGCTATCGCCCCGCGTGACGTCGAGAAAGATAAATGAGAGAAGGGGCCGCTGAGCGGCCCCGCATTCACGTTGGCTAGCGCGCCAATTGCTTCGCGGCTTCTACCCCCGAAGCGGACAGCTTTATCGGATACTGCAGGCTAATGCGGTGATCACCGTCTATGGCAACGGCGCCATCGTGAATCAATCCGTGGTCCTGGAGTGTCTTCAACATGCCGGCCACCGCTTTTTCACCGCGGTAGTTGTCCAGCACCTCCTTGCCCAACCCCTCGGGGTGGGCATGCAGCAGACGGGTCAACACTTCCGAGCGCAATGCATCATTACTCATATCTGGCCTCACTTACCGTGCTTGGCCTGAAGTGCCTTGGCATGCTCCAGGTGCTGTTCGAGTTTAGGCAGCGTAGCGCTGGCGAATGCCTTCAGTTCAGCCTTATCGGACGATGCCGCTTCTTTCTTGAACAGTTCGACGGCCTTCTCATGGGCATCGACCTGGTTGTTGATATAAGACTTGTCGAAGGATTCATCACGCCATTCCAAGATCATCTTCTTGACCTTGTCGGTCAGCGCTGCTTCATCCGGGACAGAAATATCGAGTTTACGGGCAATGTCGCCAAGCTTCTGGTTGGCCTGGGTATGGTCAGTCACCATCTGCTGTGCGAATGATTTGATATCGGCGCTCTGGCTTTTCTCTTTGGCCAGGTTGCCTGTCACCACCTCCGCAATACCCGCTTCGGTGGCCGCGTCAACGAAATCATCGGAACTCGCTGCCATCGCATGCACAGAGGCCAGGCCCAATGCTATCGACAACCCGATGCGCTTGATCAATAAATTGCTCATGCTTCACTCCTTAACCGTTGGCGCGACTTCAGTGTCGCTTACAGTTGAGCGCTCGCAGGCGGCAAAGGTTTAAAGAGTTTGCCGGCCGGCTCCTTTTCTCAGTGAGGTTGAACGCTGGCGCAGGGCAAGGCTCACACATTCAAAGCGGGTAGCGAGGAGCCACGCACATGAGCATTGAACGCAGCATTCCTGAGTTGCGGGCTTGGTACGCCCAGTATGACGATGTCAGTTACCAGCGCGAGTCACCGGATGCCTATCATCATGAACTGGTGCGCACGGCCGAAGCCCTGCGTGATGACGGCGCCATCGACTGGGATGACTGGTTGCAGCTCAAGGCCATGGCCGACCAGGCACACATCAACGCGCTCGAAGATGCAGTACAGGCGCATATCGACGACCCTGACGCATGAAAGCGCTGAAGATCGCAACCTTCAATATCAACGGTATTCGCAGCCGATTGCCGGCATTGATCGCCTGGCTAGAGCGAGAGAAGCCTGACATCGCCTGCCTGCAAGAGCTGAAAGCGCCCGACCAGCAGTTCCCGCGTGAAGCGCTAAAAACGGTGGGTTACGGGTGTTTGTACCAAGGGCAGCCTTCGTGGAACGGCGTTGCCATTCTCGCGCGTGGCAGTGAGCCACTCGAAGTGCGCCGCGGCCTACCCGGCATGGAGGATGACGACCAGAGCCGCTACCTGGAGGCAGCCGTGCAGGGGCTGATCATCGGCTGCCTCTACCTGCCCAACGGCAACCCGCAACCCGGGCCTAAGTTCGACTATAAACTGCGCTGGTTCCAATGCCTGATCGACCATGCGGCCAGTTTGCAAAAGAGCGGGCACCCGGCAGTGTTAGCCGGCGATTTCAACGTCGTCCCCACCGATGTCGACATCTATAACCCGCGCTCCTGGCTCAAGGACGCGTTGCTGCAACCTGAGACCCGCGATTGCTACCAGCGTTTGCTCAACCAGGGCTGGACAGATGCGCTGCGCCACCTGCACCCTGACGAGCGGGTTTATACCTTCTGGGACTATTTTCGCAATCACTGGCAGCGTAACGCCGGGCTGCGCATCGACCATGTGATGCTCAACCCTGAACTTGCGCCTTACCTAAAGGCTGCAGGCGTGGACGCCTGGGTACGCAACGAACCCAAGGCCAGCGACCATGCACCGGTGTGGATCGAGCTGGCTTCGCGTAAGCAGCGCTGAACTATAGTCATAAGCGGCGAACGCGAGACAACAAGGGAATAGGATGTGCGCAGCCAGGAAACAGGATGACGATGGGCACCTCGCGGTAGCGGGCGAGGGCCGCGCTGTGGCGTTGTTCCGCCAGGTCCTGGCGTTCATGGTGGTGGTGATGCTGGCCTTCGTGATGGTAGAAGGCTGGCGAATCTGGCGTGATTACCGTCACGCGTTCAGCAATGCCGAAAACATGGTGACCAACCTGGCTCGGGCGACGGCGCAACACGCCGAGGACGCCATTCGCCAAGTGGATGTCGTCAGCGCGTCCTTGGCCGAGCGCCTGGAGGGCGATGGTTTCGAGCATATGAACCGCCCGCGCCTGCAGGCATTGCTTGCGCGGCAAAAAGCGCTCATGCCGCAGTTGCACGGGCTGTTCGTGTATGGCGCGGATGGCCGCTGGCTGGTTACCGACCAGGCGACCCTACCGCCCAACCTCAACAATGCTGACCGCGACTATTTCGTTTACCACCGCAATCATCGCGACCGGCAGGTACGCATCGGTTCGGTGGTGCGAAGCCGCTCGACTGGCGACTTGATCATCCCCATCTCGCGGCGCCTGGAGTACCCCGACGGGCATTTTGCCGGGGTGCTGTTGGGCACGATCAAAGTGGACTGGTTCGTGCGCTATTACGGCGATTTCAAGATCGACGAGCGTGGCGCGCTGGTGCTGGCCAAACGTGACGGCACGATTCTGGTCCGTCGCCCGTTCGTTTCGAGGGTCGTTGGGCGCACATTGGCCAACAGCGAAGTCTTTCGCAACCACTTGCCCTATGCCGATGAAGGGCTGGTCGAGGCAGTCGCGGTAGTCGATGGCACGCCTCGCCTATATGCCTACCGGGCGCTGTCGAGTTACCCGTTGGTGGTAGAGGCTGGCCTGTCGCGGGAATCCATAGTGGCGCCCTGGCGGCACGACGCGATCAAATCAGTGGCTGTGCTGTTGCTGTTGTTAGTGGGGTTGGCAGCGTTCGGCGGGGTAGTGTTGCGCCAACTGCGCGAACGCATTGTGATAGAGCGCGCCTTGCACCAGGCGCACCAGACGCTGAAATCCCTGGCCATGACCGACAGCCTGACTGGGCTTGGCAACCGCCGGCGGCTGGATGCAGTGTTCGAGCCCGAGGTGCGGCGGGCTCGACGGCAAGGTTACCCAGTAGCGCTGGTGATGCTCGACCTCGACTACTTCAAGGCTTACAACGACCGTTACGGGCACCTTGCCGGCGACGAGTGCCTGCGGCGTTTCGCCGAGCTGCTGCAACAGGCGTTGAAGCGCCCGGCAGACCTGGCGGTGCGCTTCGGTGGCGAGGAGTTCACGCTATTGATGCCCGACACCGATGGGCCGGGCGCCGAGCTTATCGTGCAGGAAATACAGCAGGTGTTGCGCCGCCATGTGATCGAGCACGGTGGCAGCCCCTTGGGGCGGGTGACGTTCAGTGCCGGCATTGCCATCGGCGACCCGGCTCGGCAAGCCATAACGCCCGAGCGCCTGATGGCGGCGGCAGATAGCGCGTTGTACCAGGCCAAGGGGCAGGGGCGGGACGGTTACTGCGTGGCTAACAATGCCTCGGCAGGTGTAGACCCATGATCGCCCATCAAGGGCGAGCACGGCAGGCGCTGTTCAATCGATGCTCATGCGCATTGCACAACGCCCGACAAGCCCATGGGCATGCTCGTTGGCCAGAATATCCCGCAGCCGCGTGCACAACAGGCCTTCATCAATAGCCTCGAACCCATAGCGTGCATAGAAAGGTGCATTCCAGGGCACGTCGACAAAGGTGGTCAAGGTCAGTTCTCGAACGCCGGCGGCTTGCGCCGCGTCAACCAGTTGATTCAGCAGCAGGCGCCCGATCCCTTGCCCTTGAGCCTCCCGGCGCACGGAAACTTCATGAATGTGCAATGCCTGTTGCTCCCGCCGTGCGCACACAAAGCCTAGGATCTGCCCGGCGTCACCCTCCGCCAGCCAGCTTGCGCCTGCATCGACGAATCCTTGATGCGCTGTGCTGTCCAGCACATCGCCTTGTGCCAGCCACGCCAGCGCCGGCAGTTGGGCGAAGGCCTGGGCGGCTGAACGCTCGACCTCGGCCAGCCAGGGGATGTCGCGGGTGAGGGTAGGGCGTATATGCACAGTCGGGTCCTGCAAACCGTGGGATGGGTGGGCGTCAGTCTGCCGCCACCTCTTGTGGCTGCAACTGCCAGCGCACCGAGCTTACACCTTTTTCCAGGCTCACCCGGCTGACCAGCCGTTCCAGCTGCGCCGGTGCCTGCGGGTTGCCCAGCAGTTCGGCGCGTACTTCGAGGCGCGCCGGGTTGGGCAGGTCCTCGCTGTGCAGCGATTGCAGGCGCAGCTCCGGGTCGCCCAGGCTGTGCAGCATCAGGCTGCGAACCTGGATTTCATCCTCGGCACGGCACACAACACGCACTTCGAAGCGTTGCTCCACTTCAGTGGCCGGGACGATGTCCTGGCGGTCCAGGCGCTGGGCGATGTCGCGCAGCAGGATGTTGGCGCACAACACGGCCAGGCTGCCCAGTGTCGCTTCCAGCAGCAGCCCAAGGCTGCACAATACGCCAACGGCGGCCGTGCACCACAGCGTGGCGGCAGTGTTCAGGCCGCGCACGTTGAAACCGTCGCGCATGATCACGCCGCCCCCGAGAAAGCCGATCCCCGACACCACATAAGCGGCGACGCGCGAGGCGTCGTTGGGGGCCATGCCCGGCACAGCCTGGGTCATCAGTACGAAAAGGCAAGCGCCGGTACTGACCAGCGCATTGGTACGCAAGCCAGTGAGGCGTTGACGCAGTTGACGCTCGGCGCCGATCAGGGCACCCAGCAGCAGGGCGATGCTGACACGCAGCAGAAAGACTTTCCAATCCATAGCAAACCTCTTCCACGGGCACACGCCCGCATGAACGCCATCTGGTGTTGGCGTGGTTGAATAACCAGAAAATGCGCAGGACCACAGAAGGGAAGAAAAGAGGAAGCTGCAGCCACGGGGGCTGAAGAAATCCACCATCAAGCCATGACGGCGAGACAGTGGCAGGGCACTGCCGGACTAGCTCGCCAAGTGGGCCTGTCGCAAGCGACTGGGGCTACTGTCCAATGCAGGACTCCTGTTTGGGGATGCGAAATTGCGTCGCGGACCTTACGCCCCGAGATAGGCGAGGTCAAGGGTAAAAACATGACAAGGGCTTCATCAGGAAAGTGCCTACAGCCCGTCACGCCTGCATGGAAAAATAGGCGGGTAGTCGGTAACCTTGCGCCTTCCCTTGCGATCACCCGGACCCGTTACATGCTGTTCAATCTCGCCGTGCTGCTCGGCACACTGGTGGCCATGGAGGGTGTCGGCACACTGGCGCACAAGTACATCATGCATGGCTGGGGCTGGTGGCTGCACCGCTCGCACCATGAGCCACACCTGGGCATGCTCGAGACCAATGATGTTTACCTGCTTGCGCTGGGGCTGATCGCCGCGGGCCTGGTGGCGCTGGGTAAAGCCGGGTACGCCCCCTTGCAGTGGGTGGGTGGGGGCGTGGCGGGGTACGGCCTGTTGTATGTGCTGGCTCACGACGGCTTCTTTCATCGTCACTGGCCCAAAAAACCGCGGCCAGTCAGCCGCTACCTCAAGCGCCTGCATCGTGCCCATCGGCTTCACCATGCGGTCAAAGGCCGGCAAGGCAGCGTGTCGTTCGGCTTTTTCTACGCTCCGCCCCTTGCAGTGCTCAAGCGCCAGTTGCGCGACCGACGCGAGCGGCCCTGACCGTCACGGCGCTCAGTTGACCGCGTTGCCCTCAGCCTCAACGGTTTCTGCCACGTGCCCGCGGCTCACCCACCAGCCAAACCCTGCCGCCGTGAAGAACATGATCAGGCTGTACAGCGCCGCCGGCACCGCCATGGTGGCGTTGTTCAGCAACGAAGGGCTCAAGGCCAGCGCGATCGCCAGGGTACCGTTGTGGATGCCGATTTCCATGCCGATGGCGATGGCCTGGCGCTTGGGAATCTTCAACAGCCGGGGCACCCAGTAGCCTACGGCCAGGCTCAGTACGTTGAACAACAGGGCAGCCAGGCCTACCACGGGGGCGTACTCGACCACCGTCTGCCAGTCCTTGGCCAGCGCGAGGATGATGGTGAAGGCCAGAAACAGTGCCGCCACCAGCTTCATCGGTTTTTCCATGCGTGCGGCAAAGCGCGGGGCAAAGTGGCGGATCAACATGCCCAGCGCCACCGGCAGGAGGACAATCGCGAACACCTGCAACACCTTGGCAAACTGCAGCGGGATGGCCTGGTCCGAGGCCATGAACCAGCCTAGCGACAGGTTCACCAGCAGCGGCATGGTGAGGATCGCAATCAACGAGTTGACCGCCGTCAAGGTGATGTTCAATGCCACATCGCCGTGGGCCAGGTGGCTGAACAGATTGGCCGTGGTCCCCCCCGGCGAGGCCGCCAGCAGCATCAGCCCCACCGCCAGGGCGGACTCCAGGCCAAAGCCGTTGGCGATCAGGAAGCACACCAGCGGCAGCAACAGGATCTGGCAGACCAGGCCAATCACCACAGGCTTGGGGTATTTCACCACACGGGCGAAATCGGCCAGGGTCAGCGACAGCCCGAGGCCGAGCATGATGATGCCCAGGGCCAGGGGCAGAAATGCGGTGAGCAGGGGCGAGGCAGTCATGAAGGGGCTCTCGGATCAGGGAGTCGCACAAAGGATTCCGAGGAGTGTAGGTGGCACTGCATTGATAGCTAATTGCAAAGCGCCACCTCTTGGTAACCTTTTGTTACCGAGTGCACCGTGCGCAGCGTCTGCATGCCGCGTTGCGATGGGCGTCCCGGCGCAGTAGCATGCGCGCTTTTACCGAGGATTAGCCTGTCATGCCGTTTCAGCAAGGTCTGCTTGCCACGCCGGTGCCGGCCCATGCCCGCCACCTGTTCTTCACGCTGCACTCGCCCGAAGCGCTGCCCGCCGCACTCGACGCCTTGCTGCCGCAGGTCGACGGCCAACAGTTGATCCTGGGCGTCGGCGCGCCCTTGGCCAAGGCCCTGGGCCGTGACGTGCCGGGTTTGCGTGCCTTCCCGCTGCTGGACGCCGCCGTGGAGAACCCCAGCACCCAGCACGCCTTGTGGCTGTGGCTGCGGGGTAACGAGCGTGGCGACCTGCTGCTGCGGGCCCAGGCCCTGGAACACGCGCTGGCACCGGCGTTGCGCCTGGCAGACAGCGTCGATGGCTTTTTGCACCGGGGTGGCCACGACCTGACCGGCTATGAAGACGGCACCGAGAACCCGGTGGACGAAGACGCCGTGCAAGCCGCCATCGTTGACGACGCGCCCCCTGGCCTCAACGGTTCCAGCTTTGCCGCGTTCCAACTGTGGAAGCATGACTTGGAGTACTTCAAGTCGCTGCCCCAGGCGGACCAGGACAACATCATCGGCCGCCGCCTCAGCGACAACGAAGAGCTTGACGACGCCCCGGCGTCCGCGCACGTCAAACGCACCGCCCAGGAAAGCTTCGAACCTGAGGCGTTCATGGTCCGTCGCTCGGTCGCCTGGGCTGACGCCCGTGGTGCTGGCCTTGCCTTCGTGGCGCTGGGCCACAGCTTCGATGCCTTCGAAGTGCAACTGCGGCGCATGAGCGGCCTGGAAGACGGCATCATCGACGGCCTCTACCGTTTCAGCCGGCCACTGACCGGTGGTTATTACTGGTGCCCGCCGATGGGTGAAACCGGCCTGGACCTGCGCCTGCTGTTGCAGGCCTGATCGCTAACATCCAGATACAGAATCACTCGCCGAGGCGGGGTAGAGCGGCTAGCCTTGAAAGTTTCCGGTTCATGACGGGGGCTTTTCCATGTATGCACGTCGTGATGTCCTACGCGCCGGTGCAGCCTTGGGGTTGCTGGCCGCAAGCCCTTGGCTGCACGCAGGGGCGGCGAGTGGCCTGCTGACGCGCACTATCCCTTCCACCGGCGAGGCCTTGCCGGTCATCGGTGCCGGTACCTCTGGCAGTTTCGAGGTCGAGGCCGGCTCGCCTCAGTACCAGCAGCTCGGCGCGGTGCTCAAGGCCTTCTTCGAAGGTGGCGGCAGGGTCATCGACACCTCGCCCAACTACGGGGGGGCCGACAGCATTCTGGGCCAGTTGCTGGAAGAGGGCGGCTGGCACAAGCAGTGTTTTTTAGCCACCAAGATCGCCGCCGACAGCCAGGCCGACGCACAAGCGCAGTGGCAAAGCAGCCTGCGCAGCTTGCGCACCGACAAGGTCGACCTGCTGCAGATCCACAACCTGCGCGATTGGCAGACCCAACTGCCCTACGCCCGCGAACTCAAGCAGCAGGGCAAGACCCGCTACGTCGGCATCACCCATTACCTGAACAGCGGCCAGGATGAAGTGGCCAGGATCGTACGTAGCGAACCGCTCGACTTCATTCAAATCAACTACTCGGTCAACGCCCCACAGGCCGCGCGTGAGCTGCTGCCATTGTGCCAAGACAAGGGCGTCGCGGTGCTGATCAACCGGGCGTTCGATGACGGCCGGCTGTTTGCCCGGGTCAAGGACCAACCGTTGCCTGGCTGGGCGTCAGAAGTGGGCATCGGCAGCTGGGCACAGCTGTTTCTGAAGTTCGCCATCAGCCACCCGGCAGTGACCACGGTCATTCCCGCCACCAGCCGCCCTGATCGCCAGCTCGATCAGCTCAAGGCCGGGCATACGCCATTGCTCAGCCAGGCGCAGCAACAGGCGCTGATCGAACAGTTCGGCTGACACCATGCAAGGCTGGCGGCGGCGTCTGGACCAAGGGCTGAACATACAACCGGGCGAAGGGCCGGCGGTGGTTGCCGGCCTGTTGTTGTTCTACTTGCTGTTCACCGGCTACTTCATGCTGCGCCCGGTGCGCGAGACCATGGGTGTGGCCGGTGGCGTGGATAACCTGCAGTGGCTGTTCACCGGCACCTTCGTCGCCACCCTGGCATGCCTGCCGCTGTTCGGCTGGCTGGCATCCAAGGTGAGGCGGCGGCAAATCCTGCCCTGGACCTACGGGTTCTTCACCAGCAACCTGTTGCTGTTCGCGGTGCTGTTTGCCCAGGCCCCGGACGATGTATGGACTGCGCGCGCGTTCTATATCTGGCTGTCGGTGTTCAACTTGCTGACCATTTCACTGGCCTGGAGCGTGCTCGCGGACCTGTTTGCCACCGAACAAGGCAAACGGTTGTTTGGCCTGCTGGCAGCGGGTGCCAGCCTGGGCGGCCTCTGCGGGCCGATCCTGGGTACCTTGCTGGTGGGCCCGCTGGGGCATGAAGGCCTGCTGGTACTGGCCGGGCTATTTCTGCTAGGCAGCACCGGCGCTGCCCTGTTTTTGCAGCGCTGGCGAGACCGTCATCCGCTGCCGGCCCATCTGCAGCGCTCGACGTCCAAGCCGTTGGGTGGCAACCCGTTCGCGGGGGCTACTGCCGTGCTGCGCTCTCCTTATTTGTTGGGCATCGCGCTGTTCGTGGTGCTGCTGGCCAGTGTCAGCACGTTCCTGTACTTCGAACAGGCGCGTATTGTCAGCGAAACCTTCACCGACCGTACCCGGCAAACTCAAGTGTTCGGCCTGATCGACACCGTTGTCCAGGCCTTGGCGATACTCACGCAGGTGTTTCTGACCGGGCGCCTGGCGAAAAGGATGGGCGTGGGCGTATTGCTGGTGGCGGTGCCGTTGATGATGGCCGCAGGCTTTGTCTGGCTGGCAGTGGCCCCAGTGTTCGCCGCCTTCGTGGTGGTGATGGTGGTGCGTCGGGCCGGTGAATATGCGCTCGTCCGGCCGGGGCGGGAGATGCTCTTCACCGTGTTGTCGGCAGAAGACAAGTACAAAGCCAAGAACTTCATCGACACTGTGGTCTACCGCGGCGGTGACGCCCTCAGCGGTTGGCTCAAGCGGGCATTGGATGTGCTGGGGGAGCACCCGCAACTGGCGATGCTGATTGGCGCGGCCATTGCGTTGGGCTGGGCGGCAACAGGCGGCTGGCTGGGCCGTTGCCAAGTCAAGCTGGACCCGTCCGGCGCTGAGTAAAGCGCCGGAGCGCTTGGCGCGCCAAATAAGCAACCACTGCTTATTTAATGCCACCGGTCCGAACCTCTCGCAATAAAACGAATCCCTCGATATCGCCGAACTCCGAAGCTATGTACGGCAAAACGCCGTGCTTCCTGAAGTCATATGAGGTTTCACGACCATGGCTAACAAAGAGAACAGCCGCACCGGCACCCAGGGCAAGGAAGGCAGCCAAGGCGGCAGCAAGAACCCAGGCAACTTCGCCAACGACCGCGAGAAGGCTTCTGAAGCCGGACGCAAAGGCGGTCAGTCTTCGGGCGGCAACATGCCCAACGACACCAGCCGTAAAGGCGGCCGTTCGTAACTGAGGAATACGCAGTGCCGGGGCGACCTGGCACTGCATTCAGAGGAACACGGCATGACGGTGCTGACCCGCAAGACCGCTATACATGAAAGGTCTATGACCGCAAGCCATAGCCTGCAGCACAGGTACCAGAGCCTTTTGCAAGGTCACGACGGCACAAGCGCTGTGTGGCTTGATGAACAGATCACCCGCGTCGAGCAGCACCCCGACGACCTTCCGCCCAGCCCCTCACAGCTCCCTGCCTGGAGCGCGCAGCATGCCGCCGAGGTTGCCAAAGCCTATGCCGAATACTTACAGCAGCGACGCGAAGGGGGAGCACGCCGGTATTTCAGCAACCGCGCCCATGCGTTGTGGTTTCTGCAACAAATCGCGCCGACCAAAGCCGTGGATGGGGCGTGGCTGCACGGCACCCTCCAGCATTGGCAGGACCCGCGTTACCACGGGCTGATCCGCACTTACCTTGAAGAGCTGGGCAATGGCGATCCGCGTTGTAACCACGTGTTGATCTACCAACGGCTACTGAGCCGTCTTGGCTGCCTGGAACCGTCACATCTGGATGACAGTCGCTATCTGCAGGGCGCCGTGCAGCTCGCCCTTGGCGCGCACGGTGACGCTTTTTTACCCGAAGTACTGGGTTATAACCTGGGCTATGAGCAGCCGCCACTGCACCTGCTGATTACCACGTATGAATTGGCAGAGCTGGGTATCGATGGCCACTACTTCCAACTGCATGTGACCATTGATAACGCTGCCAGTGGCCATGCTCATCTGTCTATCCAGGCTTTACAACAGCTGTGCCCGGCAGAAGATCCGCAGACCTTCTATCAACGGGTGCGACGCGGTTACAGGCTTAACGAACTCGGTACGCCAGCGGCCACCCTGATCGGTGAATTCGACCTGCAGGCGCAGTTGTTCGCTGCCCTGGAGCGCAAGCGCCAGTATGGTCAATACATGCACTCCGACCACTGCCGCTTGCAAAAGCGCACCATCAATCAATGGTTGGCAGAACCGGGCACCATGCCAGCTTTCGTCGATGCGCTGCAGGCCCAAGGCTGGATTCGGCGTGGAGAAAACCCAGTGCACAGCCGCTGGTGGGCACTGATCGATGGGCCTACTGCGCCCATGTTCGGGGTATTCACCGCGTACGAAAAGCAGTTGTGGCATGACTGGATCGCTGACAGCTGGCAAGCCAGCACGCGACGCGTGATGCCGGGCAGTTGGGACACGGGTTTGCCAGGTGAGAGCCTGCCCGATTTCAACCAGCAGACGGCCTCGCTGGATACCCTGGTAGAGCGCATGGCCGGCAATCGTCATGCATTGCCTGAGGGGTTGCTGGCCACTCAAGCTTTCGTCCGTGCAACCGGCCTGGCTCAAGAAGGATGCCATTGATGCTGCTTGAAACAGACCTGTCCCAGGCAGACCAGGCACTGCTGCAACTGGGCCAGCGCCTGCGTGCCGACGGCTACCGCTTTACCTGCGTCAGCCCGGCCACCCATGCCCGCAACAATGCCCGCGATGACGCCAGGCAGGCGACGAACGTGCGCGACGTGTTCGGCTGGAGCCGACCGTTTGCGCCTTCGCAGATGCCTGCCGACCAATTAGCCCCGTTGAAGCGCGCGCAAGTGCTGGAGCACCACGGCGGGCTGATGGCCAGCTCGGTGCGCTGGTCCACGCTGGATGACCTGCTGCTGGTCCATTCGGCTTACCCGACCCACGCCTGCGACGCAGTATTCTTCGGCCCCGACAGCTACCGCTTTGCCCAGGTCATCCACGATCACCTGCGGCACAGCCCGTGTCGGGTGGAGCATGCGGTCGACATCGGTTGCGGTACCGGCGTGGGCGCGTTGATCATCGCGCGCGCCGCTCAGCATGCGCAGGTCAGCGCGGTCGACATCAACCCGCTTGCGTTACGCTACACCACCATCAATGCCGCCTTGGCGGGTATCAACAACGTGTCGGTGGCGGCCAGTGACCTGCTCGACGGCCTAAGCGGGCGATTCGACTTGATCGTCGCCAATCCCCCTTACATGCTGGACCTCAGCGCGCGCACCTACCGCCACGGCGGTGGGGCGCTGGGCGAAGCGCTGTCGCTGCGTATCATCGAACAGGCTCTGGAGCGCCTGAGCCCTCGGGGCACCTTGTTGTTGTATACCGGTGTGGCGATCGTCGAAGGCCGCGACCCGCTGCTTGAGGCTGTTCGTTTGCGCTTGGCGGGCCAGGCGTGGTCTTGGGTCTACCGGGAAATCGACCCTGATGTGTTCGGCGAGCAACTGGCCGAACCCGGCTATGAACACGTCGAGCGCATAGCCGCCGTAGCGCTTACTGTTACCCGCGACGGCTGAACCAGCATGCTCCGGCCTTGCACGTTTGGCCTCGAAGAGGAATACCTGTTGGTGGACCTTGCCACCGGCAAGGTCCCAACGTTGCCAGCGTCGAGCCTGGCCAGGCACTGCCGAGAGGTATTGGGGCCGTACTTTGCCCAAGAGATGTTCCGCTGCCAGATAGAAGTCGCCTCACCGGTGTTCGTTAACCTGTACCAGGCACGGGAATTCTTCGTGCATGCGCGGCAGCGGCTGACCGACGTACTGGCGGCGCAGGGTATGGGCCTGTATGGCGCAGCCAGCCACCCCAATGCACCTTGGTTACGGCATAAGCCGGCAGCCTCGGCACACTACCGCCAGCTGTTCGACGACTACCGGCATGTGGCACGGCGCAGCCTGCTCAACGGTTTGCACGTGCACGTAGGCGTACCGGCTGACTGCGATCGCATGCAACTGATCAATCGCCTGGTGCCCTGGTTGCCGTTGCTACTCGTGCTCAGCACATCGTCACCCTTATGGCTGGGCCAGGCGACCGGCTACATGAGCTACCGGCGGGTCATTTGTGGCGAGTGGCCCCACATGGGGTTGCCAGAGCCATTAGCGGATTGGCCCGCCTACGAGCGCTACCGAGCCTTGCTGCAAAGGACCGGCTCACTGGCAGAAAAGGGTGATTTCTGGTGGGCGATCAGGCCTTCGCAGCGCTTTCCGACAGTCGAGTTACGTATCTGCGATGGTTGCCCTTGCCTTGAGGACGCATTGAGCATTGCCGGCGTGTTTCGCCACTTGGTCGAGCACAGCCTGCAGCCAAGGCATGAACGTAGCCCCTTCAATCGCGAGCTGCGCTGGGTCGCACAGGAAAACTACTGGCGAGCCATGCGCTATGGGCGCCATGGCCAATTCATCGGTGCCGATGCGCAGCAGCCGGTCACGGCGCAAGGCTGGCTTGGGCAGTTGCAGGGCCAGTTTCCGGTCGACACTGTCGACGCCGAAAGCGCCTTCCTGCATGCCCACGGCATTCTGCGCGAGGGCACCAGCGCGGACCGGCAATTGCACTGCCTGGAGCGCGCCCAAGCCGATGGGCAAAGCGCAGCACACGCTTTACAGGCCGTGGTCGAGCAAGTGGTGACGCAAGGACACGCCGGATTGCCAACGGCTGGGGTTGCAATTACACAGGGTTGACCGAAAATGGCCGCGCCCTTTGCAGCCACTCGGAACGTCCTGCGCCATGATGCTGATCAAGCAATTTCCCCAGATCACCCCGACCGACACGCTTTTTGTCTTCGCCCTCGAGGCAGAGGCGGGCACTGTGTTTGCCGATGTGAACACCGTGTTCACCGGCATCGGCAAGGTCAATGCCGCCATCGCACTGACCAAGGCCATTGCCCAGCGCAAGCCCAAGTTGATCGTCAACCTGGGCTCTGCCGGCAGCCAACGCTATGGCAAGGGCGAGGTGGTGTGCTGTACCCGTTTCGTGCAGCGCGACATGGACGTCACGCCATTGGGCTTTGCCCGGTACGAGACGCCGCTGTCTGACATCCCGGTGCTGCTGGAACACGGCGAGGAAATCCCCGGGCTTGCCCTGGGTACCTGCGGCAGTGGTGACAGTTTCGAAGTCAGTCACGGCGAGGCACCTTACGATATCGTCGACATGGAAGCCTATGTGCTGGCCCTGATCGCCCGTGACGAAGGCATTCCGTTCGTGTGCCTCAAGTACATTTCAGACGATGCCGGCAGCGACGCGGCAGACGACTGGTCGGTGCAGGTTCACTTGGCCGCCGAAGCCTTCAAGCGTGTGCTGTTCAGCTAATCCAACGGCGCTGCCCGCCGCAGGGCAGCCTGACTAAACCTTCCAGGCGCGCCGCAGTCACTTCCAGTAGAAGCCCCGATAGACGCGGGGCCTGGCGGGAGGTGATTAACGATGGCTAGGGCAATCTGGAAAGGCGCGATCAGCTTTGGGCTGGTGCACATCCCTGTCTCGCTCAATACCGCGGTGCGCACCGAGCGGGTGGATTTCGACTGGCTCGACAAACGCAGCATGGAGCCGGTCGGGTACAAGCGGGTCAACAAGGTCACAGGCAAGGAAATCGACAAGGAGCACATCGTCAAAGGTGTGGAGTATGAAAAAGGCCGCTATGTGGTGATCAGCGAGGAGGAGATCCGCACGGCCCGGCCAGAAGCGACCCAGACCATTGATATTTTCTCGTTCGTCGATGCCGGTGAAATCCCCCTTCAGCACTTCGATACCCCGTATTACCTGGCCCCCGACCGCCGTGGCGGCAAGGTTTACGCGCTGCTGCGCGAGACCCTGGCGAGTACCGGCAAGGTGGCCTTGGCCACGGTGGTGTTGCATACCCGTCAGCACCTGACGCTGCTGCGCCCGCTGGACGATGCACTGGTGATGATCACCTTGCGCTGGCCAGAGGAAGTGCGAGGGCTGGAGACGCTGGAACTGGACAAGAGCGTGACCGACACCAAGGTAGACAAGCGTGAACTGGACATGGCCAAGCGGCTGGTGGAGGACATGAGCGGGCCGTGGCAGCCGGATGAATACCACGATGCGTTTCGCCAGACGATCATGGACCTGGTGGAAGAGAAGGCCAGTAAAGGCAAGATCAGCGTGGTCGAGAAGGGCGAGGGCGGCAGTGCAGAGAAAAGTGCCGACATCATCGACCTTACCGAGTTGCTCAAGCGCAGTTTGGGGGGCAAGGGTGGGGCTACTGGCAAGAAGAAGCCTGCCAAGCGGACCCGGAAGGCTTCTTGATCTTTCCATCTATGTATCGGCAGCCCACTCCTGTGGGAGCGCTATAAGCCTGCGACTCAGGAGGGGGAGGCTTCAAGGCCTGCCAGAAAATCCCCAAACCCTTCCCGGGCGCGGCTGTCGCGTCGGCTGCTGGTCGCCACGCTGTGCCGTGCCGTCCAGGAGATCTGCGCACCGTGCGCCTCCAGGTCGCGCACCAGTTGTACGTCTTCATGGGCCGGCAACGGCTGGAACCCCCCGATACGCAAATACGCCTGTGCACTGACCCCAAGGTTGGCGCCATGGATATGCCGGTGCCCCTCTCGCGCCTGATAATGGCTCAGGTACAACCGGCGCAACGCGGCATTCTGCCTGGGCTGCCAGCGCTCCACATGCACGGTGCCACAGACCACGTCCGCACCACACGCCAGTTGCGACAGCAACCAATGCGGCGGCACCTGGCTGTCGGCATCGGTACAGGCCAGCCAGCTGGCGCCCTGTTCGATCATCTGTGCCGCGCCGGCACTGCGCGCCATGCCAACATTGCCTGCGTGCACTTCCAGTGTCTGCACCTGGTGCCGCCTGGCAACCGCCGCGCTATCATCGCTGCAGCGGTCCAGTACCACCAGTATTTCGACCTGATAGCCCGCCAACTCAGCCTGGTCTGCAGCCGCCCGCACGGACTTGAGGCAACGACCCAGGCGGCGCGCTTCGTTGTGCGCGGGTATGACCACGGCAATCATGGGCAGGTCTCGTCGAGGTCGACCACGCTGGGCTGGCAGGACCAGTATTCGAGCAGAAAGTCCGCTTCTTCATGGCGATAGACGGGGTACAGCGGCAGATGCTTGCCCAGCATGCGATGCACTTCACGCCCGTCCTGGGGGCAGCCCGCGATCGGGTGTTTCCAGTGGCAGGCCAGCAGGCCGCCGTCGTCGCTGAGGCTGGCGGCTGACTGTTCGATCACTTGCAACCAATCGGTGGGATCAAGGTAGTAACCCAGCTCACTCAGCACGATCAGGTCAAAGCGCCCACCGGGCCAATCACCCGGAAGCCTGCCGAGTTCGACCGAGGCGTGGCTGACCCCGGCCAAGCGTTCCCGCGCGAGGCCTACGGCAGTTGGGTTCAAGTCCTGGCACAACAAGTCTGCACACCGCTCGGCCAGCAAGGCACTCAGCTCGCCATTGGCGCACGCAGGCTCGAACACGCGCTCATAGCATTGGCGGGGCAGGCTGGCCATGACCAGCTCGCGTTTGCGCTTTTCGTACCAGCGGGTGCGAAAGGCCCAAGGGTCTTCGCTGCTGGCGTACAGGTCGGCGAAATACTGTGCGTCGAGGCTCATGACAACTCCCTTTACAAGAACACCAATTCGAAAGGCTGTAGCAGGCACTCCTGCAAGTTCGCTGGCAGCACGGGCGGTTGGCCTTCATCTGGCTCGAGTTGGCTGATGTGTGCGGCCAAGGCCTTGCGCTTGCGGGCCAGGCGGGTTTCATCCAGCTGCACGCGATGAGCCCGTGGCCAGGGCAGGCGAGGGTCGTCAGGTTGCGCCCAGTGCCAGGCCCAGACCGGCACCTCCACCAATTGCACCTTGCGCGCCATTGCCGCTTGCGCGGCGGCCCTGCCCACCGCCTCGTGGTCGCAGTGGCCGTCGTTGCGCCAGGTGGCCATCAGCACGTCGTCAGGCTTGAGCAACTGGCTCAGGTGGTTGACTAGAAACGCCTCGTCCCGCGGCAGCGCGCCGTCCTTCAGGTGCAGCCTGCGCCAGTCCAGCCGGTTGAGGTCAAGTTCGAGCTGTTGCAGGGCGTGGCGGCTCTCCAGCGGCCGCTGCCTGCGCAGGCGGTGCTCGGTCCAGTGGCTGGAGCCTGGGTGGCTGCCTTCGCCATCGGTAGCAGAGACCAACACCAGGTCGTCCTCGCGCCCATGAAAGCCTGCCAGCAAACCACCCGCCATGAGAATTTCGTCATCCGGGTGCGGGGCGATCAGTACAAGCCGGCGGCCAGGCGGGCACAGTTGCCCTGGGTCGATCCAGGTGGCCCTGGCCAGGTGCGCGGCGTGCTGCCAGGCCGACCAGGGGGTACCGCTACTCGACTCGATCAAATTCATAGTTGCCAGGCTCCTGCCGGCAGGGTAGCCAGCTGCTGTCCGAGGGCGGCCAGGTCACGCTCGGCGTGGCTCTGGCGCAGGAACACCGGCAAGTCGGCACTCAACCGGGCAAAGTGGCTGCTGCGGCAAAACGGCGAGGCGCCCAAGGCGCGCCCCACGTGATGGATCACGTGCTCGACGGCCTGTTCGACCTGTGCGCGGGTACGCCGTACTTCGAAACAGGCGTCTGCGCCCGGCTGGCGGTCGATCCAGCCCGCACACTCGCGCAGCGCCGCCCTGGCACCGCACAAGGCGGCGTCCACAGCCCCCAAGTGCGCGTCGGCGTGCGGGTCTGGCCGCGGGTTGCGACAGTGTTCGCGCAGGTAGTCCGCCAGGGCCTCGGCGCCGCCGTACCAGCACGCCGCGATGCCACCACCCCCGTGCCAAAAGCCGGGTCTGGAGAGGTACTGCCCGGGCCGGCCGATGGCAATACCAGGGGTATGGTTGAACTCGACCTCGACGCTCGCGGTAATGGCCATGCCGACCGCCTGCCACTGTTCGATACGCAAGCCTTGGCTGGGGTGCGACAGCGCTATGGCCACCAGCTGCGGTTGGTCGTCTTCACCCCATGCCGTGATCAGGGCGCGGTCGATTTGCAAGGCGCCCGAGCACCACGCCTTGCGGCCCGAAAGCCGCACCTGCTCGCCCTGGCGCTCGACGATACGTGCGCGGGCATCTGGCGGTTCCGCCGCCCATACACCCCAAATGCCGTCCTGCGCATGGTGCGCGGCACCACATTCGGCCAGGATCGCCAAGGCATCGGTGTGGCCTTCGTAGAGCTTGGCCAAGGCCATGTCACAACCGGCAATGCGGGCCAGGCTCTGCCAGCGGCGCAGCGTGTTGCCCTGGCCGGGCAGGGGCAGCAGGTCAAGGTGGTCGGCCTGCAGCGCCTGCATCAGCGCCGGCAGTTGGGTATCGAGGTTCAGTGCCTGCGGCCTTTCGGTGAAGCTGCGCAACAGGCGGTCGAGGGTATTCAAATCAAAGTCCTGAATGATGCTCATCAGCCCAGCCCTAGCTGTTTGCGCATGCGCGCAGTGATCGATTGACGGGTCTTGCCCATGTCGGCCCAGGGGTCGTCCACCTCGGCCAGGCGCTCGTGCAGGTTACCGATGTGCCATTGGTTGGCACCCTTGAGCTGGGCCAGCTCTTCACGCCAGATCGGCACGGACACCGGCAGGCCCTCCCGGGCGCGCAAGGAATAGGCACAGGCGGTGGTGGCGCCTTTGCCATTGCGCAGATAGTCGATGAAGATGCGCCCGACCCGGTTCTTTGGCCCCGACACGGCGCTGAGGCGATCAGGGAACAGGTTGGCCAGGTACTCGACGATCGCATGGCTGAAGTCCTTCACCTCGTCCCAGCCCGCTTTTCGGGTCAGCGGCACGACAATGTGAATGCCCTTGCCACCACTGGTCTTCAGAAACACCTTCAGGCCAAGTTCGTCGAGCAGGGTCAAGGTCAGCTGCGTGGCCTCCAGCATGGCTTTCCAGGGCAGCGCCGGGTCCGGGTCCAGGTCGAGCACGAAGCGGTCCGGTTTGTCGAAGTCCTTGTCGGTGGCGTTCCAGGTGTGCAGTTCGAGCATGTTCATCTGCACCGCGCCCAGCAGAGTATCGGCGCGGTTGATGACCATGGCGGCCTGGCCGGCCTGTTTCTTGTCGTAGCTGACCACGTTGGGGATGTGCAGCTGGCCAGCGTTTTTCTGGAAGAACAACTCGCCACCGAGGCCATCGGGCGCGCGTACCAGCGCCACGGGGCGGTTTTTCAGCTGGGGCAGGATCCATTGGCTCACCTGCGCATAGTATTCGGCGACTTGGCGTTTGGTGGTGGCGCGGGTGGCGTCGATGACGCGGTCAGGGTGGGTCAGGCGCAATTCGCCCAACGCCTCGGGCTTGTGTTGAGCCTTGGTTTTGGCCACGGACTTGCCAGGCATGGCGTGCTCCAGGTCGATCGCGGTCGCAGGTTTGTCATCACGCAGGCCGTGGAACACCGCATGGCGCACCACGCCGTCTCGGGTCATCTGTGCATAGGCGACTTCGGCCAGCAGCGTCGGCTTGAGCCAGTGCACCCCCCGGACTTCGGCGCCGGTCGGTGGCTTGCTCAGCATCGGCTTGGGGGTTTCCAACGGTTTGAGTCGCGCATGAATGGTTTCCAGGGTGGCAGCACTGAACCCTGTACCGACTTTGCCGGCGTAGCGCAGCGCGCCGCTGTCGTCGTGCACGGCCAGCAGCAAGGCGCCAAAAGCGCTGCGGCTGCCCTTGGGGTCGGTGTAGCCGACAATCACGAACTCCTGGCGTTGCTGGCACTTGAGCTTGACCCAGTCGGCGCTGCGGCGCCCGGTGTAAGGGCTGTCGGCGCGCTTGCCGATCAGGCCTTCCAGGTTCATGCGGCAGGCGCTGTCGAGCAGGGAGTCGACCGGTTGATCGAAACCTTCGGAAAACCTCAGCCACTGCGCGTCGGCCTGTTCAAGCAACTGCTGCAGGGTTTTGCGCCGCGCTTGCAGCGGTAACTGGCGTAAGTCCTCGCCGCCCAGGAAGGGCAGGTCGAACAGGTAGTAGAGAATGTGCTGATCGTCCTCGACATCGAACGCGTTCTGCAGGGCCTGGAAGTCGGCCACACCGTGTTCGTCATTGACCACCATTTCTCCGTCCAACCATGCCGAGTCGAGGCCCAGCGTGCGCAGTGCCTCTCGCTGATGGGGCAGCTTGGCGGTCCAGTCGTGGCCATTGCGGGTAAAAAGACGCACGTCATCGCCGTCGATGCGCGCGAGAATCCGGTAGCCATCGAACTTGACCTCGTACAACCAGTCGCCGGCGGGTGGCGAGTCGACCAGCGTCGCCAGTTGCGGTTGCAGCGTGTCGGGTAACGGGGCCTTCTGTGCGCCTGCCTTGCGTTTGCGGGTACGCGGCGCCGCTTTTTCGGCAGGCTTGCTACGCCTGGGGACCAGGGTGCGCTCGCTGAGCACGCTGTCGGGCTGGGCCTCGACGATGCTGTAATCGGCCTCGCTACGGGCTTCGCCATCGTGCGATTTGACTAGCATCCATTGCTCTTTCTTGCCCGCCAGGTGGGTGCGGAACAGGTTCCAGACGCCGTTGAGCTTCTCGCCTTGCAGGCGAAAGCGCAGCTTGCCCTTGGCGTAGGCCTGCTGCGCATCACCTTCAGGCTCCCAGATGCCACGGTCCCAGACGATCACATCGCCCGCGCCGTAATGGCCTTCGGGGATATTGCCCTCGAAATCGGCGTAGTCCAGTGGGTGATCCTCCACATGCACGGCCAAGCGCCGCACCTTCGGGTCCAGCGACGGGCCCTTGGGGATCGCCCAGCTCTTGAGCGTGCCGTCGAGCTCCAGGCGGAAGTCGTAGTGCAGGTGGCTGGCGTCGTGCTTCTGGATGCAGAACTGCAGGGCATGGGGCTTCCGGCCCCGGCCACGCTTACCGCTGGGCTCGGGCGTGGCATTGAAGTCACGCTTGCGCTGGTATTCCTGCAGGGGCTTGGCCATGGCGGGGTCCTGAAGAATCGCGGGGGCTCTTCAGGTGGGAGGGGGTGCGGTGAGGGGAGTTCAAAATTTCCCCCCGTCGAGCGCCTGGCGGCTCGACGGGGGTAGAAGGGCCTTTAGCAGCTTGAACGGCTGCCCTCACCATCGACCAGGCGCCAAATACCCAGCGGATTGGCGTTCTGCAACGCAGGGGGCAGCATCGCATCAGGGTAGTTCTGGAAGCACACCGGCCGCAGGAAGCGATCGATCGCCAGCGACCCCACCGAGGTGCCGCGGGCGTCCGAGGTGGCAGGGTATGGGCCGCCGTGGACCATCGCATCGCACACTTCGACGCCAGTGGGGTAGCCGTTGAACAACACGCGGCCGACCTTGTCCTGGAGCAGTTCACTCAACCAGCTGAAGCCTGTCAGTTCTGCTGCTTCGCCAATGACCGTGGCGGTCAGTTGCCCGCGCAGGGCTTGCACGGCGGCGCTGAGTTGCGCCTGATCTGCAACTTCAATGACCAGGGTCGTGGGCCCGAACACTTCTTCCTGCAGCAGCGGGTCGCCGTTCAGCAGCAGGCTGACATCGGCCTTGAACAGTTGCGGCTGCGCCTGCCGCTCGCCTTGCTCGGCGCCGGCCAGGTGGGTGATGCCGGGGTGCGCGTGCAAGTGTTGTAGGCCCTGGCGGTAGCTGGCCAGGGTGCCGGCGTTGAGCATGGTCTGGGCGCCTTGCGCAGCCATTTGTGCTTGCAGGTGCTCGACAAAATGGCTGAATGCAGCAGAGCGCATGCCCAGCACCAGGCCTGGGTTGGTGCAGAACTGGCCACAGCCCAGGGTCACGGACGCAGCGAGCTCGCGGGCCAGTGCGGCGCCTCGCTGAGCCAGCGCTTCAGGCAGCAGGATCACCGGGTTGATGCTGGACATCTCGGCAAACACCGGGATCGGCTGGGCCCGCTCCGCAGCCATGCGCATCAGCGCGTTACCGCCCTTGAGCGAGCCGGTGAAACCCACGGCCTGGATGGCCGGGTGCTTGACCAGCCACTCGCCGACGCCCGCACCGTAGACCATGTTGAAGACGCCCGCCGGCATGCCACTGCGCACCGCGGCACGCAAGATGGCATCCGCTACACCTTCAGCGGTGGCCATGTGGCCGCTGTGCGCCTTGAACACCACCGGGCAACCAGCGGCCAGGGCCGATGCGGTATCGCCGCCTGCGGTGGAGAACGCCAGCGGGAAGTTGCTGGCCCCGAACACGGCAACCGGGCCGACCCCGATTCGGTACTGGCGTATGTCCGGGCGCGGCAGCGGCTGGCGCTGCGCCAGTGCGCGGTCGATGCGGGCGCCGTAAAAATCACCCCGGCGCAGCACCGTGGCGAACAGGCGCATCTGGCCGCTGGTGCGGGCACGTTCCCCCTGGATTCGGCCAGCGGGCAGGGCCGTTTCACGGCATACCGTGGCGATGAAGGCGTCACCCAGTGCATCGAGTTCGTCGGCAATCGCCTCCAGAAACACTGCGCGTTGCTCGGCCGGCAGGTTGCGGTAGGCCGGGAAGGCCGTGGCAGCAGCCTTTGCGGCCGCATCCACTTCAGCTTCGGTGGCTTGGCTGAATGCGCCGGGCAGCGCTTCGCCAGTGCTGGCATCCAGGCTCTTGAGCAGCGTATTGCCTTGCGCCGAGCGCTGGCCGCCGATGTAGTTGTGACCTAGGATCTGGGTCATGAGGGCTCCGATAATCGTTAAGGCAGGTACATCAAGGCAAGCAGTCAGGTAATGGCGCCGATCTGCCACGGCACGAACTCGTTCTGCCCGTAGCCATGCTGTTCGCTCTTGCTGCGCTCCCCCGATGCGATGCGCAGCATCATCTGGTAGATGTGCTCGCCGCGCTCTTCGATGGTCATGCTGCCGTCGGCAATGCCGCCGCAGTTGACGTCCATGTCGTCTTCCTGGGTTTCCCACAGGCGCGTGTTGGTCGCCAGCTTGATGGACGGCGAGGGCGCACAGCCGTAGGCGGAACCGCGGCCGGTGGTGAAAGCGATCAAGTTGGCACCCCCGGCGACTTGGCCAGTGGCCGAGATCGGGTCATAACCGGGGGTGTCCATGAACACCAGGCCATGGGCGCGCACCGGCTCTGCGTATTCGTACACATCCACCAGGTCACTGGAGCCGGCCTTGGCGACCGCACCCAGTGATTTTTCCAGGATGGTGGTCAAGCCACCGGCCTTGTTGCCGGCCGAAGGGTTGTTGTTCAGCTCGGCGCCCATGCGCTGGCAATAGGCTTCCCACCACTGGATGCGGGCGATCAGCTTTTCACCGACTTGCTGGCTTACGGCGCGGCGCGTCAGCAAGTGCTCGGCACCGTAGATTTCGGGAGTTTCCGACAGGATCGCGGTACCGCCTGCGGCTACCAGCCGGTCCACGGCATTGCCCAGCGCAGGGTTGGCGGTGATGCCCGAGTAGCCGTCCGAACCCCCACATTGAAGGCCCACGGTGAGGTGGCGCACGCTGACTGGCTGGCGCTCGACCTGGTTGGCTTCGGCGAGCAACGCCTTGACCTGGGCAATGCCGCTGGCGATGGTCTTGCTGGTGCCACCAGTGCCCTGGATGGTGAAGGTGCGCAAGGTGTGGCTGCTTTGCAACCCTTGGGCGGCGAGCAGCTCAGGGATCTGGTTGGTTTCGCAACCCAGGCCAATCAGCAGCACCGAGGCGAAGTTGGCATGCACGGCATAGCCGCCCAAGGTCCGGCGCAGCATGGCCAAGGCCTCGCCAGAGGGGTCGACGGCGCAACCGACGCCATGGGTCAGGGCCACCACGCCGTCGACGTTCGGGTACGGCGCCAACGCTTCGGGGTGAATGTCACGGCGAAAATGGTCGGCGATTGCCCGGGCCACGGTGGCCGAGCAGTTCACCGAAGTGAGGATGCCGACATAGTTGCGCGTGGCGACCCGGCCATCTGCCCGGACGATACCCCTGAAGGTGTCGTCGTTGGGCGCCTGCGCGCCACGGGCATCGACGCCAAAGGCGTAGTCACGGGCAAAGTCACCCATTGCCAGGTTATGCACGTGCACATGCTCGCCTGCGGTGATGGCCTGGCTGGCGAAGCCGATGATCTGCCCGTAGCGGCGCAGCGGCTGGCCGGCCGCAATGTCGCGCGCCGCCACCTTGTGCCCAGCAGGGATTGGCTGGCGAACGGTGATGCCTTCGTCCAGCAGCAACCCTTCGGGCAGGGCCTGGCGGGCGATGAGCACGTCGTCGAGCGGGTTGAGTCGGATCACGGCGTGGGCAGCGCGTTCACTGCCTGTTGTTGTAATGAGTTGCATGACAGTTACCTCAATAGGGCGCGTGGCTCAGGCCAGCCCGCGCTCGCGATAGTCGATCAGGCCAGAGAACAGCATCAGGCCGAAGGCCATGACCACGAAGAAGATCAGGGCCAAGAAGTACGAACCGGTGAACTGCACGATCAGGCCGATCAGGATCGGTACCAGCACGCCGACCATGTTGCCGCAGAAGTTCATGCTGCCGCCCAGAACGCCGGCTTTGGATTTACCGCCGAGAATGGCCGGCAGGCACCAGTACATGCCGCACCAGCGGATGAAGAACAGCGCCACGCACAGCAGGGCGATCACCCGTGCAGCATCGGGGGTGTAGGCCACCAGCAGGATGCACAGCGCGGCGACGGCAGCGGAGCCTGCGAACATGCTGCGCATGACCGTGTTCGGCTGGCCGCCATTGGCTTTCCACTTGTCCGAGATCCAGCCGCCCACCAGCTCGCCGACAAAACCGCACATGAAGATCAGGAAGGTCGCGCCACCCATGGCCTTGATGTCCAGGTTGTGGGCTTGGTGCAGGTAGCTTGGCATCCAGGTCAGCAGGCCATAGAACACGCTGTTGTAGCAGGCGTAGCCGGCGAACATGCACAGCACCGAGCGGCTTTTCAGCAGCTCTTTGAGTACCGCCTTGCGGTTGCCGTTGGCCTGGGTCGCGGCGTCGTTGGCTTGGGTGATGTAGGCCAGCTCGGCGGCGTTGACCTGCGGGTGTTCGCTGGGGTGGTTGCGGATGTACCACCAGGCCCAGATGCCTGCCGCCACAGTGCCGACACCGGCGATGATGAAGGCGATGCGCCAGGAGTCGAACCAGGTGATCAGCCCGGCGATGATGATCGCGCCAAACGCTGTGCCCAGCGGCGCGCCGCCGTCGACCAGGGTGGCGCCGCGGCCACGTTCGTTGGGGGTCAACCAAGCGCCGTTGAGTTTGGCGCCCGCCGGCATGATCGGCGACTCGGCCACGCCCAGGCCAATGCGGGTGACCAGCAGGGTAATCCAGTTGTGGGCAAAGCCGCCCAGCGCCTGGAAGGCGCCCCAGCCGATGGTGGCGACACCAATGATGTTGCGCACCTGGAAGCGGTCGAGCAGCACACCGGCTGGGATCTGCATCAGGGCATAGGACCAGAAGAACGCGCTGAGGATCAACCCTTCAAGTGCTGGGGTGAGTTCGAACTCGGCAGAAATCAAGGGCAGGGCCACCGACAGCGACGCCCGGTCGATGTAGTTGATCGCTGCCAGCAACAGCAGGATCAGGAAGATCCGCCAGCGCACGGTGGTCGGCTTGGCGGTATCTGTGCTGGCCGTGGCGGCTGTGGCCGCCGGGTAAGGGGTGTGTTTCATGCTCATCTCACTGTTGTGATTGTTATGAAATGCCGCGGCGGCGCGGCCCTGCGCCGCCGTCGGTTCAGAGCGTCTTCACCTCGCCAGGTGAGATGGCCGAAGGCGTCCCGGCAATGCCATTGCACAGGGGGGCGCCGAAATCAGGCAGGCTGATCTCGAACACATCGCCCTCGGCGGGCTTGATCTGGTCGGCGAACGACAAGGTCGCCGTGCCGAAGAAGTGCACGTGCACATCGCCTGGGCGCAGGAACTGGGCGTACTTGAAGTGGTGATACTCCAGGTTGTCCAGCGAGTGGCACATGTTGTCCTCACCGCTGAGGAAGGCCTTTTCCCAGATCACCTGGTTGCCGCGACGAATCCGGCTGATGCCATCGAGGTGGCGGGGCAGCTCACCGACCCGCAGTTCAGGGCCAAAGGCGCAACTGCGCAATTTGGAGTGAGCGAGGTACAGGTAGTTGCGCCGTTCCATCACATGGTCGGAAAACTCGTTGCCGATGGCAAAACCGAGGCGGTAGGGCTGGCCATCATCTCCGATCACATACAGGCCGGCCAGCTCGGGTTCTTCACCGGCATCTTCAGCAAAGGCCGGGCGCTGCAAGGCCTGGCCAGGGCGGACCACAATGGAGCCGTCGCCCTTGTAGAACCACTCCGGTTGTACGCCCGCGGTGCCCGGTGCAGGGCGGCCCCCTTCGATGCCCCACTGGAAGATCCGCGCGGTGTCGGTCAACGCCGCCGCATCGTCGATTTTTTGCTGGTGCATCTTGTCGCGGGTGGCAGCACTGCCCAGGTGGGTCAGGCCGGTGCCGCTGATCAGGCAATGGGCTGGGTCTTCGTGGTCCAGCGGGGGCAGTACGCGGCAGTCGCTCAGGGCCTGGCTGTAACTGTGTTGCGTGCTGCCCAGGCCGCGTTCGAGCACTTCGGCGGCCAGGCTGGTGTGGTTGCGGATCGCGGCCAAGGCCAGCTCACGCATGGAATGGGTATCACGCACGACCTGGATCAGGTCGCCTTCGACCACGCCGACGTGGCGTTGGCCGGGTGCGGTTTCAAATTGGATCAGGCGCATGCGGGTTCCTGTGTTGTTCTTGTTGAAGATGCAGGTCACTTTAATTTTCCCTGCCGTTGCTGCCTAATGAGACCTGCTGACCCCGTGATAACTTTAAGTGATCCCCTATGCTGCCACCCCTGAGTTCCATGGCCTCGCGCCTTCGCCTGCGCCAGTTGCGGTTATTGATCAGCCTGGATGAGCTGGGCTCGATTCATAAAGCGGCCGAGGCCATGTCGATCACCCAACCGGGGGCGTCAAAAGCCCTCAACGAGATTGAATCGACCCTGGGCGCGGTGCTGTTCGAGCGCACCAGCAAGGGCCTCGAGGCCAATGACCTGGGCCGTTGCGTGCTGCGCTACGCGCGCCTGATCAGTAACGACCTGGCACACCTGCGTGAAGAGATGCTGGGTATTCTGCAGGGCCATGGCGGGCGTTTGTCGGTCGGCACGATCATGGGGGCGGTGCCGATATTGGTGGAGGGGTTGGCGCGCTTGCGTGAAAGCCAGCCAGACCTGTCGGTGTCGGTAGTTGAGGACACCAGCGACCGCCTGCTCAACCTGCTCGACCAGGGCCGCCTGGACGTGGTGATCTGCCGGACCAGTGTCAGCCCGCGGCCCGCCGCCTACGACAGCGTGCCGAAACACCAGGAGCAATTGGTGCTGGTGGCCAACCCTGCACACGCCCTGGCCGGCAGCGAGACCTTGAACCTTGCGCAGTTGGCCAGTTCACGCTGGGTGGTATTCCCAGTCAACATGCCCATGCGCTTGACGTTGGAGCGCGAATTCCGCGAAGCGGGCCTGAGCTTTCCGCAATACCCGATTGAAACGTCCTCGACCTTCACCACGTTGTCGATGCTGCTGCAGGACCCGGGCTTGCTCGCTGTGATGCCGTGGGATGTGGCCAAGGTCGCACTGGACCATGGCATGCTGGTGCGCCTGCCGCTGCAGCTGAAGTCGCGCAGCGAGCCGTACGAAGTGGTCACGCGCAAGGGCGTGGAGTTGAGCCGGCCTGCGCAGATGCTGGTGAGCATTCTGATGGCATGAGCCCGCTGCACCGCTCGGGTGCAAGGGGCTTTAAAGGGTGGCAGAGCGCGGGGTCAGTCGCCGAATGGGCCGGCGACGGTGAAGGCGCCACCTTGCAGGTGCGCGCTGGCATCGTCAGTGGCAGGTTTTGGCTGTTGCTCGAGTTTCGCGCGAAAGCGCTCCGAGCTGTCCTGCGGATTGAAGCCCAGGTGCGCCGCGTAGCGGTTGTCCCACCACAGCTCGCGGTTGGCCGACACGCCATACACCACGGTGTGGCCAACGTTTTCAGCGAGCAAGGCCCGTTCTACCAGGTGCGAAAGGTCTGCATAGCTCAGCCAGGTCGAGAGCATGCGCATGTTGCGCGGTTCTGGGAATGACGAGCCGATGCGCAGGCTCACGGTCTCGATGCCGTAACGGTGGAAATAGAAGGTGGCGAGGTCTTCGCCATACGATTTCGACAACCCGTAATAGCAGTCTGGGCGACGCACAGACTGCGCATCCACCTGCTCGTCTTGCGGATAAAACCCGGTGACGTGGTTGGAGCTGGCGAACACCACCCGTGGGATCCCGTGCTTACGTGCCGCTTCATAGATATGAAAAGTGCCGCGGATATTGGCGTCGAGAATCTCTTCGAACGCACGCTCCGTGGAAATCCCACCCAAGTGGACGATGGCATCCACGCCTTGGGCAAGCGCCAGTACACCGGCCTTGTCCGCAAGGTTGCAACTGATCACTTCTTCATGGACGCCCGCTGCGGGCGCCATCGCACTGATATCGGAAGCCCGTACGACGTTGGCGTGCGCCTGCAGGGCTTCGCGCAGGATCTGCCCGAGCCCGCCGGCGGCGCCGGTCAGCAGCAGGCGGTTGAACGGTTTGCCCTGGGTGGGCGAGGAGGGTGTGGTCATGGCGAGCGCCTTGGCGTGAGGGGTGGTTGGGGGGTAGTTGGGCGACAACGCCGGGCCACCTGGCAGGCACCCGGCAGCGCGGCATTACATGAAGTTGTACTGGATGCCCAGGCGCCAGCGGGCCTGGCGGTCGTCGGTGTAGGCGTTGACCTTGATGTCACCCACTTCCATGAACGGCGCCCACTGCTTGTTGAGCTTGTACTTGACGATCAGGTTTTGCTCGTAGTCGCTCTTCTTGTTGTCGTAGCGGATGTAGTCGGTGTCGAAATAAATGTACTGGTACTCGAAGGCCCACGGCCCTTTCGGGGTGTAGCCGAGCCAGCCTTCGAGCCGAGTGGTGTTCTGGTTGTCCTTGGCGCGGTCTGCCTTGGAGTGGTCGATCTGGTCGCGGTCGAGGTTGCGCGCGTCGTGCCGCACACGGGTGGCGACGTACCAGGTGTCGCTGATCTTGTAGTTGTACTTCAAGCCGAACTTGTAGGTGGTGGCGTCCTTGGAGCTGTCCATCTGGAACGCGGGGGTGAGGGTCGACTTGGGACTCAGCTTGTAGTTGTAGTCCACGGTGAACTCATGGCCGTTGTTGACCATGTTGTCGTACGCCACGTCCTCGCGGTCGCCGGCGGTCTTGTACTTGATCTCGGCGGCGAAGCCCAGGCCAGTGTCCATCCGGTAGTTCAGCTTGATCCGGTCGGAATGGATGCTGTCGTCTTCGGTGTAGCCGTGGCGGTAGTTGATGCTGGCCGAGTCTGCGCAGGCATAAAACGACAGGCCGAGTGTACTGACAGCAATGAGATTGCGGAGTGTGGTGTTCATTCGATCTTCTTTTCTTGTTTTTGTTGAGGTCGTTTTGAAGCGGGTGGTCACGATCGGATGCGGTAAGGGGCAGGGCGCCGCGATCAGATGCGGCAAAGTTATCGTACAACATTTCGGTTGTCTACGATTTCTTCAGTGGTTGTCGGATGACCTTACGGATCGCCTTTGAAATGCCTGATATAGAGGCTTTAGTGCAACCATAGGAATGCGATCGGTATCCCAAAAGAGGTAAAAAATCAGAAGGCGAAGCCATTTTTTAAAGTTTTTAAGGGGTGCTTTTCAAAAGTTGTATGATGACGTAGGATGACCTCCAGAGCGTGACTCACCCGCCACAAATCCAATAAGAAGGCTCAGACGTCCATGATCATCACTGCTGTAAACGTCCAGGTTTTTTCCTACCCCACGCGCCGCGCTGTCGACAGCGCCGGCCATGCCCACCCCGGTGACGTAACCCAGGCCAAGATGGCGCTGCTGCGCATCACCACCGAATGCGGTAACGAAGGCTATGCACTGGGTGCCCCTGAACTGATCCGCCCCTACGTGCTCGATGGTTTCGTGCGCAAAGTGCTGGTCGGCGCAAACGCCTTCGACCGCGAGAAGATCTGGCACGACCTCGCCCACTGGCAGCGCGGCAGTGCCAGCCAGTTGACCGATCGCGCCCTGGCGTTGGTCGAGCAGGCCTTGTGGGACTGGGCCGGGCGCAAGCTCAATGTGCCGGTGCACAAGTTGATTGGTGGCTACCGCGACAAAGTGCCTGCGTATGGCTCTACCATGTGTGGCGATGAGCTTGAAGGTGGCCTGTCGACCCCTGAGGAATACGGGCGCTTTGCCGAAACCCTGGTCAAGCGCGGCTATAAAGCGATCAAGCTGCACACCTGGATGCCGCCTGTGTCGTTCGCGCCTAGCGTGAGCATGGATATCAAGGCCTGCGCCGCGGTGCGCGAGGCAGTCGGCCCGGACATCGCCCTGATGATCGACGGCTACCACTGGTACAGCCGCACCGACGCCCTGACCATCGGCCGTGCCCTGGAAAAGCTCGACTTCGCCTGGTTCGAAGAGCCGATGATGGAAGACTCCGCCGAATCCTATGCCTGGCTGTCCAGCCAGTTGGACATCCCGGTACTGGGCCCGGAAAGCCTGGGTGGCAAGCACCTGAGCCGGGCCAGTTGGGTCAAGAACGATGTGTGTGACATCCTGCGTGCCGGGGTTGCCGGGGTCGGTGGCATCGCCCCATGCCTGAAGGTGGCGCACATGGCCGAGTCATTTGGCATGGATTGCGAGATCCACGGCAACGGCGCAGCCAACCTGGCCGTGGTCGGGGCGATCAAGAACTGCACCTGGTACGAGCGCGGCCTGCTGCACCCGTTCCTCGACTACGACGAAGTACCGGCCTACCTCAAGCGCCTGGTCGACCCGATGGACAAGGACGGCTTCGTGCACCTGTCGGACCTGCCGGGCCTGGGTGAAGAGATCGATTTCGACTACGTCGAGACCCACACACTGCAACGCTTCTGATTCGTGCATGGCGGCACGCGCCCTCGCGTGCCGCCCGAGAGTCCAATAACTATAAAAAGGCAATCTCACATGAGCGTTCTCCCCACATTCTGGGCAGGGGTCCTTGCTGCATCGCTGGCAATGACCTCGGTACCTGCTGCTTTCGCCAAGACGCCGGCCGACCAGTTGATCGTCGGCATGAGCATGATCAACCTGTTGTCCCTCGACCCAGCCGGTGCCACCGGGCTGGACGTTTCCGAGGTCAACGCCAACCTGTACGACATGCTGCTGGTGCAGGATGCGCAGCAACCGGACCAGCTGGTGCCGGCGCTGGCGCAAAGCTGGCAGGTCAGCGATGACCGCAAGACCCTCACCTTCAAGTTGCGCGAAGGCGTGAAGTTCCAGTCCGGCAACGCGTTCAGTGCCGAGGACGTCGCCTGGTCGCTGCAGCGCATCCTCAAGCTCAACTTGGCCCTGGCCTCGACATGGAAGGCCTACGGCTTCACGGCGGGCAACGTCGCCCAGTACATGCGCGCCAGCGATGAACACACCTTTGTCCTCGAGCTGCCGCGGCCGACCGACCCGCTGTTGGTGCTGAATACCCTGGCGACCTCGCCCAGCGCGTTCATCCTCGACCGCAAGGTCGTCCAGCAACACCAGAAGGGCGACGACATGGGCGCCGCCTGGCTGACCACCCATGCCGCTGGCAGCGGCCCGTTCATTCTTAATGACTGGCGTGCCAACGACGTGATCCTGATGAGCCGTTTCGACGGCTATTGGGGTGGCCCGGCCAAGCTCAAGCGCATCGTCATGCGCAACATGACCGAATCGCAGTCGCTGCGGCTGATGGTGGAGCGCGGCGACCTGGACCTGGCCAAGGGCATGTCCGCCCCGGACATCGAAGCGCTGGAGAAGTCCGACAAGGTGCGCACCGAGACCGTGCAGCGCGGCACGCTCTACTACGTGGCGCTGAGCGTCAAACAAAAACCCTACGACGACGCCCGCGTGCGCAAGGCCGTGCGTTCGCTGATCGACTATCAGGGCATCAACCAGACCGTCATGCCGCATTACGGCCAGCTCAATCAGCGCCCGCTGCCGCTGGGCCTGCCGGCACGCCTGGACGATCCCGGCTATAGCCTGAACGTGGCCGAAGCAAAAAAACTGCTGGCAGAAGCCGGTTACCCCAATGGTTTCAAGACCACCATCCGCGTGCTCACCGAACCCCCGTTCATCAACATTGCCTCCAGCCTGCAGGCCACCCTGGCCCAGGCCGGCATCCAGGCCACCATCGTCACCGGCACCGGCAACCAGATCTACGGCGCCATGCGCGAACGCAGTTTCGACATCCTGGTAGGCCGCGGCGGCGGCGGTGCCGAGCGGCACCCGCATTCCAGCTTGCGCACCCTGGTGTACAACCCGGACAACCGTGATGAAGCCAAGCTGAGCAACTTCCAGGGCTGGCGCACGTCGTTCTACAGCCCTGAGTTGAACACCCTCATCGAACAGGCCGAAGTCGAACCGGACAAGGCGCGCCAGTTGGCCCAGTACCAGCAGATCCAGACGTCCCTGGACGCCCAAGTGGGCGCGATTCTGCCGGTGTCGCAGATGACCGACACCGTGGTGCTGTACCACGACGTGCAGAACTATCAGGCCCACAGCGCGGCCACCACCCGTTACAAAGACGTCTACAAGTCGCGATGAGCGGGACGGGGGCGCCCGCGCCCCTTACGCCTCGGTGTTTGCTGAACGCTTTTTCAGGAGCCTGTTATGTTGCTTTCGACTGCCTCTGTGCTGGGCACGCGCGTGTCTGCCACTGCCCGACGGGCCAGCACGGTCCTGGTGACCTTGCTCGGCCTGTTGGCGCTGACATTCTTCATTGGTCGGGTGATGCCGCTGGACCCGGTGCTGGCCGTGGTCGGGCCGGACGCCGACAGCTCCACCTATGACCAGGTCTACCAGGCGATGGGCCTGGACAAGCCGATCTGGACCCAGTTCGGGCTGTACCTCAACGATTTGCTGCACGGTGATTTCGGCAATGCGCTGCTCACCGGCCACCCGGTGCTGGAGGACATCAAGCGGGTGTTCCCGGCGACCATCGAGCTGGCCACGCTGGCGATCCTGTTCGGCATCCTCATCGGCCTGCCGCTGGGTGTGGTTGCCGCCAGCAACCAGGGCAAGCTGGGCGACCATGTGGCTCGGGTGATCACGTTGTTCGGTTACTCCACGCCGATTTTCTGGGTGGGCATGATGGGCCTGCTGGTGTTCTACGCCTGGCTCGGCTGGGCGGGCGGGGCAGGGCGTATCGACCTCGCCTACGACGGCATGGTCCCGGACGTGACCGGCCTGCTGCTGATCGACACCGCCCTGGCGCGTGACTGGGAGGCGTTCAGCAGTGCCTTGCGCCACATCATCTTGCCGGGGCTGATCCTGGGCTTGAACTCGGTGGCCTATATCAGCCGCATGACGCGAAGCTTCATGCTCGAGCAGTTGTCGCAGGAATACATCATCACGGCGCGGGTCAAGGGCCTGTCGCGTCGCCAGGTGGTGTGGGGCCATGCGTTTCGCAACATCCTCGTGCAACTGCTGACCGTGGTGGCGCTGGCCTACGGCTCGCTGCTCGAAGGCGCGGTGCTGATCGAGACGGTGTTCGCCTGGCCGGGCTTTGGCCAATACCTCACCAGCAGCCTGATGCTCGGTGACATGAACGCGGTGATGGGCTGCGTGCTGGTGATCGGCCTGATCTTCGTCGCCCTCAACCTGATCAGCGATGCCCTGTACAAGGTGTTCGACCCAAGGACCCGCTAAGCCCCCAGGGGCTGCGTGAACACATTGCATAACTATAAAAAGAAGGACGCCCACATGAAGACTGCACTTCCCCCGCTGCACATGAGCCTGCTGGGTGCAATCCTGGCCCTGGCGCCGATGGCCGCCGTGCAGGCCAAGACCCCTGCCGACCAGTTGATCGTCGGCATGAGCATGGTCAACCTGTTTTCCATCGACCCGGCCAATGCGCCGGGCCTGGATGCCTCCGGGGTCAACGCCAACCTGTACGACACCTTGGTCAAGCGCGACCAGGGCAACCCGGAAAAACACCTGCCACAGCTGGCCGAACGCTGGGACATCAGCGAAGACGGCAAGCAGATCACCTTCCATTTGCGCAACGACGTCAAATTCCATTCCGGCAACCCGCTGACCGCCGAGGATGTGGCTTGGTCGCTGTACCGGGTGATGAAGCTCAACTTCGGCCTGGCCACCACCTGGAAGGCCTACGGCTACAACGTCGACAACATCCAGGCGCTGATCCGCGCCACCGATGCACAGACCCTGGTGGTCGACTTGCCACAACCGACTGACCCGCTGCTGCTGATCGACTCGCTGGCGACCTCGCCCAGTGCGGTCATTGTCGACCGCCTAGAAGTGCTGAAGCATAAAAAAAACGGCGACCTCGGCGCCGCCTGGCTGGTCACCCATGAAGCGGGGAGCGGCCCGTTCACGCTGGCCAAGTGGAGTGCCAACGATGCGTTGGTGATGAACCGTTTCGACGGCTACTGGGCTGGCCCGGCGAAAATGAAGCGGGTGCTGGTGCGGCACATGACCGAGTCGCAATCGCTGCGCCTGATGCTCGAACGCGGCGACCTGGACCTCGCCTACGGCATGGCCGCACCGGATATCAAAGCCGTCGAGCGCTCTGACCAGTTGCAGGTGCAGCCCTTGCAGCGCGGCACCATGTACTACGTGGCGATGAGCATGAAGCAGCCGGAGTTCGCCAACCCGAAAGTACGCGAAGCCGTGCGTTACCTGATTGATTACAAAGGCATCGACGAACAGGTCATGCCGCATTACGGCATGCTCAACCAGCAACCGATGCAACTGGGCCTGGACGCGCGCCTGCCAGACCCTGGCTACCGGCTCGACGTGGCCAAAGCCAAGGCGTTGCTGAGCGAAGCCGGCTACCCGCAAGGCTTCAGTACCACGCTGCGGACGCTGTCTGAACCGCCCTTCATCGACATTGCCGCGCGCATGCAATCGACCCTGGCCGAAGGCGGCATCAAGGCCAGCATCGTCACCGGCACCGGCAACCAGGTGTACGGCGCCATGCGTGCGCGCAACTTTGAAATGATCGTGGCCCGTGGGGCCGAGCGCTATCCGCACCCGTACTTCAGCCTGCGCACCTTCGTCTACAACCCCGACAACAGCGATGCCGCCGGGCTGCCCAACTTCCAGGGCTGGCGCGCGTCGTTCTTCGACCAACAGCTGAATGCGCTGATCGACCAGGCTGGGGTCGAGCGTGACGCCGGCAAGCGCCTGAACCTGTACCACCAGGCACAGCAGCGTTACGACCAACAGGTCGGCCCGATCATGATGATCTCGCAGATGACCGACACCGCCGTCAGTGCAGTGGACGTCAAGGGCTTCACCGGCGATGACGCCGAGGCGACCCGTTACCTGGGCGTCTACAAGCAACGCTGAACACTGCCGAGGGCGTCTGCGGGCGCCCCAGGTGGCCATGATTTCACATCGAGAACATGCCGATGATTGCCAACCTGTCTTCTACCGTTTCAAGCGACAAGCCGCAGGCCGACAACGCACCTGCGTCCAGTGTCGATGCGCTGTACAAAAGCAGCCTGCGGGTGCTGCGCCACCTGCTGCGCAACCCGATGACCCTGGCTGGCCTGCTGGTGGCCTTGCTGCTGGTGGTGGTCGCCGCCTTCGCGCCGTGGATCGCCACCCATGACCCGGTCGTGCAGAACCTCGCCAACGCCCTGCAGGCACCCGGTGCCGCGCACTGGTTCGGCACCGACGAGTACGGCCGCGACATCTTTAGCCGGCTGGTGTACGGCTCACGCATCACCCTGTACATCATTACCCTGGTGACCGTGATCGTCGGCCCGATCGGGTTGTTCATCGGCACGGTGTCGGGGTATTTCGGTGGCGTCGTCGACACCGTGTTCATGCGCATCACCGATATTTTCATCTCGTTCCCAAGCCTGGTGCTGGCGCTGGCGTTCATTGCTGCGCTCGGCCCTGGCCTGGAGCATGCCGTGGTCGCCATCGCGCTGACCTCATGGCCGCCGATCGCTCGCCTGGCGCGGGCCGAAACGCTGTCGCTGCGCAAGGCTGACTTTGTCGTTGCGGTCGAGCTGCAGGGCGCGTCGTCGACGCGGATCATCCTGCGCCACATCGTGCCGATGTGCCTGTCGTCGGTGATCATCCGCCTGACCATGAACATGGCCGGCATCATCCTCACCGCGGCTGCATTGGGCTTTCTTGGCCTGGGCGCGCAGGCGCCGTTGCCGGAGTGGGGCGCGATGATCTCCACCGGCCGACGCTACATGCTCGAATGCTGGTGGCTGGTGGCCGTACCGGGGGCTGCGATCATGCTGGTGAGCCTGGCGTTCAACCTGTTGGGCGATGGCCTGCGGGACATTCTCGACCCGCGTAGCGAGTAACTGGAGGCTTTATGTCGACGCTCAAACTCACTGTCGATTCGCTCAATGTGCGCTTCGTCAATGGCAAGAAAGAAATGCACGCGGTACGCGATGTGTCGTTCACCTTGGGCCGCGAGAAGCTCGCCATCGTCGGCGAGTCCGGTTCGGGCAAGTCCACCGTCGGGCGCAGCTTGCTCAAGCTGCACCCCAATAGCACGCAGATCACTGCCAAGGCCCTGCAGTTCGGCGATGTCGACTTGCTCAGTGCCAGCGAAAAGGCCATGCAGAAGATTCGCGGCCAGCGCATTTCGATGATCATGCAAGACCCCAAGTACTCGCTCAACCCGGTGGTCAAGGTGGGCGATCAGATTGCCGAAGCCTACCTGGCGCACCACAAGGCCAGCCGCAGCGAGGCCCGCGAGCGGGTCTTGCTAATGCTGGAAAAGGTCCATATCCGTGACCCCAAGCGGGTCTACAACCTGTACCCGCATGAAGTCAGCGGCGGCATGGGCCAGCGCATCATGATCGCCATGATGGTCATCACCAACCCGGAGGTGATCATCGCGGATGAGCCGACCTCGGCACTGGATGTGTCGGTACGCCAGCAGGTGCTCAATGTGCTCGAAGAACTGGTGGTGGAACAGCAGATGGGGCTGATTTTCGTCAGCCACGACCTCAACCTGGTTCGCAATTACTGCGACAGGGTGCTGGTGATGTATGCCGGACGGGTGGTCGAGTCGCTGGCCGCCTGCGACCTGCAATATGCCGAACACCCCTATACCCGTGGCCTGCTGGCGGCCCTGCCGAGCATGGACAACCGCCGCCCACGCCTGCCGGTCCTGCAACGCGACCCGCTGTGGCTCACCTGCTGAGGGAACTTACATGAGCATGATCCAAGCACAATCGCTGAACCTGAGTTTTGGTGCGGGCGCCGCCTGCAACCAGGTGCTGCACGATGTCGACCTGACGGTCGAAGACGGCGAGTCGTTCGGCCTAGTGGGCGAGTCGGGTTCGGGCAAGACCACGGTCTTGCGCTGCCTGGCCGGGCAGTACCGGCACTGGAGCGGGGCGCTGAGCATTGCCGGCGTCCCGCTGCAGCACAAACTGCCCAAGGAGCACTTTCGCAAGGTCCAGATGGTGTTCCAAGACCCTTACGGTTCGCTGCACCCGCGGCACACCATCGACACCGCGTTGCGCGAGCCATTGACCATTCATGGCCTGGGCGAGCGCGATGACCGCATCAACGACATCCTGGTCAAGGTCGGCTTGAACGACAGCTTCCGTTACCGCTACCCGCACCAGCTGTCAGGCGGGCAACGCCAGCGCGTGGCGATCGCCCGGGCGCTGATTCTCGAACCCCGGGTGTTGCTGCTGGACGAGCCGACGTCGGCGCTCGATGTGTCGGTGCAGGCAGAGATTCTCAACCTGCTGGCGGACCTGCGTCAGCGCGAGAAACTCACCTACCTGATGGTGACCCACGACCTGGGTGTGGTCAGCCATTTGTGCGACAAGGTCGCGGTGATGCAACAGGGGCGGATTGTCGAGCGCCTGGACAGCCAAGCCTTGAGCCAGGACCTGGCCAGCCACGACTACACCCGCATGCTGGTGCAGGCCAGCCGCGATTTCAGTGCTGAATCGCCGCGTATGGCGCTCGTCTGAAGCGACCCGGGCTGCTGCGCAGCCCATCGCAGGCAAGCCAGCTCCCACAGGCCACCGCTGCCCGGTAGGAGCTGGCTTGCCTGCGATGGGCCGCAAAGCGGCCCCCAAGGCACAACTGTCACAGGCAAAAACAAGGAAGATAACCCCATGCCGCATGCAAACACCGCGACCACCCGATCACTGCTGACTGTCCTGGCACTCGGCTTCAGTTCACCCCTTTGGGCACTCGAAGCGCCGAGCAAAATCCTGGTCCCGACGCTGGCCTACGACGACCAGCAGATAATCCTGGTCTGGGAGAAACCCGCCGACCCTGCCGACATCGCCGATTACCACGTCTACGCCAATGGCAAGCTGCTCGGTGGTAGCAACGCCAACAACGGGCACGTGTCCCCGGCCAAACCCTATATCGACCGCTTCTACGAGCAGGACACGCGCAATTTCCACCACCGTATCGCCATCCACAGCTACACCGCAGTTGGCCTGGCCCCCGACACTGAATACCGCTTCACCGTGCGTTCGGTGGACCACGCCGGCAAGGAATCGGCCGACAGCCCGGTAATCGTCCAACGTACGACCGCCGTGCCGGCACTGTTCGACGTGCGCCACTATGGCGCCAAGGGCGACGGCCAGACCCTCGATACCGCCGCCATCCAGAAGGCCATCGACGCCTGTACCGTCGGCTGCAAAGTGCTGCTGCCAGCAGGTACCTACAAAAGCGGCGCGCTGTACCTCAAAAGCAACATGACCCTGGAAATCGCCGAGGGCGCGACCCTGCTCGGGTCCGAGCGTGCCGAAGACTACCCTCGCGATGGCTATATCCAGTACCCGTACTCCACCACCGTACGCCCGGCCTCGCTGATCAACGCCTTGCCGCGTGACCCGCGTGCGCACCAGGCATTCGAGAACATACGCATCGTCGGCAAGGGGGTCATTGATGGTAATGGCTGGAAGCGCAACGCCGACATCGTCGATGAACGTGGCCAACCGCTGCCGTTCTACCTGCCCAGCGACAACACCCGCTACCTGCAGGACGGCGTGCTGGCCAAGGCCCAGGTCGCTCGCGCCGTGGCCGAAGGCATGAACGTCAAGGATGCCTATGGCCAAATGCGCTCGTCGCTGGTCACCTTGCGCAACGTCAAGAACGTGTTCTATGGCGGCTTCACGGTCCTCAACCCGGCTTATCACGGCATCATGAACCTGGAGACCGAGAACGTGGTGCTGGCCAACACCACGCACAAGACCTACGACGCCAACAACGGCGATGGCATCGAATTCGCCAACAGCCGCGGCGCATTGGTGTTCAACAACTTCTTCGACACCGGCGATGACTGCGTCAACTTCGCAGCCGGCACCGGCGCCGATGCGGTCAAGCAAAGGCCCCAGGAAGACGCGTGGATCTTCAACAACTACTTCCGCAAGGGCCACGGCATGGTCGTGGCTGGCAGCCACACGGGGGCGTGGATCCAGAACATCCTGGCCGAAGATAACGTGTCTGACGGCACCGATACCGGCTTACGCATGAAGAGCACCAATTTCATGGGCGGTGGCGCGCGTAATGTGGTGTTCCGTGATTCGGCGATGCGCAATACGGTCAAGCAGGCGTTCATCTTCACCCTCGACTACAACGACCCGAACGCCAAGCTGGACTACAAGAAGTCGACCATCGCCGGCCAGTTCCGCGATGTGCGGGTTAGCAATGTAACGGTCGAGAATGCCCAACTGGCGGCGATCGAGGTCAAGGGCGACAGCCTGCACGGCGCTTACCACCAAGGCCTGTCCTTCGAGCGTGTGCGTTTCAGCGGGCCGGCCAAGGCCAAGATCGATGGCTTGAAGGGCTCACGGTTCGACACGGTCCACTTCAGCGAAACCGGCAGTGCCAACCCGTGGCAGGTCAGTGCCAGCGACGGGTTGGTCTTCGAGGATGTGCAACCGGCGCCTGAAGCGGCTCACTCGCTGTAGACAGCCTGGTGTTTCTGCGCCTCGCGCAGGCGCATGCGGCTATTGCTCAAATGCAGGAACATGGCCGCACGCGCCGCATCGACCTGCTTGCTGACGATGGCGTCGAAGATTTGCTGGTGTTCGGCGTTGATCCCCGCCAGGTAGGTGCTGCGGTTGCTCTGCCCGGTATAGGCGGAGTTCATCCGGGTGCGCGGGATCAGCTTGGTGCCCAGGTGTTTCATGATGTCGATGAGGTACGGGTTGCCGGCCGCTTTGGCGATCTTCAGGTGGAACTGGAAGTCGGCGTTGGTGGTACTGCCGGACTTTTCCGGGCCTTGCAGCAACGCCTGCAACGCTTGCTCCAGCTCGTCGATGGCCTGTGGCGTGGCCCGTTCGGCGGCCATGCCTGCAGCCTGGACTTCCAGGCTTAGGCGGAACTCCAGCAGGTCGAGGACGTCGGACAACAGCACAATGGTAGCGGGCCCGACGTTGAAGCCTTCGGGTGCCGGCATGTCGAGGACGAAGGTGCCGACGCCATGCTGGGTCTCGACCAGGCCTGCCGCCTGCATGCGCGACAACGCATCACGCACTACCGAGCGACTGACGCTTTCGGCGGCCATGATCTGCGTTTCGGTGGGCAGTTTGTCGCCGCGTTTGAGGGTGCCGTCACGCATGCGTTGGGCAAAGCGTTCGACCAACGATTCGGCCAGGCGGCGAGGTTTGATTCGGGCAATAGCCGTGAGGTCAGACATCATCGTGCTCTTGTGAGATCAGCGGGCATTATAGTGCGTTTTGACGTAAAACTGCGGTTACAATCGTTCATCGTCTGGTTTTTGAATGGATCCTCTGATGGAGCGTGTCAACCCTGAACGACGTGTCAGCCTGGCCCAGCAACTGGTGCTTGAACTGTCACGTAGCATACTGGCCGGCGAGCTACCGGCGGGCACCAAGTTGCCGACCGAACAAGCCTTTACCGAGGCGCGCAAGGTCAGCCGTACCGTGGTTCGCGAAGCGATGTCGCGGCTGCAGGCAGAGGGCCTGGTCGAGACCCGCCGAGGCATCGGCACGTTCGTGGTCGACACCACCCGGCCAGGCGACTTTCAGGACAGCCAGCACGAGAAGGGCAGCGCCCTCGATGCGGTGGCGCTCATCGAATTGCGCTTGAGCCTGGAGGTGGAGTGCGCTGCGCTTGCTGCGCAGCGTGCTACGTCAAGCCAGTTGCAGGCCATTGCCGACGCCCTGGGCGAAGCCAATGCTGTGGGGCCGTTGCACCAGGACAGCACGCGCATCGTATTCGAGTTTCACCTGCAAATTGCCCTGTGCACCGGCAACAGCTTCTTTATCGATGCCATGCGCCACCTGGCCGATACCCTGATGCGTGGCGCGCAGAGCAACGTTACCCAACAGCAACGCGCACAACAGGTGCGTGAGCGCGAGCAGATTTATGCTGCACTCGCGCACCAGGACGCCGATGCCGCCCGGGCAGCGATGCGGCTGCACCTGACCAACGAACTGCACCGTGCGCAACAAGCGGCCCAGCCCCCGGCGTAAAAACTCTGAATTTTCCCGTGGTGGGCGCAGTCGACCGTGTATAGCCCACTGACGGAGTACGCACATGTCTCGCCCCGATGAACCCAAGCCTTACACACCTACCGAAATCGACGACACCGAAGACCGCATGGGCAGTGTCCATGAGCTGGACTTCAGTGACCGTCACGACGAACGCGAAGGGCGGGTGGGCGACGAACGACCTGCCCGTGAAGACGAGCATGAGTTTCCACCACAGCGCGTCGCCGAAAGTGGCATGACCGGCGGCGAAGCGTTGAGCGACAGCCTGCACGAAGACAACGTCACCTATGACGACATGAGCCCGGATACCTTGCTGGACGAGACCGGTGCTCGCGACCCGTTTGAAGAGGGTGACGGCGAAGGGCCGGCAGACCAGTCGTTGCGGCAAGTCAATGCTAACGAGATTGGCGGTGGTTTTGGGCTGGATGAGGCTGAACTGGCGCGTTCGGCGCCATTGGACGGTGAGCCGTGGACCGATGATGTGGTTGATGAGGAAGATAAGTCCTAATTGATCGGGGCCGCTGCGCGGCCCATCGCCGGCAAGCCAGCTCCTACAGGAGAGCGAGATTCCTTGTAGGAGCTGGCTTGCCGGCGATGGGCTGCGCAGCAGCCCCAATTCCCCGCGCCGATGCCCTGTAGAGCGCTAGGCCGGATTATCACGCTGGCGCATGGCCTTGGCGCGTTTCTCCAGAATCAGGTACGTGATGACTGCCAACAGCAGCGGAAGCAGGTAATACAGCGTGCGATACCCCAGCAATGCTGCTACCAGCGTACCCTGTTGCATCTGGCCATGCAGCAACGCCAGAAACACCGTCTCAAGCACGCCAAGCCCGGCCGGGATGTGCGCAACCACGCCGGCCACGCAACTGATCAGCAGTATCCCGAGGATCGATGGGTAGAAGGCTTCGCCAGGCAGCAACCAGAAGATCAGCAAGGCCATCAACGCCCAGTTGCTGGCGCCAAGGGCAACCTGGGCCAGCGCCAGACGCCAGCCAGGCAAGGTGACTTCGTGATCACGCCATTGCCAGGTGCGTTTTTTCGCAAAGCCGCAGGCCAGCAAGTAGCCGATGGCGATTGCCAGCAAGCCAAACCCGATCAGTTGCAACCCCGTTGCCCCGACTGCCCAACTGTCCGGCAGGTCCACCAGGCGCAGGGCGAATACCGTACCCGCCAACAACATGTAGCCCATCCAGTTGGTGAGTAAGCCAAGGGTCAGGATGCGGGTGATCGTCGCGGTATCCAGACCTAGCCGGCCGTACAGCCGATAACGCAACGCGACGCCGCCCACCCAGGTGGTGAAGTTGAGGTTGAAGGCATAACAGACGAATGCCACAGGCAACACCTGCCTGGCAGGCAGGTTGTGGCCTGTATAGGCACGCGCCAGCAGGTCGTAGCTGGCAAACGTCAGGTAGCTGAACAGCGCAACCGCCAACCCGATCGCCAGAGTGCCAGGCTTGTAGGCCAGCAGCGACTGGCGCACCTCGTCCCAGTCCAGGTTGCGCGCCAGCATGAACAGCAAGGCTGGAATCAACAAAAGGAAGAGCAAGGTGAACAGGCGCTTGGCCCAGATTTGCCAACGTTTACGCGCCATCACGTCTGGCCCTCATGCATATCGCCGTGGGCTTCTACCTCCGGCTGCACCGAGCGCAGGCGCTGGCGGTGCGCCGGGAACCAGCCGGCAATGCGCGGAAAGTGACGTATGGCGTGGAAGCACAGGAAAATCAGCGGCGCACGCCACCAGTAACCGCGAACCATCCGCTCCAAGGTGACGGCCTTGCACTCTTCGCTGGCCAGCGACTGCAGGTGCTGATGCAATTGTTGGTTGAAGCCGTGATCGCGGATGAACAGGTTGGCTTCAAGGTTCAACGACAGGCTCAAGGGGTCGAGATTGCTCGAGCCGACAGTGGCCCACTGGTCATCGACCAGCGCGACCTTGCCATGCAAAGGCCGGCTGCAGTACTCGTGAATGTGCACACCATCGCGCAGAAGATAGTTGTACAACAGCCGGGACAAGGCCCGCACCCAGCGCATGTCTGGCTGGCCTTGCAATATTAAGGTCACATCCACCCCACGCCTCGCCGCGTTGCGCAGCTCCCGCAGCAACCGGTAACCCGGAAAGAAATAGGCATTGGCCACCACGATACGCTGCCGGGCAGCGCGGAAGGCTTGCAGGTACTGGGCTTCGATGGCCGTTCTGCGCTGGCCATTGTCGCGCTCGACCAGCAGGGCAGTGATAGCCCCGGTGGGCTCGGTGACAGGACGCACCTCACTGGGTGGCTGCAGCACGGGGGACATCAGGCGACGGCTGGTGGCATGCACCTGCGCGACCACCGGGCCGGTAACCTCCACGGCATAGTCCTGCTTGGCCATGGGGCCGTAGTCGCCCAGGTGATCGGCACTGTAGTTGATACCGCCGATGAACGCGCGCTGCCCATCGATGACCACGATCTTGCGGTGCAGGCGGCGGAACAGGTTGGTGCGCATGCCCACCAGCCGGGGCTGCGGGTCGAAGGCATGAAAGTTGACGCCGGCTTCGGTCATGGCCGAGATGAACGTGTCGGGCAGGTCGGCAGTGCCGTAACCATCGACCGCCACTTCGACGCGCACGCCGCGCTGCGCGGCGTCTATCAGCACCTGCTGCAACTGCTGGCCGACCTTGTCATCGAAGATGATGAACGTCTCCAGCAGGATTTCCTCCCGCGCCTGGGCCATCGCTTCAAACACGCGCGGGTAATACTCTTCGCCGTTGATCAACAGCTGCACGCTGTTGCCCTCTAGCCAAGGTCGGTTCATAGGCTGATCTCCGCAGTGAGGGGGGCATGGTCGGAAAGGTGCGACCATGGGTACTTCGACAGCACCTGCGCCTTGCTCGGCATGGCATTGCGCAGGTAGATGCGGTCAAGCCGCAACAGCGGCAAGCGCGCTGGAAAACTGCGCGCCGGGGTGCCGAAACGCTCGCCAAAGGCTTCAACCAAGTGTTCGGACAGCGCCACATCCGCTTTTAGGCGCCAGTCATTGAAATCGCCGGCAATGATCACCGGCGCATCGGGCGGCAAGCTGTCGAGCAGCTCCAGCAACAGGCGTACCTGGCGCTGGCGGTGTGATTCTCGCAGGCCCAGGTGCACGCACACTGCATGCACCTCTTTATGCCCAGGCACCTCTAGGCGGCAATGGAGCAGGCCACGCTGCTCATTGCCGTCGATGGATACATCCCGGTTGTCGAACTGGCTGATGGGGAATTTCGACAGCAAGGCATTGCCGTGGTCGCCATGGGGGTACACAGCGTTACGACCATAGGCGAACTGCGGCCACATGCTGTCGGCCAGAAACTCGTACTGCGGCGTTTCCGGCCAGGCTGCGTGGCGCTCGGCATGCTGCTGGTGGCTGCCGTGCACTTCCTGCAGAAACACCAGGTCGGCGCCCGTGGCGCGCACGGCCTCGCGCAGCTCAGGCAGGATGAAACGCCGGTTGAAGGGGGTGAAACCCTTGTGCACGTTGAGGGTCAGCACGGTCAGCGTTTGCACCGTGGTGACGTTGTCGATGATGCAACGCGGTGTGGGCAAGGTCTTGTTCATAGCTCAACCTCCGGCTCGACACCGGGTTCGGTGAGCAGGTCATAGTCCAGCTTCAACTTCTCCAAAAGGCGCCGGGCATCGTAGGGCGCGTGGACCTTCTGGTCGTTGTCGAAGTAGCAGTAGATATCACGCGTGGCACGCTTGGGCGGTGCGCCGGGTAGCACGGTGTGTGCGTCGTCTGCCTGGCTGCCTTGGCTCCATCGCAGAATGCGCTGTTTCCAGCGGCGCAAGGCCTGCGCCGTGTAGCCACTGCTGTAGAGCTCCACATCACCGTGCAGGCGCATGTAGACGAAATCGGCCGTGACATCTTCGACATAGGGCCATTTCCCTGCACTGTCAGCCACGACCAATGCCACGCGGTGTTTGCGCAACAGCTTCACGAAGGCTTCGCACAGAAAGCTCTCGTGGCGGATTTCTACGGCGTGGCGCAAGCGTGCGTTGCCTCTGATTTCGGTGCCGCCATTGCCCTTGAGCCGCTCGTCACACCCTTGTGCGCATTCGCGCGCCGCTTTTCGGTTACGCGGCAGCAGCGCCAGAAACTGTGCAAAGCGTGCTTCGTCGAACTTCATGTTGGGTGGGAACTGCCACAGAAACGGACCCAGCTTGTCGCCCAGTAACAAAGGCCCGGAAGCAAAGAAATTGGCCACCGGCGCTTCGATGTCCTTGAGCCGCCGTACATGGGTGATGTAGCGCGGTGCCTTTACCGAGAATACAAAGCCGTCCGGCGTCTCCTCACGCCACCCCAGATACCGTTCAGGCGTCTGCAGGCTGTAGAACGAGCCATTGATCTCGATGCTGTTGACTGCCCGCGAGGCGAACGCGAGTTCACTGTCCTGGCGCAGCCCTTTGGGGTAGAAATCCTTGCGCCAAGGGCCATAGCGCCAACCTGATATACCAATACGGATCTCGCTCACGCTGCCTTCCTCATTGCCAGCTTTTTGAGAGGTCGCTCTGAAAGTGCGACTGATGCGCGGCCGTGAGGTTCAGCACGGTTGACCAACGGGGAATGCACGCAGAGTTGAACTTTGCCGCGGTTGGCGTCTCCACCGCATAGCGGGTGCAAAAGACGACTACACCCCATGACGGATTGGCCATTCACCGGCATGAACCGCCAACCCTGGAGGCAACCATGGCCAGACACATCATCCATTTCACCGGGCCGATCAACTCATCCACCTGCGGCAACCTGATCAACACCTGTTCGCGCGCCATGCAGCAGGGCGCACAGCTGCTGCAACTGAACATCGCGACCATGGGCGGGGAGTGCAGCTACGGGTTTACTTTGTACAACTTCCTGCGGGCGCTGCCGATTCCGCTGCATACCCACAACCTGGGGACGGTGGAATCCATGGGTAACATCCTGTTTCTGGCGGGCGAGCATCGCACCGCCTGCGCGTTCAGCAAGTTCTTGTTTCACCCTTTCCATTGGACGCTGCACGGTTCGGTCGACCACGCCAGGATGGCCGAATACGCCATGAGCCTGGATTACGACCTACGGCTGTACGCTCAAATCGTGGCAGAGCGAACCCAAGGCAGTTCCGAAGTGCTGGACGTGCCCCGTTACCTGATGGCCTACCCGCGGATACTGGGGCCGGAGGAAGCACTGGAGAGCGGGCTGATCCATGCCATCGACGAACTGCCGATCGAGTCCGATTCCACCCAGTGGAGCGTGCATGCCTAATGCCGCCACGCAAGCATTTGGCCTGGTGGCGTTTGGCACCACCCGTCAGCCGTGTGCAATTCGATTGAGCATTGCCCGTATTTGCTGGCTCGGAATCAAGGTACGGCCCAGCAACCTTTCCATCGCAAGGAGATACGACATGGCGCGTGATCAAGAACGTACCAGCCAGCGCGGCGGCACCAAGGAAACCAACTCGGGCAATTTTGCCAACGACCGGGAGAAAGCCTCCCGGGCCGGGCACAAAGGCGGCAAGGTGTCGGGTGGCAACTTCGCCAATGACCGTGAACGCGCCGCTGAGGCCGGCCGCAAGGGTGGCCAGAACAGCCATGGCGGCGGACGGCGATCGTAACGATTGTCCTAGGTTGGCAAATTTTTTGAATTTTCTGGCACTGCCCAGATCAATCAAAAGGTCATCCATGGAGAAGAGGAGGCCCCTGCGATGCCTGGTCCACAGCTGTACATCATCGACTACCAACTGCATGGCCAACCGCGCAGTTTCATCATCCGCCTGGAACGGTTGGACAATGCCGAGGCCTGGCATTGGGCCAGCTGTGATGCGGGCATCGGCATCATTCCGAAATTCGGGCGGGAAAAGATCAAGAAAGTCAGCAGGCCAATGGCCGAACGGTATGGGATTACCGCCGTGAGCTGGCGTATTTCCGGGAGCAAGCCCAATCAATCGGTGGGTGACCCAGCCGTGGTGGGTTGATGAATGAATGAGCGATGGGCTGCGAGGCAGCCCATCGTTTGGCAGGTAGGCTACTCAGTCAACCTTCTTCAATACCAAGGTCAGAATGTCATAGCTGGCCACCAGCTCCCCCAGCTGGTTGGTAACCTCAACGTCCCACGCCACCACGCCTTGCGGCTGCCCCAACGGGCTAGCCTTGCCCTGGTCGATCTTGCGCTTGCAGGTCAGGCGGGCCTGGATCGTGTCGCCAATGCCTACGGGGTTGATGAAGCGCAGGGTATCCAGGCCGTAGTTGGCCAGCACCGGGCCGGCGCCAGGGGATACAAACAGGCCCGCTGCTGCCGACAGCACGAAGTAGCCATGGGCGATACGCTTGCCAAACTGCGATTCCTTGGCGGCGATCTCGTCGAAGTGCATGTAGAAGTGGTCACCCGACAAGCAGCCGAAGTTGACCAGGTCTGCCTCGGTCACCGTACGGCGGTGGGTTAACAGCGACTCGCCGATACGCAAGTCCTGGAAGTAGCGACGGAACGGGTGCACTTCGCTCTCGATCACTTCTGCGCCGCGCACGTACTCGCCCGTTACCGCCGTGAGCATGCTCGGTGAGCCTTGTACGGCCGCACGCTGGAGGTAGTGCTTGACTGCGCGCAGGCCGCCCAGCTCTTCACCGCCACCCGCGCGGCCGGGGCCGCCGTGCTTGAGTTGCGGCAGCGGCGAGCCATGCCCAGTGGATTCCAGCGCGGCTTCGCGGTCCAGCACCAGCAGGCGGCCGTGCCAGGCAGCCGCCACGGGGATGGCTTTGGCGGCAACGGCGCGGTCGGCAGTGACCAGGGTCGCCACCAGGCTGCCCTTGCCGCGGGCAGCCAGGGCCAGGGCTTCGTCAAGGTCATCGTAGGCCATCAGCGTGCTGACCGGCCCGAACGCTTCGATATCGTGCGCACCACCTTCAGCATGCGGGTCGCGGGCCTGGAGCAGGGTCGGCGCAAAGAACGCGCCCTCGGCAACACCCTCACCACGCGGCGCGAAACCGTCGCTGGCGCCGAACAGCTGGTCGCAGCTCTGCAGCAGGCTGCGTACACGCTCGCCAACGTCGCGCTGCTGGTCATGCGAGGCCAGGGCACCCATGCGCACGCCTTCCACTGAAGGGTCGCCCACCACCACCTTGCTCAGGCGCTCGCGCAGGCGGGTAGCGACGGCATCGATATGCTTGGCTGGGACGATGGCGCGGCGGATGGCGGTGCATTTTTGCCCGGCTTTGGTGGTCATTTCGCGGACCACCTCCTTGATGTACAGGTCAAACTCTTCGCTGTCCGGGGTCACGTCCGGGCCGAGAATCGCGCAGTTCAGCGAATCCGCTTCGGCGGTGAACGGTACCGAGTTGCGGATCAGGTTCGGCGTGACGCGCAGTTTGGCGGCGGTATCGGCGGAGCCAGTAAAGGTCACTACATCCTGCCCCTGCAAGCGGTCGAGCAGGTCGCCGGTGCTGCCGATCACCAACTGCAAGCTGCCGTCGGGCAATAGGCCCGACGCGTTCATCAGGCGCACCACGGCTTCAGTCAGGTAACTGGTCGAGGTAGCGGGCTTGATGATGCACGGCATGCCGGCCAGGAAGGTCGGGGCAAACTTCTCGAGCATGCCCCAGATCGGGAAGTTGAACGCATTGATGTGCACGGCGACCCCAGCACGCGGCACCAGGATATGGCTGCCAGCAAAGTGGCCTTGCTTGCCCAGCGGTATTGCAGGGCCTTCGTGCACCAGGTTGCCGGAGGGCAGTTCGCGGCTGCCGATGCCGGCATAGGCGAACAGTGTGGCGTTACCGCCTTCGATGTCGATCCAGCTGTCGGCGCGGGTGGCGCCACTGTGGTGGGACAAGGCGTAAAGCTGCTCTTTGCGCTCGGCCAGGTACAAGGCCAGGGCCTTGAGGCGGGCGGCGCGCTGTTGGAAGTCCATGGCCATGAGTGCGGCCAGGCCACGGGCGCGGGCAAAGTCCACGGCTTCGGCGAAATCCGGGCGCTCTTCATGGCTGTAGGCCAGAACGTGACCGTTCAAGGCGCTGCGCAGGGCCTGGGCGCCGTGCTGGCCGATCCAGCGACCGGCAATGAAGCTTTGCAGGGTTGGGGCGTCAGACATGCTGTTCTCCATGCTGTTCTAATGGGGGAAGGGCGCTATTACCACAGCGCCAAGGTGTAGCCGATGATCAGGCGGTTCTCGTCCACGGCATTGGTCAGGCCATTGCCGGAACGGAAGGTGACGTTGCGCCAGCGCAGGCTGACGTCTTTGAACGGGCCGCTCTGGATGACGTAGGTGAGGTCGGTGTCGCGTTCGCGCTCACGGCCGTTGCTGACCGTGGCGGTCTCGGCGTGGCGGCCGTCGGTGTAGCGGGTCATGAAACTCAGACCCGGGATGCCCATGGCGACGAAGTCGTAGTCGTAGCGCACCTGCCAGGAATCGAGCCCGGCGCGGGTGAAGGTGTTGTAGGTCACCAGGTTGACCGTGAACGGGTCGCCGCCGTTGACGAAGGGGAAGGCGCTGTCGCCGGACATCTGTTGCCAGGTGGCGGTGAACTTGTGCGCCCTGACGCCGAGGGTGAACATGGCGTTGAAGTTACGGTTGTCGATGTTGCCGGCGCGTTCGGCGCCGTCGTTACGGCTGTCGAAATAGCGCAGGTCGCTGCGCAGGCTCAGGCCTTCGCCCAGTGGGCGGGTATCGACCAGGCCGACGAACTGCTGGCGGTAGATGTCTTCGAGCTTGGCGTAGTAATAGCTGACGCTGGTCTGCGGGGTGATGGCGTAGCTGCCGCCGCCGAAATCCAGGTGGTCGCTGCTGGCTGCGCCGTAGCCCATGTCGTCGCGGCCGGACGAATCGCGCAGGTTGGCCTTGGTGAGGCGCCCGGCGTTGACGGTGAGGCCATTGAGTTCCTGGCTGGTCAGCAGGCCGCCCTGGAACGTGGAAGACAACAGACGGGTGTCGTTGTACACCACCACCGGCAGGATCGGCTGCAGGGTGCCCAGGCGCAGGGTGCTCTTGGAAACCCGTGCTTTACCGGTCAGGCCCAGCTCGCTGTAGTCATCGACAGGCTCGTGGCTGTTCGGGCCAAAGGGCAGCAAGCCGGTGTTGCGGCGGTCGCGGCTGGAGTCAAGCTTGAGACCCAGTTGGCCCATGGCGTCAACGCCGAAGCCCACCGGGCCTTCGGTAAAACCGGACTCCACGCGGGCGGTAAAGCCTTGGCCCCATTCCTCGGCCTTGGCCTGCGGAGCATTGCTCTGGCGGAAATCGCGGTTGATGTAGTGGTTGCGCAGTTCCAGGCGTGCATGGCTGTCGCTGACGAAGTCGGCCATAGCCGGCAAGGGCAGGGCGAGCGTGGCAAGCCAAGCGGCAGAAGAGAAGCGAGTGCGGTTCATTGTTGTTGTACCCGACATGGTTATTCTCGAAATCAGTGCTTGCTGGCGCCGGCAGCGCCGATACCGGTCATGGAGCGAATGAACTGCGCCAGGTAGCGACCACGCTCCTCGCTGGCACGCGCGGAGGTGTCGGTGACCGAGAACACCCAGGCGCCGAAAAACGCCAGGCTCATCGAGAACAGCGCCGGGTTGCTGTAAGGGAACAGCGCCTGTTCGTTGTGCAGCACGTTGACCCACACTGCCGGGCCCAGTACCACCAGCACCACGGCCGAGAGCAAACCGGCCATGCTGCCGCACACTGCACCACGGGTGGTCAGGCCCTTCCAGAACATCGAGAGCAGCAGCACCGGGAAGTTGACCGATGCAGCCACGGCCAGTACCAGGCCGGAGAGGAAGGCGATGTTCTGCGACTCGAACACCAGCCCCAGTACCACTGCCAGCAAGCCGATCACCAGGGTGGCGATACGCGAGACACGCATTTCTTCCTGTTCAGTGGCCTGGCCTTTGCGTACCACGCAGGCATAGAGGTCGTGGGAAACCGCCGAAGCGCCGGACAGGGCCAGGCCTGCCACTACCGCAAGAATGGTGGCGAAGGCCACGGCAGAGATGAAACCCAGGAACAGGTTGCCACCCACCGCCTGGGCCAGGTGCACCGCGACCATGTTGCCGCCACCGATGATCGCCCCTGCCGCATCGCGGTAGGACGGCTCGGTGCCGACCATGACGATGGCGCCAAAGCCGATGACAATCAGCAGCAAGTAGAAGTAGCCGATGAAACCCGTGGCGTAGAACACACTCTTGCGCGCTTCCTTGGCATCGCTGACGGTGAAGAAACGCATCAGGATATGCGGCAGGCCGGCAGTGCCGAACATCATGCCCAGCCCCAGGGAAATCGCATCGATCGGGTTCGACAGCAAGCCACCCGGCGCCATGATCGCCTGGCCCTTGGCATGCACGGCCACGGCGCTGGCAAACATCGCTTCGGTGCTGAAACCAAAGTGTTTGAGCACCATGAACGCCATGAAGCTGGTGCCGGACAGCAGCATCACGGCCTTGATGATCTGCACCCAGGTGGTTGCCAGCATGCCGCCGAAGGTCACGTAGGCGACCATCAGCACCCCGACCAGCATCACCGCGTACAGGTAGCTGATGCCGAACAACAGCTCGATCAGCTTGCCGGCCCCTACCATCTGGGCCACCAGGTACATCAGCGCGACGACCAAGGTGCCGAATGCCGAGGTCAGGCGGACTGGGGTTTGCGCCAGGCGGTAGGACACGACGTCGGCAAACGTGTACTTGCCCAGGTTGCGCAGGCGTTCGGCGATCAGGAACAGGATGATTGGCCAGCCGGCCAGTACGCCCAGGGCGTAGAGCAAGCCGTCGTAGCCGTTCATGAACATCATGGCCGAGATGCCCAGGAAGGACGCGGCGCTGACCATGTCGCCAGCGATCGCCAAGCCGTTCTGCATGCCGGTCAGGCCGCCGCCAGCGGTGTAGAAGTCACTCGCCGAGCGGGTCCGCAGTGCGGCCCAGCGGGTTACCAGCAGGGTGAAGCAGACAAACACCATGAACATCGAAATGGCAGTCCAGTTCATTGCGCGCACTCCTGCTTGACCTTGTCGTTCAGCGGGTCGAGCACGTTGTTGGCGCGGTGCACGTAGATGCCGGTGAGGGCGAACGACAGCAGCACCATGAGCACGCCCACCAGCATGCCAACGGTAGTCACGCCACCGCTGAGCGATTGGCCGAGGGTGCTGGGGGAGAACGCCACCAACAGGACGAAGCCGTAATAGATCACCAGCATGGCCAGGGTCAGGGTGCCGTTGAGGCGACGTTTGCGCCGGACCAGGTGCTGGAAGTCGGGATGGTTGGCGATGCTTTCTATGCGTTCGGGGGTCATGGCAAGCGATCTCTTGGTGTTGTAGTTGTTTTTGAGGTCACACAGGTGTTGCGGTGGTGCTTAGGGCCTCAACGCGGGCCAGGTATCAGAGCTGGTCGAAGTCGAGCACCACTTTGTCGCTCACCGGGTAGGTCTGGCACGACAGCACATACCCCGCCGCCACTTCGTAGTCTTCCAGCGCATGGTTGCTGTCCATCTCGACCTCGCCTTCGATCACCCGGCACTTGCAGGTCGAGCACACGCCGGCCTTGCACGAGTACGGCAGTTCGGCGCCGATGGCGTTGCCGGCGTCCAGCACGTTCTGGCTGTTGCGCGGCAGGTCGAAGCTCAGCGCCCGGCCATCGCTGATCACGGTGATATGGCTGAGCGCCGAATCCACCTGGCGCGCAGCTTCACGGGCTTCGCGGCGCGCTTCGCGGCGCGCTTCGCTGCCCGCGGCGGCGAACAGTTCGAAGTGGATGCGGTCCTTGGCCATGCCGTTGGCCTGCAGGCTGTCACGCACGGTTTCAGTCATGGCCTGGGGGCCGCAAATGAACGCAGCGTCCAGCGTGGCGACGTCCAGCCAACGGGAGAACAGCTGGCCGCATTTGTCGGCATCGATCCGGCCGTTGTACAGGTCGACGTCCTGCTGTTCGCGGCTGAACACGAAAATCAGGTTCAGGCGGTCCAGATAACGGTTTTTCAGGTCTTCGAGCTTGTCGCGGAACAGCGCACCGGAGCTTGAGCGGTTGCCGTAGAGCAGGGTGAAACGGCTGTGCGGTTCTGTTGCCAGGGTGGTGGCGATGATCGACAGTATCGGCGTAATGCCGCTGCCGGCGGCAACGCCCAGGTAGTGGCCTTCGCGGGCGGGGTCGAGCGGCACGAAGAAGCTGCCCGACGGCGGCATCACCTCCAGTTGCTGGCCAGCTTTGAGCACTTCATTGGCAAAGGCCGAAAAACGCCCGCCTGGCACGCGCTTGACAGCCACACGCAGCTCGCCGTCCTGCACGGCGCTGCAGATCGAATAGGAACGACGCACTTCTTCGTCATCCAGCTGGGTACGCATGACCAGGTACTGGCCCTGGGTGAAGCGGAATTGCGTCTGCAGGTGCTCGGGTACGTCAAAGACGATGGACACGGCGTCGCGGGTCTCGTTGCGTACTTGCTTGATGGTCAGGCTGTGAAACTGGCTCATGGTGTTCTCCACGGCTCAAATGCATTTGAAATAGTCGAATGGCTCCAGGCACTCGCGGCAGCGGTACAGCGCCTTGCAAGCCGTGGAGCCGAACTGGCTGAGCAGTTCGGTATGCGCGCTGCCACACTGCGGGCAGCACACTTGGGGCGCCTCACCGAGCAGGCTGCGCTTGCTGGTGCTGCCTTCGGGCGGCGCTATGCCATAGGCGCGCAAGCGTTGGCGGCCCAGGTCGCTGATCCAGTCGGTGCTCCAGGCCGGGGTCAAGCGCCGCTCCAGTGCGGGGGCAGCAAAACCGGCCTGTTGCAGCGCGTCACGGATATCGGCCTCGATCACCTCGGTCGCCGGGCAACCGGAATAGGTTGGCGTGACGACCAGGTGCAGGTGGCCGGCGCGCCAGCCCAGGTCGCGGACAATGCCCAGGTCAACCACGCTCACCACCGGCACTTCCGGGTCCATGACCTGCTCCAGCACCGCCCAGGCCCGGGCCAGGTCGTCGCCTCGGGCGGCACGGGCGCCGAGGTCGCTGGCGATCAGCTCACCAGGTCGCATCGGGGTAGGCCCGTGGCAGGAACTGCATTTCGGCCAGCAACAGCCCCAGGTGCTCGGTGTGCAGGCCTTTGCGACCGTCCAGGTAGAAATAGCTGGCGGCTTTGGGCAGCGGCAGCTCGACTGAGTCGAAAGTCGCGCTTACCTGCTTGAGCCAGGCCGCGCCGACGGCGGCCGGGTCAGCAGCGATGCCGACTTCGGCCAGCTGAACTTCGCTGTCGCTACCCGCGGTCAGTTCAACGGTGAAGCGCCACAGCGCTGGGATGGCGTCTAGCATGCGCCGACGGCTTTCGTCGGTACCGCCGCCCAGGCGTTGCACCCACTCACCGGAGCGACGCAGGTGGTAGGTGACCTCCTTGAGTGCCTTGGCAGCAATGCCGGCGATACGCTCATCGCGGGACGCAGCCAGGCCCTGCAGCACCGCGAAGTGCCAGGCGTCGTAGAAAAACTGCTTGGTCATGGTCACGGCGAAGTCGCCATTGGGTTGTTCGACCAGCAGCAGGTTGCGGTAGGCGCGTTCGTCACGGCGGTAGGCAAGGGCATCGGCGTCACGGCCGTCGTCGAGCAATTCGGCGGCGTAGTCCAGCCAGTTGCGGGCTTGGCCGACCAGGTCGAGGCCGACGTTCATCAAGGCCAGTTCTTCCTCGATGGCCGGTGCGTGGCCGCACCATTCACAGAGTCGCTGGCCCTGCACCAGGGCACTGTCGCCCAGGAGCAGCAAATAGGGGATAAGCGCTTCTTTATGCATGGCCAACCTCACATGTGTCCGACTTCGTCGGGCAGCTCGTAAAAGCTGGCATGGCGGTAGACCTTGTCGTCCGAGGGGGCGAACAGCGGGTCTTTCTCGTCAGGGGAGGAGGCGGTAATCAGCGCCGATGGCACCACCCACAGGCTCACGCCTTCGCTGCGGCGGGTGTACAGCTCACGGGCATTCTCGATGGCCATGGCGGCGTCGGCGGCATGCACGCTGCCGACATGCTTGTGGTTCAGGCCGTGCTTGCTGCGCACGAACACTTCGTAGAGGGTCCAGACAGACATTTTCGATCTCCGCATCAATCGCCGCTCAGGCGGCGTTCTTGTTCTGTTGCTTGCGCGCATAGGCAACGGCGGCCTCGCGTACCCAGGCGCCGTCCTCGATGGCCTTGCGCCGGGTGGCGACACGTTCCAGGTTGCAGGGGCCGTTGCCCTTGATGACTTCGTAGAACTCGTCCCACTGGATGTCGCCGAAATCGTAGTGGCCGCGGGCTTCGTTCCACTTCAGGTGCGGGTCTGGCGCGGTGCAGCCGAGCAGTTCGAGCTGTGGCACGGTCTGGTCGATGAAGCGCTGGCGCAGCTCATCGTTGGTCTGGCGCTTGATCTTCCAGGCCATCGACTGGGCGCTGTTGGGGGAGTGCTCGTCACTGGGGCCAAACATCATCAACGATGGCCACCACAGGCGGTTGATGGCGTCCTGGACCATGTCCTTCTGAGCCTGGGTACCGTGGCGCATCATGGTCAGCAGCAGCTCGTAACCCTGGCGCTGGTGGAAGCTCTCTTCCTTGCAGATGCGGATCATGGCGCGGGAGTAGGGGCCGTAGGAGGTGCGCTGCAGCACCACCTGGTTGACGATCGCAGCGCCATCGACCAGCCAGCCTACGGCGCCCATGTCGGCCCAGCTCAGGGTCGGGTAGTTGAAGATGCTCGAGTACTTGGCCTTGCCGCTGTGCAGCTTGGCGATCTCTTCGTCGCGGTCGGCGCCGAGGGTTTCCATGGCGCTGTACAGGTACAGGCCGTGGCCGGCTTCGTCCTGAATCTTGGCCATCAGTTGCAGCTTGCGTTTCAGGCTTGGGGCGCGGGTGACCCAGTTGCCTTCGGGCAGCATGCCGACGATTTCCGAGTGGGCGTGCTGGGAGATCTGCCGGATCAGCGTTTGGCGGTAGGCCTCGGGCATCCAGTTTTTGGCTTCGATCTTGATCTCGGCGTCGATCTTTTCCTGGAAATCGCGCTCTTCGGGCGACATTTCGTCCAGGGACTTGACGCGTTTGACGCCGGTTTCGACTAGCTGTGCGTACATGTTCCGACTCCTGCTAAGGCATGAGTCATTTGTAAGCGATACAAAACATAACGTCAAACAGTTTTATATGTATCAAATAAGATTTGTGTATCGCTTTGCGGACCTTTCGCAGCACAAGGCTGCTCCTACAAGGTCGCGCACCACCTTTAGGAGCAGCCTTGCACTGCGAAAGGACAGGCAAAAAAAAGCCCCGGACTGAGCCGGGGCCGTAAAAAGGCAGCTGATAAGTCAGCTGGCCAACCGTTTGTCAAACACGTGGCACGCCTTGCCTTCAGAACGCTTGAGTGTGCCGCAGGGCTGCAGTCGCACCTGGGTGCTGATACCGATGTAGGTCTTGATCTGCTTGGTCAGTTCACCGATCAGCAGCTTGCGCTGGCCCTCGTCCATCGCCTGGCATTCGCCACGCAGCTCCACGTGCACCTCGACACTGTCCAGGTTGCCATTGCGATACAGATGAATCTCGTACATCTCTGAAAGCTGTTTTATTTTGAGTACCTGCTCCTCAATCTGGGTCGGGAACACGTTGACCCCACGAATGATCAGCATGTCGTCACTGCGCCCGGTGATCTTGCCGATCCGCCGCATCGGCCGCGCGGTGCCTGGCAGCAGGCGGGTCAGGTCGCGGGTACGGTAGCGCACCATCGGCAGCGCCTCCTTGCTCAGCGAGGTAAATACCAGCTCGCCCAATTGCCCGTCCGGCAGTACCTCGCCGGTAACCGGGTCGATGATTTCGGGGTAGAAGTGGTCTTCCCAGATGGTCGGGCCGTCTTTGGTTTCGATGCACTCCATCGCCACCCCGGGCCCCATGATTTCCGACAGGCCATAGATGTCGAGGGCCTGGATACCCAGGCGCTGCTCGATGGAGCGCCGCAGTTCGTCGGTCCAGGGCTCGGCACCGAAGATGCCCAGGCGCAGCTTGAGGTCGTGCGGGTCGATGCCCTGGCGCTCGATCTCGTCGGCCAGGTTGAGCATGTAAGAGGGCGTGACCATGATGATGTCGGGCTGGAAGTCGCGGATCAGTTGCACCTGCTTCTCGGTCTGGCCACCCGACATGGGGATGACCGTGCACCCCAGCCGTTCGGCACCGTAATGCGCGCCGAGCCCGCCGGTAAACAGGCCATAACCGTACGAAACGTGCACTTTGTCGCCTTTGCGCCCCCCGCCGGCGCGGATCGAGCGGGCGACCACATTGGCCCAGGTGTCGATGTCGTTCTGGGTATAACCGACCACGGTCGGCTTGCCCGTTGTGCCGCTGGAGGCATGCAGGCGCACGACCTCTTCCTGGGGCACGGCAAACATGCCGTACGGGTAGTTGTCGCGCAGGTCGTTCTTGCCGGTGAAGGGGAACTTGGCCAGGTCGTCGAGCGACTTGAGGTCATCGGGGTGCGCGCCGCATTCGTCGAAGCGTTTGCGGTACAGCGGCACGTTGTCGTAGGCGTGTTTCAGGCTCCAGCGCAGGCGCTCGAGTTGGTGCTGGCGCAGGGCGTCGACGCTGGCGGTTTCCATAGGGTCAAGCAGGGCACGATCGGCATCATGGTACATGTTCATGGCTTCACTCGAATTGTTCTTGTACGCCGCCCGGCGCGGGTTCGCAGCCGGGCGGTGAGTGTCATGGGCGCAGCATAACCGGCTGCGTTGTGTTCGGTAACAAGCCGTTGGTCAGAGGCGCTCGATGACCATGGCGATGCCTTGGCCAACGCCGATGCACATGGTGCACAGGGCGTAGCGTCCGGCAGTTTCTTCCAGTTCGTGCAGTGCGGTGGTGACCAGGCGCGCGCCACTCATGCCCAACGGATGCCCCAGGGCAATGGCGCCGCCGTTCGGGTTGACCCGCTTGTCGTCGTCGGCCAGGCCAAGCTCGCGCAATACCGCCAGGCCTTGGGCAGCGAAGGCCTCGTTTAGCTCGATGACATCCATGTCGGCCAGCGACAGCCCGGTGAGTTCGAGCACCTTGCGGGTAGCCGGCACCGGGCCGATGCCCATGATGCGCGGCTCGACCCCGGCCACAGCCATTCCGACAATGCGCCCGCGGGCTTTAAGGCCATGGCGCTGGGCCGCTGCGGTACTCGCCAGCAGTAGTGCACAGGCACCGTCGTTGACGCCAGAGGCGTTGCCAGCGGTGACACTGCCACCCTCGCGGAACGGCGTGCCGAGCTTGGCCAACTGCTCCAGCGTGGTGTCGCCACGCGGGTGTTCGTCGTGCTCGACGCGCTTGGCCGGGCCTTTGCGCTGGGGGATTTCGACCGGCACGATTTCCTGGGCCAGGCGGCCTCGGGCCTGGGCGGCGGCAGCCTTGTGCTGGCTGCGCAGGGCGAAGGCGTCCTGGTCTTCACGGGAGATACCGAAACGGGCAGCGACGTTCTCAGCCGTCTCAGGCATCGAGTCGGTGCCATGTTCGGCCTTCATCAACGGGTTGACGAAGCGCCAGCCGATGGTGGTATCGAACAGTTCGGCGGCGCGCCCAAAGGCTTGCTCCGATTTGCCCATGACGAACGGCGCGCGCGACATCGACTCCACGCCGCCGGCCAGCATCAGCCCGGCTTCACCGCAGCGCAGGGCACGGGCCGCGTTGCCAATAGCATCCATGCCAGAGCCGCACAAGCGGTTGAGGGTGGTGCCCGGCACCTCGATCGGCAGGCCCGCCAGCAGGCTGGCCATGCGGGCAACGTTGCGGTTGTCCTCACCGGCCTGGTTGGCGCAACCGAGGATTACGTCGTCCACTGCCGCCCACTCCAACTCCGGGTGGCGGGCGATCAGGGCCTTGAGCGGGATGGCGGCCAGGTCGTCGGGGCGCACGCCGCTCAAGGCGCCGGCGTAGCGGCCGATCGGCGTGCGCACGGCGTCGATGATCAGCGCATCGGCCAAGGTGTGTTCAGTCATCTTGTGTCTCCTGCGCGAGCACCGTGCCGCGTACTTTGTAGGATTTGCCATGGAACATCGCCACCAGCTCACCGCGCTGGTTCTCGATGCGAACGTCATACAGGCCGGTACGGCCTTTGCGGCTGACTTCGCTGGCCGTGGCAGTCAGCACGTCGTCGCGCAGCGCCGGCGCCAGGTAGTCGATGCTGCAACCCAGAGCCACGGTGGCCTGGTCGTAACTGTTGCAGGCGAAGGCGAAGGCCGAATCCGCCAGGGCGAACAGGAAACCACCGTGGCAGGTGCCGTGGCCCTGGATCATGTCGTCGCGCACCGGCATGCGCAGGCGCGCCTGGCCAGGGCCGGCTTCGAGTAGGCTGATGCCGAGCCCTTGGGTGGCGTGATCGCGGGAAAACATGGCATCGGCACACGCTTGTGCCAGCTCGATTTCAGTCATGCAGATTGCCTCCTTGGGCTTCGCAGCGGCGCAATAGCAGGGAAGGGCGATAGCGGCTTTCGCCGTAGCTGCGCTGCAGGTTGTCGAGTACACGCAAGGTCTGGCTTATGCCGATGCGCGAGGCCCAGGCCAGGGGGCCGCAGGGGTAGTTCACGCCGGCGCGCATGGCCAGGTCGATATCGGCCGCCGAGCCAACGCCTTGCAACACGGCATCGGCGGCTTCGTTGGCCAGCATCGCCACCGTACGCAGCACGACCAGGCCAGGCAGGTCGGCGACTGCGGTCACTTTCAAGCCGGCGCGGGTTAACAAGCCCACGGCCTGGTCGCGGGCCTCACGGGTGGTGTCGGCAGACCAACTGATCGCAATGCGGGAAGCCGTGCTGTAGTCCAGGGCCAGATCGACCAGTACCAGGTTGCGCAGGCCTTCTTCGCGGGCACGCTGCGTGGCCAGGCGGCCGTCGGAAAGCGCCAACGTGGCATCGCCGACCTGGATCACGCCATTGCCGGCGCGCTCGGTCACGGCGATGCCGCTGTCGCGCAAACGCTCGACCAAGGGCTGCATGACGCCCAGATGCCCCTCGATAACGCAGGACGCAACCTGCGCCGTGCTTTGCAGCGCTTTAGGTTGCGGGCGCTCGGCGCCTTCGGCATAGCTATAGAAACCTTGGCCAGTTTTGCGGCCAAGGCGCCCGGCATCCACCAACTCCTTTTGCACGAGCGAAGGCTGGAAGCGGAAATCGCCATAAAACGCCTCGAACACCGAACAGGTGACGGCATAGTTGACGTCATGGCCGATCAGGTCGGTGAGCTCGAAGGCCCCCATGCGAAAGCCGCCGGCGTCACGCAATAGCGCATCCAGGCTGGCGCAATCGGCTGCACCTTCCTGCAACAGGCGCAGGCTCTCGGCGTAGAACGGCCGGGCTACACGGTTGACAATAAAGCCCGGCGTTGAGCGGGCATGCACCGGCTGTTTGCCCCAGGCTTTGGCGGTGTCGTAAAGGCAGGCGGCCACGGCAGGGTCGGTAGCCAACCCCGAAACGACCTCGACCAGGGCCATCAACGGTGCCGGGTTGAAGAAATGCATGCCCACCACTTGCTGTGGGCGCTTCAAGCCAGCGGCCAGGCTGGTGATCGAGAGTGACGAGGTGTTGCTGGCCAGGATGCAGTCGTCTGCGCACAGCGCTTCAAGCTCGTGCAACAAGGCTTGCTTAACTGACAGGTTTTCAACGATGGCTTCGATCACCAGGCGGGCATCGGCCAGGGTGTCGAGGGTGTCGGCTGGGCACAGGCGGGCGACGATCGCTTCCCGCTCGCCCGCAGGCAACTTGCCTTTTTCTACCAAGCGGGCGAGCTGACGATCGATGCCCGCCACTGCCTGGGCGGCGGCGCCGGGGCGGTTGTCGTAGAGTTTGACCGGGTGGCCGGCTTGCGCGGCCACTTGGGCGATACCTGCGCCCATGGCGCCTGCACCGATCACGGCCACTTGGGTGTTGCGGTCGAGTGCGCTCATGCTCAACGCCCCTTGAACGCAGGCGTGCGCTTGTTCATGAAAGCGCTTACGCCTTCGCGGTAGTCCTCGCTGCGGCCAGCCAGGCGCTGCAGGTCGCGCTCCAGTTCCAGTTGCTGGTCGAACCCGTTATCGAAACTGGCATTCAGGCTGCGTTTGATCAGGGCCAGGCCGTAAGTGGGCTGCGTGGCGAGGTGGCGGGCGAGGGTGAGGGCCTCGTCGCGCAACGCGGCATCGTCGACCACGCGATGGATCAACCCCCATTGCTGGGCCTGTTCGGCCGTCAGGCGTTCGCCCAGCATCGCCAACGCCTTGGCCCGCGCCATGCCGACTAGCCGTGGCAGCAGCCAGGTGCCGCCAGAATCCGGCACCAGGCCGATCTTGCAGAAGGCCTGGATGAAGCTGGCCGAACGGGCGGCCAGTACCAGGTCACAGGCCAGCGGAATATTGGCCCCGGCGCCCGCAGCCACGCCGTTGACGGCGCAGATGACCGGCAGCGGCAAATCGCGCAGGGTGCGCACCAGTGGGTTGTAGAACTTATCGATGGACTCACCCAGGTCCGGCATGTCGGCCCCCGGCGCGACATTGCGATCAGACAGGTCCTGGCCTGCACAGAAGCCGCGGCCTTCGCCAGTCAACAGCAACACCCGTGCATCTTTGCTCTGGCGTACTTGCTTCAAGGCTTCGCGCACTTCCAGGTGCATGGGCGTGTTGAAACTGTTCAGCTGCTCCGGGCGGTTCAGCGACAGGAGGGCAACGCCGTCCTCGATGGAAAACAGGATGTGTTCGAACGTCATGGCAGACTCGCTTGGTCAGTCGAATGGGGAGGTGCTCAGCAGCCTTTGAACCGGGCCTGGCGTTTTTCCTGGAAGGCGCGAATACCCTCATTGCGGTCGGCGGTGCCGGCGAGCAGGGTGAACGCGTGGCGCTCGAAGCGCAGGCCACTGGCAAGGTCGGTATCGCCGGCCTTGAGCAAGGCTTCCTTGGCCAGGCGCACTGCCAGCGGCGCCTTGGCCGCGATAATGCGGGCCACTTGCACGGCCCGCTCCACGGCCAGTTCCGGCTGGGTGATTTCGCTGATCAGGCCGGCTTGCAAGGCGTGCTGGGCGCTGATGGCTTCACCGGTCAACACCATGTGCATGGCCAGCGGCTTGCCAACCGCGCGCAGCAGGCGCTGGGTGCCGCCAGCGCCGGGGATGATGCCGAGGTTGATCTCCGGCTGGCCGAAACGGGCGTCGCTGCCCGCAATGACGATGTCGGCGCACATCATCAGCTCGCAACCGCCGCCCAGGGCGTAGCCGTTAACGGCGGCGATCAGCGGCTTGGAAAACGCGGCTATCCGTTGCCAACACGCAACGCGAGGGTCATTGAGTATGCCGACCAGGTCGCGCTCGGCCATCTCGCCAATGTCGGCGCCGGCGGCGAACGCCTTGCGGCTGCCGGTAATCACCACGGCATGGGTCTGATCATCACGCTCGGCGGCATCCAGCTCGCTGGCCAGCTCGGCCAGCAACGCTGTGCACAGAGCATTCAGCGCTTCTGGCCGTTGCAGGGTGATGAGCCGGACGCCGTGCTCCGGCGCTTGCGCATCGAGATAACGAGGCATATCGGGTTCCTCTGGCTGCTCGCACGGCACATCGATTGGCCGGCATTTCTTGGAATTGTTTGCAGGGACGTGGGCTGCGCCACGTTCAGGTGCGGACAGTATATGCCTTATGCGATACACCAAAGCAACATCAAAAAGCGTTTAACGTATCTCTTTGTGGTGATTTCTGCGCGGGAGATGAGCTATTCAAAAAAGTGATTTAACGATTCATCTTCAGATAAATAGGGCTTTTTCTGTAAAAACAGGTTGCAAATAAGGCTGACAACAAAGCGATACAGGCATCGCACAATTGACGCGCTACATTTTTGTGATACAAGGACTTGTCACATTTCAAATCATTTCAGGAGCTTTGCCATGCCTTGCTACCGGCTAGACGGCCTGACCCCCGTGGTTCATCCAACTGCCTATGTGCACCCGAGCGCAGTGCTGATTGGCGATGTCATCGTTGGCCCGCGTTGCTACGTCGGCCCGCTGGCCTCACTCAGGGGCGACTTCGGCCGCATCGTGCTGGAGGAGGGCGCCAACCTACAGGACACCTGCGTGATGCATGGCTTTCCGGGGGGCGACACGGTCATAGAACGCAATGGGCATGTCGGCCACGGCGCGGTGCTGCACGGGTGCCGCGTGGGCGAAGATGCCCTGATAGGCATGAATGCCGTGGTAATGGATGGCGCCCATGTAGCCCCGCGCTGCATCGTTGCTGCCACGGCCTTCGTCAAGGCGGGGTTCGAATGCGCCGAACAAAGCCTGGTGGTGGGTAGCCCGGCACAGGTCAAGCGCCCGCTGACCGACCAGGAGCTGGCCTGGAAGCAGCGCGGCACAGCGGAGTATCAGCACCTGACGCAGCGCTGCATGACCGCGCTGGTCGAATGCCCACCGCTGACCGAAGCCGAGCAGGGTCGCCCGCGCATGGGTGACTCCGGCATCCGGCCCAAAGGCAAGTCGCCAGCATGAGCCTGTCTGCGTCACGCAATGGCCAGGCAACCCGCCGCGCAGGTATAGTCGGTGCTTTCCCCGCGCACAGTTCCTCCATGAGCACACTTGCCCCACTGAACAACCTGATCACTCGTTTTCAGGAACAGACGCCGATCCGCGCCAGCTCGCTGATCATCACCCTGTACGGCGACGCTATCGAACCGCATGGTGGCACGGTGTGGTTGGGCAGCCTGATCAACCTGCTGGAGCCGATCGGCATCAACGAACGGCTGATCCGCACCTCGATCTTCCGCTTGACCAAGGAAGGCTGGCTGACCGCCGAAAAAGTCGGCCGACGCAGCTATTACAGCCTGACGGGCACTGGCCGTCGGCGCTTCGAAAAAGCCTTCAAGCGCGTCTACAGCCCCAGCCAACCCGCATGGGATGGCGCCTGGACCCTGGTGTTGCTGTCACAACTGGAAGCCGGCAAGCGCAAAACCCTGCGTGAGGAGTTGGAATGGCAAGGCTTCGGGGTGATGGCGCCCAACGTGATGGGCTGCCCCCGTGCTGACCGCGCGGATTTGGCCGCGACGCTGCGCGAGCTGGAGGCCAGTGATGACAGCATCGTGTTTGAAACGCACACCCAGGAAGTGCTTGCTTCCAAGGCCATGCGCGCGCAAGTGCGCGAGAGTTGGCGTATCGACGAGCTGGGGCAGCAGTACAGTGAATTCATCCAGTTATTCAGGCCGCTGTGGCAGGGCCTTAAAGAGCAGCCGCAGCTCGATGCGCAGGATTGCTTCCTGGCACGCACGCTACTGATTCACGAGTACCGTCGGCTGCTGCTGCGCGACCCGCAACTGCCTGATGAGTTGCTGCCAGGTGATTGGGAGGGCAGGGCAGCACGGCAGCTGTGTCGCAACCTGTATCGGCTGGTGTTTGCCAAGGCCGAAGAGTGGTTGAACAGTGCGCTCGAAACGGCTGACGGCCCACTGCCTGACGTGAATGAAAGTTTTTACAAGCGCTTTGGTGGTCTTGCATAGCGATCTTTAAGGTTAACCCTGGTTAACCTTATACTAGATAATACTTACTAAGATGAGTATTATGCGTTTCTTATAAAATCTTTAAGTGTGCTATGGTTAACCTTAACTCAGTTAACGTTAACCATGGCGAGCCTTATGACGACTTATTTTCCAGTCGCTTGCGCCGATACCCTCAGTAAAATCGGCCTTTTGGTCAAGGCACGGCGCCTAGCACTCGGCCTGCGCCAAGCGGACCTTACCGCTGCCATCGGCGTCTCCTCGCATACCCTTCGCAAGATCGAAGGCGGCTCGGAGCTCGTCGACCTGCGTTCATTCATGCTGGTGTTGTGGCGCCTGGGCATCAGCGAAACCGTTTTCGCCTCGCTGGAAGGCATAGAGCAAACCTCCCAGATCACCCGGTTCAGTGATGACGATGATGCCCACCAGAGCCTGGCATCCCGCCGCGTGCGGCTGGCCAAACCCAAGCCTGAGGAGTTCTGATGTCCCGTGCCTACATCTATATGGAGCACCCCGAGACAGGTGAAGTCATCACCCTTGGCCGGCTGACCCTCAAAGGCAAGCTCGGGGAGTTTCTTTATGCACCTGACCACGTCGCGCGCGGCGGCTGGGTCCCCGACCCAATCAATTACCCGTTACGCGCCGAGGCCTACACCGGCATCGTCAAGAACCGCGGCATACCCGGCTTCATCAATGACGCCATGCCCGATGGCTGGGGCGAGCGGCTGCTGCATCGGGCGTACGGCCAAGAACTCGGCACCCTCGACTTCCTGCTCAAGTCACCCAACAACGACCGCGTTGGCAACCTGATGGCAGGCGGCGCAACAACCCCCGCACCCGGCTTAGGCGATGGCGCAGTACCAACCTTGAAAGGCCTGGCCAAGTTCGTCGCTGCGTGCGAAGCGGTGTACGACGGCCAGCTCGACGCTGAGTCGGTGGCCACCCTCAACGTGCGCCAACAGCGTTCGGCCCTGGGTGGCGCACGGCCAAAACGTACGCTGCAGGATAACGGTATGCTGATTCTGGCCAAGCCGCGTGATCGCTTCGACCATTACGACCTGCCCTCGATCGAATATGCCTGCATGACATTCGCCGCAGGGAAGGGCTTGAACGTGGCCAAGACCGCGCTGCATGCTGAAACCCCTTCGACGTTGTTGATCGAACGCTTCGACCGCACGCCCATAGCACAAGGTGCCCGACGTATCCCGATGCTCAGCGCGCTGACCTTGCTGGATTCGGAGTGGAACGGGGCGCACCATCGGGATTGGCGCTATGCCGCCGTGGCCGATGAAATGCGCCGCCGGGGTGTGCCCGATACCGACCTGCAGGCGCTGTTCAAGCGCATGTGCTACAACGCCTTGGTGGGCAACTCCGACGACCATCCACGCAACCATGCGGTGATCTGGGTTGACGGCGGGTGGCGCCTGTCGCCCATGTACGACGTGCTGCCCATGCTTGAAGAAGGCCCCGCACAGACCTTGGCTATGGCAGTTGGCCGGGAAGGCAGCCAGATTAGCCGCGCGAATATGCTCAGCCATCACGCGCACTTTGCCCTGACGCGGGAGCATGCAGAGCATCTGCTGGTGGAGGTGGCGGGGTGGGAGGACGAACTGAAGGCGTATTACGCTCAGGTGCTTGCCGGCAGCGACCTGGACATGGCGGTTGATGCGGTAAGCTCGGTTCGCATGCTCAGTTAAGAAGAAGGCGGAGGCGGGTGACACTGCTTTCAAATGACATGCATTCCCATTTATACTTGCATCTCATTTCCTCTCTGTTATCGCTACCGTGCAGGCAGATCCTCCAAAGCCATCCTTGCTCGCCACCCTGGTCCGTCACTACGACGACCTGGTCGATCATGTGCGCCGACGCTTCGGCGAGCGGGTGTTCGCGCGTGAAGTCGTTCACGACCTGTGCGTTCAGTTGCTGGAGGATGACGAGAAAGAAGGGGTGCGCAAGCCCCTGGCGCTGTTACGCAAGATCGCCCACGACAACGCCATCTCGCATTGCCGCCGCGAGCGTCGGCGCAGCAGCTTGATCGTCGCCATGGCAGAACTGCCCGACGTCACCTGTAGCGCAGCGCCACAGGAGCGCCATGTCGACGCGGCGAAGACACTGGACAGGCTGATTGCGGCTATTTCCCGATTGCCGCCGCGTTGCCAGGCCGTGTTCATCATGCACAAGCTGCATGAGGTCCCCCAGGCTGAAGTCGCGCAGCGCCTGGGGATCTCGCTGAAAACCGTAGAAAAGCATTTGCGCGTCGGTATGATCGCTTGCCGTGAACATCTGCAATCCGAGGTGGCGCAGTGAGCCGTCCACGAAACAAAGACGATGCTGCAGTCGATGAGGCGCTGGCCGCGTGTCGCGAGACCTTGAAGCAGCGCTTCCCTTTACCCAGCTCGCCACCTGCCCGCAAGCCCCGCAAAGGCAGCAAGGTACTCCCGCTAGTATTGCTGGCCCTGGCCGCAGGTGTGGCCTGGAAGGATCCTGCGTACCGCAATGAACACTTTGTCACGCAGGTGGGACAACGCCAGGCGATACAGCTGGCTGATGGCAGCAAGATCAAGCTGGATGGGGGCACTGAGGTACGCGTCAGCTGGCATTTGCGCACCCGGCAAGTTGCACTGGTGCGTGGCCAGGCCTTATTCGACATTTCGCCCATGCACTATCGGCCGTTCTTGGTCGATGCAGGCAACGCCGACATACGCGTGGTCGGCACCCGATTCAACGTCAACATGTACGCGGGTGACGTGCGGGTTACCGTTGCGCAAGGCAAGGTGGCAGTCACAGGGCGCGCGGCGGACCGTACCTCGCTGCTCATGCCTGGGCAGCAGGTGCTCGTGCAACAGGGCATCCCCGGTGAGGTGGTCAAAGGCAATGCCGAAGACGCTAGCGCCTGGCAAGAAAGCCGCTGGGTTTTCGCCGGTACGCCACTGGCTGAGGTGGTTGCTGCACTGCAACGGTATTACGCCCAGCCGATCGAACTGACCGACCCTGATGTCGGCAAATTGCCGCTTTCAGGTGTTTTCAGCAGCGACAGCGTCGAAACGCTGTTGGCGTTACTGCCGGAGATTCTCCCGGTGAAGCTGAGCAGGGAAGGCGGGGTCGTACGCATTCAGCCCCAAGCGGAAAAAAATAATTCTCCAACGAGGTAGGGTTGGGGCCGTCGCGAAGCGGCTAACTCTCTGCACCTCATCTCCTGGAGAATAACAAGTGAGTCAGCTCTTCCTGCGTACACCTTGGCACGTCTCGATTTTGACCAGCACCTTGATGGCCAGCCAGTGGTCGTTCGCGCAAACCATGGTGGTTGTCGATTTCAATATTCCTGCATCAACGCTGGAAAGCTCGCTGAATGCAGTGGCTCGCCAAACAGGTGCTCAAGTGCTGTTTTCCAGCGAGCTGACTGCGAGCAAGCAGGCGCCGGCGCTGCACGGACGTTACACAGTGGCGCAGGCGCTGGGCCAGGTGCTCGAGCAGAGTGGGCTGGTGGTGCAGGCGCGTGATGAGCGGACATTCATCGTTTTACCGTCAAACGAAGCAGCGTCAGGTAATACGCCGTCTACGACCGCCAGCCCCATTGAACTAGCAGGCACGGAGATCACGTCCTCTCGGCTTTCCAGCGGTGTAGTACCGCAGGCACGCCAGGTCAATGTGATCGAACGCGAGCAACTGAAGCAATTGCGCCAGGGCTCTGATGGGCTGGCGACGCTACTGGCCAAGAGCATCCCTGGGATGGCCGACTCCAGCCGTACCATCACCGATTACGGGCAAACGCTGCGCGGTCGTACGATGTTGGTCCTGGTCGACGGCGTGCCGCTGAACACTAACCGCGACTCTTCGCGAAACTTGGCCAATATCGACCCTGCATTGATCGAGCGCATCGAGGTGATTCGCGGCAGTAGCGCTATCTACGGCGCTGGTGCAACGGGAGGGATCATCTCCATCACCACGCGGCCCGCAGGCGGCGAGCAAATGGCAGAGACCACGCTAACGGGCGTTTCGCCCTTGAGCCAAGTGGGCAGCGATGGCCTGGGAGGGCAGTTGCAGCATCATGTTGCCGGCGCCCAGGGTGCCCTGGATTACGCATTCGATTTCGGCGCACGCCATATCGGCGCCTCTTACGATGCCAAAGGGCACCGCATTGCGCCCGAGCCTAGCCAAGGTGACCTGTTCGATTCCAACAGCTACAACATTGGCGGAAAGGTTGGTTGGCGCATCGATGAGCTGCAACGTATTCAGCTGTCCCTCAGCCATTACAACGCCGAGCAAAACAGTGACTATACCGCCGACCCAGCGGTCAGCCGATTGCCGCCTGGTTCCGTACCCGCACAACCGTTGTCCGGGTTGTCCCTCGACGAACAGAACCAGATCAAGAACACCTTGGTGAACCTTGAATACGGTCACTCGGAAGTGCTCGGGGGAACATTCAATGCCCAGCTTTACTACCGCGACTATTTCACCCGCTTCACGCCCTTCGATGCCCGTGGCGTTGCCACACGTGGGCGCAATGTCGATCAAGTCATGCAGAACAGCGAAGTCGTTGGTAGTCGCATTACCTTGCGAACCCCGATCGGCGGGGCAGATACCGAACTGTTGTGGGGCGGCGACTTCAACCAGGAGCGCAGCGACATGCCGATCGATATCTTCGACCCGCAAGCGTTTGATGCGAGCGGCGGAACGGTATTCAATAAAATCGGCAAGTTGAGTTACATGCCTGACCTGACGTCGCGCAGCGTAGGTGCGTTTGCACAGTTACAGCATCGTTTCAACGAGCAGTGGTCCATGGAAGGCGGCATCCGTTATGAATATGCCACCGCCGAATACGGGGACTTCATTCCGCTGTCTGAATCAAGCACCGCCAACCCCGCCACGGTGGAAGGCGGCAAAGTCCATTACGATGCATTGCTGTCCAATATCAGCCTGACTTACTCGCCCGTTAGCGGCCAGGCGGTTTATGCCGCCTTCAGCCAAGGTTTCCAATTACCTGACATTGGCGTGCAGCTGCGTAACGCACGCCGTGGTTTCGATATTGGCTCGTCCAACCTGGAGCCGGTCAAGACCAATAACTACGAACTCGGTTGGCGCGGCGAGCTGGGCGAGGAGACGTTGGCGTCGCTGGCTGTTTTCTACACCACATCAAAACTGGGCGATGTTCAGAGCTTCAACAATGGCCTGATCCTCACCCGCACCCAGGAGCGCATCTATGGCGTGGAAGGCAGCGCTGACTGGTTGACCAGCGACGAGCATTGGGGGGCAGGGGGGAGCTTCACTTGGATGAAAGGGCGCGAGCAACCAGACGCTGGCGATTGGCAAGACATGACAGGCTATCGCATTCCACCTGTGAAACTGACAGCGTATCTTCAATACAAGCCAGACGAAGATTGGAGCCATCGCGTGCAGGCGACTTACTTCGGTGCAGAGGATTACCGCCTCAAAGGTGTCGAAAGCTTTGGCAGACGCAGGGTAGATGGCTACACCACGGTGGATATCATCAGCCAATACCAGCTGAGTGAGCATGATCAGGTCAGCGTGGGCGTCCAGAACTTGTTCAATCGGTATTACTATCCGCTGTACAGTCAACTGATGCGTAACAGTAACAACACCAGCCATTTGCCTGCGCCAGGCACTGTGTTAACGGCGAGTTATACCCACCAATGGTGATCGGCAGGGCCCCTTTAGGCTGGTTTAAACATAACTACACTAAATGAATATTTAGCGTAGTTATGTTAAGAAGTTGCGAATATCAAGCTGCCGTCGCTTGGCTGAAAGGAGCAGGCGGCGGGCTTTGCAAGCCTTGCAACCAATCACAATACAGACTTACCCCTTGTTCCACCGTCAATGTTGCCGTCTTGTAACCTGCATCGCGTAAGCGCTGCAGGTCAGCACACGTGTAACACTGGTACTTGCCGCGTAAATGTTCAGGAAACTCACTGTACTCCAGAATGCCTTCAAGCAAGGCCATCTCCAAGGACAGTGGGGGTTGGCCTTGGTATTTGCGTAATCGGTTGATCACTGCCAGCGCAACATCATTGAACGACTGGGCGCGTCCGCTACCTACATTGAAAATGCCGCTTAGTTGCGGGTGATCAAGGAAGAATAAATTGACCCTGACCACGTCATCCACCGAGACGAAATCACGCAAATGGCTACCGCTAGGGTAACCGCCGTAGCTGCCGAACAGACTGACTTTGCCGCGGGCCTGGTACTGGTTGAAACAGTGCAGGGCCACCGATGCCATCGCGCCTTTATGCTGCTCATGGGGCCCGTAAACGTTGAAATAGCGCAATCCAACGACCTGACTGCGCGAAGCTGACAACTGCCGGCGCACATGCTGATCGAACAGGAATTTGGAGTAGCCGTAGACGTTCAATGGGCGCTCACAATCGCGCTGTTCACGAAAGTCCTGGCCAGCACCGTAGACTGCTGCCGATGAGGCGTACAGGAACGGAACCTGTTGCGCCTGGGCAATCTCCAGCAAGTCCCGGCTGTAGCGATAATTGTTATCCATCATGAAACGGCCGTCGGCTTCGACGGTACTGGAACAAGCGCCTTGGTGCAGCACCGCACGTACGTTGCCAAATTGTCCGCGCCGAAACCGGTCTAGGAAGTCATCCTTGTCCAGGTAGTCAGCGATGTCACTGTCAGCCAGGTTGAGGAATTTGTCGCCTGCGGTGAGGTCGTCGACGGCGATGATCTCGGTTTGGTTGCATTGGTTGAGCGCCTGTACGAGGTTGCTACCGATGAATCCCGCGGCGCCGGTTACGATGATCGTCATGCCAGATCCCCATAAGGGTGCGGAGATCGGATTTTAGTGGAGGGAATCTGCAGGGATGTTAACCAAGGTCAAAGGATGGGATGGTTGGGTGGGTTGTCGCCGTGGTACTGGTTTCGAATCTGGGTATCCCACGGGCGTGTGGGTTTATACGAGAGTTCGCATAATGCATATTATGTTAAACGACAGGCTATGTCATAAATGTTCATGAGCCTTGTAAGGTACTGATTCGACGAATTCGTTTTTGAGGCCTATTCTCTCAACGGGCCATGTCCATAGTGTTCATGAATAGTCCTCGAATGAGGTGGCTGCCCATGAAACTGATTCAGTGCCGTTTCTCTTCTGGGCAGCGACTACCGCTGCTCGTGCAAGCTGGTGACGCAGCGCCGTTGCCCATGCTTGTCCCTTTCATTTACGTCCAGCTCAAGCTCAGGCATCGTGCATACAGCACCGCCGCAGCGCACCTGCGCGCGATCCAGGCTTTTTACACCTATGCCAAAAGCCGTGACCTCAATATTGATGAAGCCATCTTGGCCTGCCACTTCGAGGCGATTCTTGCGTTACTGGACGGTTACGCCATCTGGCTCCAAAGTCGCCGCCAAGCCGACAACCTGGTGGCCCGAATTGGCAAAGCTGACACTGTATTTTTTCAGCAGATCGGTTCACGAACACGGGACCAGTACCTGCGTTTGCTGAAGAAATACCTGTCTTGGTGCGTGACCCGTTACCTCCCGCGCGCCCGTCAGAACTCAGCCACACACGCTGACATCGACGTGGTATTTGCCGATGTCGCCGGCGTCATTGAGCGGCGCTTTGAGAGCCATATCATCAATGCTCGTCCCGACCGCACTCGTTACCGCAGCCTGACAGATGCGCAACTACAGATCGTTCGCACACTGATTCGCCCAGGCGCTGCGGAGAATCCGTTCCCGGAGCGTTTGCAACTGCGTAATTGGCTAATGATTGAATTGCTCTTGGAAACCGGCATGCGTCGCGGAGAGCTTCTGAAGCTCTACACCACGGATATAAATAAGGGTTCTCAGCACGCCTACGTCAGCATCAATGATCGCGAAAATGACCCGGGCGACCCGCGTGCTGAAGAGCCTGCGCTGAAAACCCACGGACGAACCGTAGGTATTTCTGCACAGTTGTATGAATCGCCCCTGGTTTCGTAGACACCTCCAAGCCTCATAATGAGGCCCAAATAGGAGGTGCCATGAGTCGTCAGCGTTACCCCGAAGAATTCAAGATCGAAGCGGTCA
>NZ_JABWRW010000016.1:0-143747 GCF_014269095.1 Pseudomonas sp. SWRI50 | reverse complement strand
CAACTCGCTTACGAACTTTGTTCTCTGCTCGACAACGCGGTCCAAAGGGCTGGCTGATTTCCCAGAGGACGGAATGCCCCCAGAAATTTGAACAAGACAGTTGCTCCCACCGCGACTGCGCAAACTTCAAGTCATGCGCTATGCCCGTGGGAGCTGGCTTGCCGGCGATGGGGCGCGAAGCGGCCCCAATGGCTTTCTAGATGGTCAACGTCCAGTCATAGTCCACAATCAGCGGCGCATGCTGCGAGAAGCGCGGCTGACGCGGCAGGCGGGCGTTACGCACGAAGCGGCGCAGGCCTGGGGTGAGGATCTGGTAGTCGAACCGGTAGCCCAGGTTGAGCATCTCGGCCTGTTCGTTGTCCGGCCACCAGCTGTACTGGTCGCCTTCACGGCTGACTTCACGCAGGGCATCCACGTAACCCATCTCGCCCGTGATCGCGTCCATCCAGGCACGCTCCGGTGCCAGGAAGCCAGGCGATTGCTGGCTGTCGCGCCAGTTTTTGATGTCGAGCTTCTGCTGCGCCACGTAGAACGAGCCGCAATAGATGTACTCGCGACGCTTGCGCCGCTGTTTGTCCAGGTACTTGGCGAAGTCGTCCATCAACTTGAATTTCTGGTTCAAGTCTTCGTCGCCGTTCATGCCCGAAGGCAGCAGCAAGCTGGCAATACTGACTTTGTCGAAATCTGCTTGCAGGTAACGCCCGTAACGGTCGGCTGTCTCGAAGCCCAGGCCGGTGATGACTGCCTTGGGCTGCATGCGCGAGTAAAGGGCTACGCCACCTTGGGCGGGCACCTCCGCGTCGCAGGCATAAAGGAAATAGCCATCGAGCTGGAAAGCTGGGTCGTCGAGTTCAAAGGCCGAGGCGCGGGTATCCTGAAGGCAGATGACGTCGGCATTCTGGGCTTGCAGCCAGCTGAGCAAACCACGCTCGGCCGCAGCCTGAATGCCATTTACGTTCACACTGATGATCCGCATAAATGGCCCCAAAAATCTCGTGCGTGTATGATACCCGAGCTCAACTCATTTAGCTAAATCCGTGGTGTCCGGGACTTTCCATGCAGCCGTATCAGCGCGACTTCATTCGTTTTGCCATCGACCGCGGCGTTCTGCGCTTCGGCGAATTCACCCTGAAATCGGGGCGTACCAGCCCGTACTTCTTCAATGCCGGCCTGTTCAACACCGGTTCTGCACTGGCGCAGTTGGGCCGTTGCTACGCGGCGGCCATCGTCGACAGCAAGATCCCGTTCGACGTGCTGTTTGGCCCAGCCTACAAGGGTATCCCCCTGGCGGCGACCACCGCCGTGGCCCTGGCCGATCAGCATCAGCTCGACGTGCCATGGTGCTTCAACCGCAAAGAAGCCAAGGATCACGGCGAAGGCGGCAGCCTGGTTGGCGCGCCTTTGGCGGGTGACGTACTGATCATCGACGACGTGATCACGGCCGGCACGGCCATCCGTGAAGTCATGCAGATCATCAATGCCCAGCAGGCCAAGGCCGCTGGCGTGCTGATCGCGCTTAACCGCGAAGAGCGCGGCAATGGCGAGCTGTCGGCGATCCAGGAAGTGGAGCGTGACTTCGGTATTCCGGTGGTCAGCATCGTTTCGCTGACCCAGGTGCTGGAGTTCCTGGCCGATGATCCGCAGCTCAAGCAGCATCTGCCTGCTGTTGAGGCGTATCGGGCGCAGTACGGGATCTGATTCCGGCTCGGTAATAAAAAAGGCGACCTTTGCGGGTCGCCTTTTTTGTTTCTGCCTGTTCCGGCCTCTTCGCGGGGCAAGCCCGCTCCCACAGGGTGCCCGCTGAATTCAGGTTCAGCGCAGGTCTTGTGGAAGCGGGCTTGCCCCGCGAAGAGGCCGGGACAGACTAAGCAATCACTCAGCGCGGCTTGCGGTTGGTGATCAGGGTACCCACGCCGCTGTCGGTGAAGATCTCCAGCAGTACCGCGTTCGGCACGCGGCCGTCGATGATGTGCGAGCTGTTCACGCCGCCCTGCACCGCATCCAGTGCGCACTTGATCTTCGGCAGCATGCCGCCGTAGATGGTGCCGTCGGCGATCAGTTCGTTGACTTGCTCAGTGGTCAGGCCGGTCAGCACCTGGCCCTGCTTGTCCATCAGGCCGGCGATGTTGGTCAGCAGCATCAGCTTCTCGGCTTTCAGTGCCTCGGCAACCTTGCCCGCCACCAGGTCGGCGTTGATGTTGTACGACTCACCGTTGGCGCCCACGCCGATCGGCGCGATCACCGGGATGAAGTCACCCTTGACCAGCATGTTCAGCAGGTCGGTGTTCACGCTCACGACTTCGCCGACATGGCCGATGTCGATGATTTCCGGGGTGGTCATCTCTGGCGTCTGGCGGCTGACGGTCAGCTTCTTGGCGCGGATCAGCTCCGCGTCCTTGCCGGTCAGGCCGATGGCGCTGCCGCCGTGGCGGTTGATCAGGTTGACGATGTCCTTGTTGACCTGGCCGCCCAACACCATCTCGACCACGTCCATGGTGGCCGAGTCGGTCACGCGCATGCCGTCGATGAAGTGGCTTTCGATCGACAGGCGCTTGAGCAGGTCACCGATCTGTGGGCCACCACCGTGGACCACCACCGGGTTGATGCCCACAGCCTTCATCAGCACGATGTCACGGGCGAAGCCGGTTTTGAGCTCCTCGCTCTCCATCGCGTTGCCGCCGTACTTGATCACCAGTGTCTTGCCGACAAAGCGGCGGATGTAAGGCAGTGCTTCGGACAAAACTTCGGCTACATGGGAAGCGGCATCGCGATCGAGGGTCATGCAGGGCTCCTGTAAGGAACAGATAGTCGGTCAGAACGGCAGTTGCAGCTCAGGGGCAACCCGCAGCAACTGGGCGCGGAAAACATCCTTGATACGTTGCAATTCGGCGTCGTTGTCGGCCTCGAAGCGCAGCACCAGCACCGGCGTGGTGTTGGAGGCGCGTACCAGGCCCCAGCCGTGGGCGTAGTCGACCCGCACACCGTCGATGGTGGTCAGGTTGGCCGCGCCCCAGTCGGCGTCGCGTTGCAGTGCATCAATGATGCTGAATTTACCCTCGTCGGTCACATCAATATTGATTTCCGGCGTGGAAATATCGTTCGGGAACGCTGCGAACAGGCTTTCGGCGTCTTGCCCGGCCTTGCTGAGGATCTCCAGCAGGCGTGCGGCACTGTAGATGCCATCGTCGAAACCGTACCAGCGTTCCTTGATGAAGATGTGCCCGCTCATCTCGCCGGCCAGCAACGAACCGGTCTGCTTCATCTTCTTCTTGATCAGCGAGTGGCCGGTCTTCCACATCAGCGCGCGGCCGCCATGCTGTTCGATCAGCGGGGTCAGGCGACGGGTGCATTTGACGTCGAAGATGATCTCGGCGCCCGGGTTGCGCGACAGCACGTCCTGGGCAAACAGCATCAGCAGGCGGTCGGGGTAGACGATGGTGCCGGTGTTGGTCACCACGCCTACGCGGTCGCCGTCACCGTCGAACGCCAGGCCGATGTCGGCCCCGGTTTCCTTGACCTTGGCGATCAGGTCCGCAAGGTTTTCCGGCTTACCTGGGTCTGGGTGGTGGTTAGGGAAGTTACCGTCCACCTCGCAGAACAGCGGGATAACGTCGCAGCCCAGGGCTTCGATCAGCTGCGGGGCGATGACGCCGGCAGCGCCGTTGCCGCAGTCCACCACCACCTTGAGCTTTTTCGCCAGCTTCACGTCGCCGACGATTTGCTGGTAATAGCGCTCGAGGATTTCGACCTTTTCCACGCTGCCTTCGCCACGGCTCAGGTCGTTGGTTTTCAGGCGGGTCTGCAGGGCCTGGATCTGTTCGTTGGCCAGGGTGTCTCCTGCGATGACAATCTTGAAGCCGTTGTAGTCCGACGGGTTGTGGCTGCCGGTGAGCATCACGCCCGATGTGCCGGCCAGCACGTTGGCGGCGTAGTACAGCGCGGGGGTCGGCACCAGGCCGACATCGCTGACCTGGCAGCCGGCGTCAGCCAGGCCTTTGATCAGCTGTTCCACCAGCATTGGGCCGGACAAGCGGCCATCACGGCCAACGGAGATCTTGGGCTCGCCCTGGGCGAGGGTCTGCGCGCCGATGGCGCGGCCGATCCAGTAGGCGGTTTCGGCATGGAGGGTCTTGCCGACCACGCCGCGAATGTCATAAGCGCGGAAAATGCTGTCCGGCAGTGCGGGGACCAGGTGGGCCATTTCGTTCATCTCTGGAAGCTCCATTAGTCAAAGGCTGTCTGGGCAGGCGCAAACTGAACGCTTGGACGGTGGTTTCGCCAGAGAGTTCGCCATCCTTGGCCTGAACGGTCAGCTGTCGGCTCAGTGGCTGCCGGAGTGGCCGAAGCCGCCAGTTCCCCGCTGGCTTTCGTCGAAGGCTTCGACGATGTCGAAATGCGCCTGCACCACCGGCACCAGCACCAACTGGGCGATACGCTCGCCAATGGCGATGGTGAACGGGGTGTCGCCGCGGTTCCAGCACGACACCATCAGCTCGCCCTGGTAGTCCGAGTCGATCAGGCCGACCAGGTTGCCCAACACGATGCCGTGCTTATGGCCCAGGCCCGAGCGCGGCAGGATCATGGCTGCCAGGCCCGGGTCGCCGATGTAGATCGACAGGCCGGTGGGGATCAGCAAGGTCTGGCCGGGCTCGAGGACGGTGTCCTCCTTGAGCAGGGCGCGCAGGTCCAGGCCGGCAGAGCCTGGGGTGGCGTACTGCGGCAGGGGGAATTCAGTGCCCAGGCGTGGGTCGAGGATCTTGGCTTGAAGAGCGTGCATGTAACTTATTGAACCTGGTTGAGCCGTTCGGCGATGAAGGCGACCAACTGCCGGGCGATCTTGCCCTTGCTGGTCTGCGCAAAGAGGGTCTGGTGCTGCTGGCGGTCGATCACGGTCAAGGCGTTCTCTTCGCTGTTGAAGCCGATGCTGGGGTTGGCCACATCATTGGCGACGATCAGGTCGAGGTTCTTGTCCTTCAGCTTGCGTGTGGCGTAATCGAGCAGGTGTTCGGTTTCGGCGGCGAAGCCGACGCTGAACGGGCGGTCGCCACGGCCAGCGATGGTCGCAAGGATATCGGGATTACGCACCATCTGCAGCAGCATGCCGTCGCCGGTCGTAGGATCTTTCTTGAGTTTTTGCGTGGCAACTACCTCTGGGCGGTAGTCCGCGACCGCTGCCGAGGCAATGAACAGGTCGCAGGGCATGGCCGCTTCACAGGCCGCGAGCATGTCCCGCGCGCTGACCACGTCGATGCGGTTGACCCGGTCGGGGGTCGGCAGGTGCACCGGGCCGGTGACGAGGGTCACCCGAGCACCGGCTTCGGCAGCCGCTTCGGCCAGGGCGAAGCCCATCTTCCCGGAGCTATGATTGGTGATGTAGCGGACCGGGTCGATGTTTTCCTGGGTTGGGCCGGCAGTGATCAGCACGTGTTTGCCGGTCAGCGTCTGGCGCTTGAAGCTTTCGGCGGCGCACCAGGCCAGGTCGGTGGCTTCGAGCATACGGCCAAGGCCTACGTCGCCACAGGCTTGGCTGCCGGAAGCTGGGCCGAACACCTGGATGCCGCGGCTTTTGAGCAGGTCGAGGTTGGCCTGGGTGGCCGGGTCACGCCACATCGCCTGGTTCATGGCCGGGGCGACGGCAACGGTGGCGTCGGTGGCCAGGATCAGGGTGGTCAGCAGGTCGTCGGCCATGCCTTGGGCCATGCGCGCCATGAGGTCGGCCGTGGCGGGGGCGATGAGGACCAGGTCGGCCCACTTGGCCAGCTCGATATGGCCCATGGCCGCTTCGGCGGCGGGGTCGAGCAGGTCCATGTGCACCGGGTGGCCGGACAGCGCCTGTAGGGTCAGCGGGGTGATGAACTCTGCACCGCCACGGGTCATGACGACGCGCACCTGCGCGCCGTGCTCCAGGAGTCGGCGGATCAGTTCGGCGCTTTTGTAGGCGGCAATGCCGCCACCGACGCCGAGGACGATGCGCTTGTGATACAGCCGCTGCATAGGCTTTTGCCTTTTTCCAGTGAAAGCGGGCGGCGACAAGAACTGCCTGCGGCAGAACGTCGCATGTACGAGGCGAAATAGATTAACACAGGGCCCAAACGTGCCGCAGCAGGACCAAGGAGTGGGGATGAGTATCAGGGAATGGCCGGCAGAAGAACGGCCGCGGGAGAAGTTGTTGTTGCGGGGGGCTGCGGTGCTGTCGGACGCCGAGCTGGTAGCGGTGCTGCTGGGCTCGGGCGTTGCCGGGCGTAACGTGCTGGAGCTGGCGCGGGGGTTACTGGTTCGCTTTGGGGGCCTGAGGCCATTTCTGGAGGCTGATCGCCAAGCCATTTTGCGCGAGCCAGGTCTTGGGCCCGTGAAGTACGCCCAGTTGCAGGCACTTCTGGAGATTGGCCGGCGCTACCTGGATGAGACGATCGAGCGTACGCCGGCTCTGGAGAGCCCGGAGGCGGTGCGGCGCTACCTCAAGGCCATGCTGCGCCATGAGGCCAGTGAGGTGTTTGGCTGCCTGTTTCTGGATACCAAGCACCGGCCGCTGGCGTTCGAGATCCTGTTCAGGGGGACGATCGACCGGGCCAGTATCTACCCGCGGGAAGTGGTGCGCCGAGCGTTGCTGCACAACGCAGCGGCGTTGATCCTGTGCCATAACCACCCATCGGGCAACAGCGAGCCCAGCCAGGATGATGTGCACATGACGTTGGCGCTAAAGCGCGCGTTAGGGCTGATCGATGTGCGGGTGCTCGACCACATCATCGTGGGCGATGGCGAGCCGTTGTCGATGGTGGAGGAGGGGTGGATCGTTGCTTAGCGGTGTACTTGTGCCGGCCTCTTCGCGGGGCAAGCCCGCTCCCACAGGTACCGCACAGCATTCAAAGGCTGTGAGGTCCTTGTGGGGGCGGGCTTGCCCGCGAAGAGGGCGGCACAGGCTTACTTGGTCACCGAAACCTTGCTGAAATCCAACCGCCCAAACGGGCTCACCTGGTACCCCTCGACGCCCTGGCGCAGCAGGGTAGCCGCGGTCGGATGCGCCAGCGGCACCCACAGCGCCTGCTGCTGGATCAGCGTCTGTGCCTGCTGGTACAGCCGGCTGCGTACGCTCTGGTCATTGGTGGTGCGCCCCGCGTTGATCAGCTGGTCGAGGCGGCTGTCGCAGAACCGTGCAAAGTTGGTCCCCGACTTCACCGCCGCACAGGAAAACTGCGGGCTGAGGAAGTTATCCGGGTCGCCGTTGTCACCCGCCCAGCCCATGAACAGCAAGTCATGCTCGCCGGCCTTGGCGCGGCGGATCAGCTCGCCCCACTCGATCACGCGGATTTCGGCCTTGATGCCGATCTTGCCCAGGTCGGCCTGCAGCATCTGCGCGCCAAGGCTGGGGTTGGGGTTGAGCAGGCTGCCCGAAGGGCGGGTCCAGATTGTGGTGCTGAAGCCGTCAGGCAGGCCAGCCTTGGTCAGCAAGGCCTTGGCCTTTTTCAGGTCCAAGGGGTAGCCGGGCAGGTCCTTGGCGTAGCTCCAGGTGTTGGGCGGGTAGGGGCCGTTGGCGGCCGTCGCGGTGCCTTCGAACACCGCCTTGAGGTAAGCCTGTTTGTCGAAGGCCAGGTTGATGGCCTGGCGCACCTCTGGCTTGTCCAGGGGCGGGTGTTCGCTGTTGATGGCGACGAAGGCGGTCATGAAGGCCGGCGTGCTGGCTACCGTGAGGTTGCCATCCTTGCCGGCTTCAGCGATGTCCAGCGGCTTGGGCGAGAGGGCCACCTGGCACTCGTTGCGCTTGAGTTTTTGCAGGCGCACGTTGGCATCGGTGGTGATGGCGAAGATCAGCGGGTCGACCGCAGGCTTGCCGGCGAAGTAGTCGGGGTTGGCGCGGTAGCGCACCACGGCGTCCTTCTGGAAACGCTGGAAGACGAACGGCCCGGTGCCGATCGGCTGGCTGTTGAGCTTGTCCGGCGTGCCCGCCTTGAGCAGTTTGTCGGCATACTCGGCGGAATAGATCGAGGCAAAGCCCATGCTCAAGGTGGCCAGGAACGTGGCATCCGGGTGGGTCAGGGTGAAGCGCACAGTGTGCGGCTCGGGGGCATCGATCGACTTGATCAGGCTGCCCAGTTGCAGCGATTGCGCATGCGGGTAACCGCCCGGCGCAGTCTTGTGCCAGGCGTGGGCCGGGTAGAGCATGCGCTGGAAGCTGAACAGCACGTCGTCGGCGTTCAGCTCGCGGGTCGGTTTGAAGTAGGCGGTGGTGTGAAACTTCACGTCATCGCGCAGCTTGAAGTCGTAGATCAGGCCGTCTGCTGACAACGTCCAGCTCGCCGCCAGGCTGGGGACAACCTTGCCTTGGCCGGCGTCGAACTCCACCAACCGGTTCATCAGCACGTCGGCCGAGGCATTGGTGGTGGTCAGCGAGTTGTACTGGACCACGTCGAAGCCTTCGGGGCTGGCTTCGCTGCAGACACTCAGCGGGGCTGCCTGGGCGATGCCGGCGGCAAACAGGGAGGTAAACAATAAGGAAAAGGCGGCGGCACGCATCGTGACTCCTTGGCTGTCAGTGGCCCATCTGCCAGTGCAGTCTGGAAACGTCCTACCCTAGTGCGCGCATCAGCAAATGACCACCCTCTTTTTCTGTCGGCTGGCGACGAGTGGTCGACAGTGCGCCGCGCTAGTCGCTATGCTGCTCGCGCACGATTTGCCTCAGCTAGATGCTCATCATCTGTTGTTGCAATGCAGTCTTTCTGGTATAAAGCAGCGCTCTTTTCTAGGGGCTCGGCCTGTCGCATCAGCGGATCCGGTCGATAAGACCTCCAGAATCACGGCGCCTGGCGCCAAAGACTGAGAGATTAAGCGGCCAACCCATGCCGGGTTGGGCATGTGGTTTTAGAGGGCTGAGTCATGTCGAGAGTCTGTCAAGTTACTGGTAAGGGTCCAGTAACCGGGAACAACATTTCCCACGCAAACAACAAAACCCGTCGTCGTTTCCTGCCGAACCTGCAGCACCACCGTTTCTGGGTTGAATCCGAGAAGCGTTTCGTGCGTCTGCGCGTTTCCGCCAAGGGCATGCGTATCATCGACAAGCGCGGCATCGACGCCGTTCTGGTTGACATCCGTAAAGCTGGCGCCAAGGTTTAAGGGAGAACATCATGCGTGAATTGATCCGTCTGGTTTCGAGTGCCGGTACCGGCCACTTCTACACCACCGACAAGAACAAGCGCACCACTCCGGACAAAATCGAGATCAAGAAATATGATCCGGTTGTTCGCAAGCACGTGGTGTACAAGGAAGCCAAGATCAAGTAATTGATCGGCAACCTTAAAAAAAACCCGCATCCGAAAGGACGCGGGTTTTTTTTTGCCTGCCAGGGCCCCTTACTTCTGCTCGAACATCACGTAGATCTTGCGGCAAGGCTCCAGCACCTCCCAGGTGCCTTTGAAGCCGGCCGGGATGACGAACCGATCACCGGCGCGCAGGGTCTTGGCGCCGCCATCCTGGTCGCGCAGCACCGAAACGCCCTGCACGATCTCGCAGTATTCGTGCTCGGTATAGTTCACGGTCCACTGCCCGACTTCACCTTCCCAGACACCCGCCGCAAACTGGCCGCACGGGCTGGAGTAGTGGTTATAGACGGCCTGGTCGGGCTCGCCCTTGAGGATTTTCTCTGCCGCCGGGCGGTAGCGTTCAGCCTCGGTCAGAACCTGGGCGAAGTCGATGATGCTGGCGATGCTCATGGTGCGGCTCCTGTTGTTGTTTAATAAAATGCACATCAGTAGGCTTTTAGGCCTTTCGTGTCAAATATATTGATAGTTTACACAGGCTGGTTTAGGGTGTCGTTTGCCCGTGCGCGCGCGTCGCCCGGCCAGAATTCTGACAACGCCAGTGAGTCCTCAGTGCGGCGTTGCACCTAAACAAGAGGAGGAGTTTCGTATGACCACCCTGACTCGTGCGGACTGGGAACAACGTGCCCAGCAACTGAAGATCGAAGGCCGTGCCTTCATCAACGGCGAATACACCGACGCCGCATCCGGTGAGACCTTCGAGTGCCTGAGCCCGGTCGACGGACGCTTCCTGGCCAAGGTCGCCAGCTGCGACCTGGCTGACGCCAACCGTGCCGTCGAGAACGCCCGCGCCACCTTCGATTCCGGCGTCTGGTCGCGCCTGGCTCCGGCCAAGCGCAAGGCCAAGCTGATCCGCTTCGCCGACTTGCTGCGCAAGAACGTCGAAGAGCTGGCACTGCTCGAAACCCTGGACATGGGCAAGCCGATCGGCGACTCCTCGACCATCGACGTCCCAGGCGCGGCACAAGCCCTGCACTGGAATGCTGAAGCCATCGACAAGGTCTACGACGAAGTCGCACCGACACCGCATGACCAACTCGGCCTGGTAACCCGTGAGCCGGTGGGCGTCGTAGGCGCCATCGTGCCGTGGAACTTCCCGCTGCTGATGGCCTGCTGGAAACTCGGCCCGGCCCTGGCCACCGGTAACTCGGTGGTGCTCAAGCCGTCCGAAAAATCGCCACTGACCGCCATCCGCATCGCCCAGCTGGCCATCGAAGCCGGCATCCCGGCCGGTGTGCTGAACGTGTTGCCAGGCTACGGCCACACTGTCGGCAAGGCCCTGGCCCTGCACATGGACGTCGACACCCTGGTGTTCACCGGTTCGACCAAAATCGCCAAGCAGCTGATGATCTACGCTGGCGAATCGAACATGAAGCGCATCTGGCTGGAAGCCGGTGGCAAGAGCCCAAACATCGTCTTCGCTGACGCACCGGACCTGCAAGCCGCTGCCGAAGCCGCTGCCAGCGCCATCGCTTTCAACCAGGGCGAAGTCTGCACCGCGGGTTCGCGCCTGCTGGTCGAGCGCTCGATCAAGGACACGTTCCTGCCCCTGGTGGTCGAGGCCCTCAAAGGCTGGAAACCGGGCAACCCACTTGACCCGCAGACCACCGTTGGCGCGCTGGTCGATACCCAGCAGATGAACACCGTGCTGTCGTACATCGACGCTGGCCACAAGGATGGCGCCAAACTGCTGGCCGGTGGCAAGCGCATCCTCGAAGAAACCGGCGGCACTTATGTCGAGCCGACCATCTTCGACGGCGTGACCAATGCCATGAAGATCGCCCAGGAAGAAATCTTTGGCCCCGTGTTGTCGGTGATCACCTTCGACACGGCCGAAGAAGCCATCGCCATTGCCAACGACACGCCGTACGGCCTGGCGGCTGGCATCTGGACTTCGGACATTTCCAAGGCCCACAAGACCGCCCGTGCCGTGCGCGCTGGCAGCGTCTGGGTCAACCAGTACGACGGCGGCGACATGACCGCGCCGTTCGGTGGCTTCAAGCAGTCGGGCAACGGCCGTGACAAGTCGCTGCATGCGCTGGAGAAGTACACCGAGCTGAAAGCGACCTGGATCAAGCTGTAAATCGCTGGGGCCGCGATGCGGCCCATTCGCGGGGCAAGCCCGCTCCCACAGGTTCACCGCTGATTTCACAATCGCGGAGTACCTGTGGGAGCGGGCTTGTCCCGCGAATGGGCCCAAGAAAATCCAACAGGGGGAGCACATGCGCTGGGGCACCTACTTCGCCGTACTGGCATCCGTACTCAGCGTCGGCCTTGCGCTTGGCGTGAGCATGCCGCTGGTCTCCCTGCGCCTGGAGGCCTGGGGCTACGGCAGTTTCGCCATCGGCGTAATGGCAGCGATGCCCGCCTTGGGCGTACTGCTGGGTGCCAGCCTGGCCAGCCGCCTGGCCGGTTGGGTCGGCGTGCCTGCGGCCATGCGCCTGTGCCTCTGGGGCGGCGCGCTGTCGATCGGCCTGGTTGCGGTGCTTCCAAGCTACCCGCTGTGGCTGGCCCTGCGCCTGCTGATCGGTATGTCCCTGACTGTGGTGTTCATCCTCGGCGAAAGCTGGATCAACCAATTGGTGGTCGAGCAATGGCGTGGCCGCCTGGTGGCGCTGTATGGCAGCAGCTATGCCTTGAGCCAACTGGCCGGGCCGCTGGTGCTGGGCTTTCTCGGTTCGGACGACGACTTTGGGTTCTGGGCCGCGACCGGCTTGCTGTTGCTGGCACCGCTGGTGCTGTTGGGCCGCGGCGGGGCGCCGACCACTGAAGCCTACAGCGTCACCTTCCGCGACTTGGTCGCTTTCTGCCGCCGCCTGCCGGTGATCGCCTGGGCAATCGCCCTGTTTGCCTCGTTCGAGGCGATGATCCTGACCTTGTTGCCGGTCTACAGCCTGCAGCAAGGGTTCACCACCGAGGTTGCCTTGTTCATGGTGAGCACAGTGGTGGTAGGCGATGCAGTGCTGCAGTTGCCGATCGGCGCGCTGGCTGACCACATGTCGCGGCGCACCCTGTTCACCGGTTGTGCGGTGACCTTGATGTGCTCCAGCCTGGCGATTCCGTTGCTGCTGCACACGCCGGTAATCTGGCCGCTGTGGGTGCTGTTCGGGGCCAGTGCCGGGGGGTTGTTCACCCTGTCGCTGGTGCTGATCGGCGAGCGTTATCGGGATGATGCGCTGGTACGTGCCAATGCCCATGTGGCGCAGCTGTGGGGCATCGGTTGCCTGCTCGGGCCGCTGTTGGCCGGGGCGGGTAGCCAGTGGATCAGCGGGCATGCGTTGCCGTTGTTGATGGCTATTGGGGCCGCAGGGCTGGTGGTGTTGACCCGTCGGCGCGGTGCCTTCGAACCTGCGCCTGCCTGATGTTCTTTGGAAGCTTTGCGGCCCTTTCGCAGCACAAGGCTGCTCCTACAGGAATACGCGGTGCTCTGTAGGAGCAGCCTTGTGCTGCGAATGGGGCGCAAAGCGCCCCCCGCCATCGGAACTACAGCATCTTCTCCAGGCCAACCGCCTTGCTGATCCAGGCATTGAAGCGCCGCCAGAGCCCGCCGGGCTCTGCTGTCAGCGTGTGCAGCTGGCCATTGTCCTCGGTCACCCAGACCAGCTTGTCATTGGCCAGCCTCACCTGATAACTCAGCGCGGGCGCCATGCCCTGCACGGCTAGCTCGCGGGTGTATTCGGCCAACTCCGGGCTGTCCACCAGCACCCCCACCTCGGTATTCCACAGCACCGAACGCGGGTCGAAATTGAACGAGCCGATGAACGTCTTGCGCCGGTCGAAGACGATCGCCTTGCTGTGCAGGCTCGAATCGGAGCTGCCACGGAAGCTCAGGCGCCCGGCGCTCGGGTCGCCCGGCTGGCGGCGCAGCTCGAACAGTTGCACACCATGTTCGAGCAGCGCACGGCGGTAGGGCGCATAGCCGCCATGCACCGCTGGCACATCGGTGGCTTCCAGCGAATTGGTCAGCAGCCTGACCGACGCCCCGGCATCGGCACGGCCGGTCAGGTACAGCAACCCCGGCTCGCCCGGCACGAAGTACGCCGATACCAGGATCAGCTCTTTGTGCACGTTGGCCAGGTCCGGCGCCAACTGCTGGCTCAGCAGCAGGTGCGGGTCGGGCTCATCATCGGCTAGCACCTTGCTCGGCGCATCCCACAGCGCTTGGCTGTGGGCCCAGATCAGCTCGTTGCGCCAGATATCCAGGCGCGGCTGTGACTGGTACGCCATCAACCGGTCATACAAGGCCTTGCGCCGCGTCCGCGCCTCGGCCAAGGAAACTTCCAGGCGGTGCCGGCTGGCGCGCAGGTCGTCGGCATCCGGCAGGCGCCAGAGAAAATCGCCGATCGGTCGGCTCAGGGCGCTGTTCCAGTACTGGTCGAAACTGTGGCCAAGTTGTTCGGCCACCGGGCCTACGCCCAGCAAGTCGATGTCGGTGAAGTTGAGGTTGGGCTCGGCATCGAAGTACTCGTCACCCAGGTTGCGCCCGCCGACGATGGCCATGCTGTTGTCCACCAGGAACAGCTTGTTGTGCATGCGCCGGTGCTGGCGCGACAGGTTGAACAGGCGGCCTACGGCCCGCGTGGCGCCGGTGCTGCGCCCCAGGTGCAGCGGGTTGAAGACGCGGATCTGGATGTTCGGGTGGGCATCGAGGGTGCCCATGATGGTGTCCAGGCCATCGCTGGTGGTGTCGTCCAGCAGGATGCGCACGCGCACGCCACGGTCGGCGGCACGCAGCAGCTCATGCACCAGCGCGCGGGTGCTGAGGCCGTCGTGGACGATGTAGTACTGCAGGTCGATGCTGGCCTGGGCGTTGCGGATCAGCTCGGCGCGCGCGCGAAACGCCTCGTTGCTGTTGGGCAACAGGCGAAAGCCCGAGCGCCCCTCATAAGGTGCCGCCTGGCGCAGCACCGAGCGGCCGAAGGCGGAATCGTTGGCCGGCAGCGCCTGGCTGACTTCGCGAGGGGCGCCGACGCTGGCACAGCCTGCAAGGCCGAGCAGTAGCGTCAGCAGAAGCGGCAGAGCTTGCTGCAATCTCAAGGTAAGCGCGTCCTGTACAGCAAAGGCTTAAGGGGTTGGACCGTGGAGGGCGGCGCAAAGTTACGCGCAGGCGTCGTCCTGATCCAGTAGACGAAGGGCGGTTTCACCCACGTTGCGCACGGCGGCCTCGATTGCCGGCGTAGGTTGGGCGGCGAAATTCATGCGCAGGCAGTGACGGAACTTGCCCGAGGCCGAGAAAATGCTGCCCACGGCAACCTGCACCCCCTGCTCCAGTAAAGCGCGGTTCAGCCGCAGCGTGTCGAAATGTTCGGGCAGTTCGACCCACAGCATGAAGCCCCCCTGGGGTCGGCTGACCCGGGTGCCCGGTGGGAAGTAACGGGTGACCCAGTCGCTCATCACGTCGCGGCTGCGTTGGTATTGGCTGCGCATGCGGCGCACGTGGGGCTGGTAATGGCCGGCCTTGATGAAGTCGGCAATGGCCAGTTGCGGCTGGCTGGCGGTGCTGCCGGTGCTGATGTACTTCATGTGCAGCACCCGCTCCAAGTAACGCCCCGGCGCGACCCAGCCGATGCGCAGGCCGGGGGCCAAGGTCTTGGAGAACGAGCTGCACAGCAACACGCGGCCGTCGTCGTCGAACGACTTGAGGGTGCGCGGGCGCGGGTAGGTGTAGGCCAGGTCGCCGTACACATCGTCTTCCAGAATGGCCACGTCGTAGCGCTGGGCCAGGCTCAGCAACGCCTTCTTGCGCGCCTCGGGCATGATGTAGCCGAGCGGGTTGTTGCAGCTCGGGGTGATCTGGATGAGCTTGATCGGCCACTGCTCCAGGGCCAGCTCCAGCGCTTCGAGGCTGATGCCGGTGACCGGGTCGGTGGGGATCTCCAGTGCCTTCATGCCCAGGCCCTTGAGGGTTTGCATGGCGCCATGGAAGCTGGGCGAGTCGACCGCGACGATATCGCCCGGCTCGCACACCGCGCGAATGCTGCAGGACAGCGCCTCATGGCAGCCGGTGGTCACCACCAGGTCGGCCGGGCCCAGGCGGCAGCCGGAGTCCAGCATCAAGCGGGCGATCTGCTCGCGCAGGGCCAGGTTGCCATGGATGTTGTCGTAATACAGGCCAGGCATGTCCTGGCGCCGGCTCAGTTGGGCGAGGCTGCGCAACAGCGGCTTGAGGGTCGGGCTGTTGACGTCGGGCATGCCGCGGCCCAGTTGCATCACGTCCTGGCGCGGGGTGCTGCGGACCAGTTCCAGCACCTGTTCCCACTGGGAAATATCCACAGGGCGCTGGGCCGGGCGGCTGACGGCGGGCAGGGCAGGGAGGTGGCGGTGTTCGCTGACAAAGTAGCCCGACTTGGGCCGCGGCGAGACCATGCCGCTGTCTTCGAGCATGCGGTAGGCCTGCTGCACGGTGCTCAGGCTGACGCCGTGTTCCATGCTGAGGGCGCGCACCGAAGGCAGGCGCTGGCCGGGGCGATACAGGCCTTGTTCGATACGGGCGCCGAGCAGCTCGGCGAGGTTGAGGTAGAGCGTCACGGCATACTCCAGCGTCGCCTGCATACAGCGACCAGTACAGTTGCGCTGAAAATACAGCATTCACGCGTCGATTCGCCAATTCTGTATGGGAATAATAAGCCGCTAGTGGATCTGTATTGTCACCATTGCCAACGCGCATGCTTGCTCCACGGTATCAACTGAACGGGAGAACGCAGTGATGGGTGGCATGAGCGATATGCGCTTGCAACTGATGGCCAAGGACCTGGACGCCGGGCAGCGGGCCAAGGTCTTCAATGCGCCAGCGGGCCTGAGCCGTTGGGGGCTGATGGTGCATCGCTGGCATACCCGCAAGGCGCTGCTGCAGCTGACAGACGATGAGTTGCGCGATGTCGGGCTGAGCTGGGAGCAGGCCCGTACAGAAGGGCGCAAACCCTTCTGGAAGGCATAAACGGCCCAATTTGTAGGAGCGGCAGCGTTCAGACCAGCTCTTTCAGCCGGTGCCAGAGCATCCCCAGTGCCAGCAGTGGCGAGCGCAGGTGCTTGCCGCCTGGGAAGGTGATGTGCGGCACCTTGGCGAACAGGTCGAAGCGCCCGCTTTGCTGGCCACTGATGGCCTCGCCCAGCAGGCGCGCGGCCAGGTGGGTAGCGTTCAGCCCATGGCCGGAGTATGCCTGGGCGTAATAGACATTCGGCTGGCTGGCCAAACGGCCGATCTGCGGCAGGCGGTTGGCGCCAATGCCGATCATGCCGCCCCATTGGAACTCGATGCGCACATCGGCCAGGTGCGGGAAAACCTTGAGCATTTTCGGCCGCATGTAGGCGGCGATGTCTTGCGGGTCGCGGCCGGAATAGTGGCAGGCACCGCCGAACAGGAGCCGGTGGTCCGCAGACAGGCGATAGTAGTCCAGCGCTACGCGCTGATCGCACACGGCCATGTTCTGTGGCAGCAGTGTGCGCGCGCGTTCCTCGCCCAGTGGCTCGGTGGCAATGATGTAGCTGCCGGCGGGCAGCACCTTGCCGCCCAGCTCGCGGTTGAGGTCGTTGTGGTAGGCATTGCAGCACAGCACGAGGGTCTTGGCGCGAACCTGGCCTTGAGCGGTGTGCACCTTGACCTCAGGGCCATACTCGATGCGGGTGACTTCCGACTGCTCATACAGGCGCACGCCTAGGCGGCTGGCTACGGCCGCCTCGCCAAGTGCCAGGTTGAGTGGGTGCAGGTGGCCCGAGCCCATGTCGATCAGGCCGCCGACATAGCACTCGGCGCCGACCACGCTGTGGATATCGTCTTTGCCGACCAGGCGCAGCTCATGCTCGTAGCCCAAGCTGCGCAGTGCTTGAGCCTCTTCGGCAAAGCCCAGCAGCTCAGCAGGTTTATTGGCCAGGTCGCAGTAGCCCCAGGTCAGGTCGCAGGCGATGGCGTGGCGCTCGACCCGCTCGCGAACGATCTCCACGGCTTCCAGGCCCATCAGCTTCATGCTGCGCACGCCTTCTTCGCCGATCACCGGGAGGAACTGATCCAGGCCATGGCCGACCCCGCGGATGAGTTGCCCGCCGTTGCGCCCGCTGGCGCCCCAGCCGAGCTTGCGGGCTTCCAGCAGGATCACCGAGAGGCCACGTTCGGCCAGTTCGATGGCGGTGTTCAGGCCTGAATAGCCGCCGCCGACGATGCACACGTCGGCGCTGTGCTCGCCTTGCAGGAAAGCGTGGTCGGGGTGGGGCGCGCTGCTGGCGGCGTAATAGGAGGCGGCGTGCTGCGCGCTGTGGATCATGGGGCAGGTCCTGGGCAGGAAAACAGAAGGGGGGAGGATAAGCTGGGGTTTTGTGGTGGGGCAACTGGCCCAATCGCCGGCTTGCCGGCGATTGGCCCTATAATTCGACCTCGACCCTCAGTGTGTACCCGCCATGTCCTGCAACCGCCACAAGATCCACTTCCTGCGCGAGCTCATCCCCTCATTCGAGTGCGAGCCCGGTTGCCACGATTGCTGCGGTCCGGTCACCACGTCCACCGAAGAAATGGCCCGCCTGCCGCGCAAGACCGAGGCGGAGCAGGCCGCTGCGCTGGAGCACCTGGACTGCGTGCACCTGGGCCCCAATGGTTGCACGGTGTATGAAGAGCGGCCGATGATCTGCCGCCTGTTCGGCACCACCCCGCGCATGGCCTGCCCGCGCGGTCGCGGCCCTGAACAGATGATCGAGCCCGAGGCCGAGCAGCTCGTTCACCAGTTCATCGCCACCACCCGCCAAGTGCTGGTCTAGCCTCAGTCCGGAATCGGCAGGCAGAGGCTCTCTTTTACCTCCTCCATCACGATGTAGCTCTTCGACTCGCGCACGTGCGGCAGCTTGAGCAGGATGTCGCCCAGCAGCTTGCGGTACGAGGCCATTTCCGAGATGCGCGCTTTCACCAGGTAGTCGAAGTCGCCTGAGACCAGGTGGCACTCCAGCACATGGGGCAGCTTGAGCACGGCGCGGCGGAACTCCTCGAAGGTGTCGCCAGACTTGTAGTCCAGGCTGATTTCGACGAACACCAGCAAGCTGCCCTTCAGGTGCTGCGGGTTGAGCCGGGCGTTGTAGCCCATGATGATGCCCTCGCGCTCCAGGCGGCGGACGCGCTCGGTGCACGGGGTGGTGGAAAGCCCAACTTTCTCGCCCAGTTCGGTGAAGGAAATACGGCCGTCATTCTGCAGGATCCGCAGTATGTTGCGGTCGATCTTGTCCAGTTCACGCTTGCTCTGGTGCTGGGTTCTCATAGGGGATGCCCCTCCGTGAAAGGCAATATTGCCGAGAATTCTCGCCAAATATAGGCTTTTATATAGTGAATTGCACTGGTCTGTAATTTTTATACTGCGCGCATCCATGCCATTTCAACAAAAGACTGCGGTGCGCCGCGTGCGAGGGATCAACAATGCGAGTTCTGGTACTTGGTAGCGGTGTCATCGGAACCGCCAGTGCCTATTATCTGGCCCGGCAAGGTTTTGAAGTGACGGTGGTCGACCGCCAGCCAGCGGCGGCCATGGAAACCAGCTTCGCCAACGCAGGCCAGATCTCGCCCGGCTATGCCTCGCCCTGGGCTGCCCCGGGTGTGCCGCTCAAAGCCATCAAGTGGCTGCTCGAACGCCATGCGCCACTGGCCATCAAGCTCACCGGCGACGTTGACCAGTACCTGTGGATGGCACAGATGCTGCGCAACTGCACCGCCAGCCGCTATGCGGTGAACAAGGAGCGCATGGTGCGCCTGTCCGAGTACAGCCGCGACTGCCTCGACGAGCTGCGCGCCGAAACCGGCATCGCCTACGAAAGCCGCACCTTGGGCACTACCCAGTTGTTCCGCACCCAGGCTCAGGTCGATGCCGCAGCCAAGGACATCGCTGTGCTCGAACAGTCCGGCGTGCCTTATGAACTGCTCGACCGCGATGGCATTGCTCGCGTCGAACCGGCCCTGGCCGGGGTAAAAGACATCCTCGCCGGTGCACTGCGTCTGCCCAACGACCAGACCGGCGATTGCCAGCTGTTCACCACCAAGCTCGCCGACATGGCGCAGAAGCTGGGTGTGGAGTTCCGCTTCGGCCAGGACATCCAGCGCCTGGACTTTGCCGGTGACCGCATCAACGGTGTATGGATCGACGGCAAGCTGGAAACCGCCGACCGCTACGTGCTGGCCCTGGGCAGCTACTCGCCGCAAATGCTCAAGCCACTGGGCATCAAGGCGCCGGTCTACCCGCTCAAGGGTTACTCGCTGACCGTGCCGATCACCAACGCCGAGATGGCGCCGACGTCGACCATTCTCGACGAGACCTACAAGGTTGCCATCACCCGGTTCGACAACCGCATCCGCGTTGGCGGCATGGCTGAGATCGCCGGTTTTGACCTGTCGCTCAACCCGCGTCGGCGCGAAACGCTGGAGATGATCGTCAACGACCTTTATCCTCGCGGCGGTGACCTGAGCCAAGCCAGTTTCTGGACCGGCCTGCGCCCGGCCACCCCGGACGGTACGCCGATCGTGGGTGCCACAGCGTTCCGTAACCTGTTCCTCAACACAGGCCACGGCACCTTGGGCTGGACCATGGCGTGCGGCTCCGGTCGCCTGCTGGCAGACCTGATTGCACGTAAAAAGCCGCAGATCAGTGCCGAAGGGCTGGATATTTCCCGGTATGGCAACAGCCGGGAAGTGGCCAAGCACGGGCAGACCGCGCCCGTTCACCAGCAATAAGTTCACCTGTACCGGCCTCTTCGCGGGCAAGCCCGCTCCCACAGGGACCGCACAGCTATCGAACACTGTGCAGTACCTGTGGGAGCGGGCTTGCCCGCGAAGAAGCAGACACTGTTTTTAAACTGAACCACCATAAGGCATGCCGCCATGCGTCCCGCCCGCGCCCTGATCGACCTCCAGGCCCTGCGCCACAACTACCGCCTCGCCCGTGAACTGACCGGCGCCAAAGCCCTTGCCGTGATCAAGGCCGATGCCTACGGCCATGGCGCGGTGCGTTGCGCCCTGGCGCTGGAAGCCGAAGCCGACGGCTTTGCCGTGGCCTGCATCGAAGAAGCACTGGAGCTGCGCGCCGCGGGCATCAAAGCCCCCGTTTTGCTCCTCGAAGGCTTTTTCGAGGCCAGCGAGCTGGCACTGATCGCCGAGCACGACCTGTGGTGCGTGGTTCATTCGCTGTGGCAACTCGAAGCGATCGAAAAGACCCAGGTGCACAAGCCAGTGACGATCTGGCTGAAGCTCGACAGCGGCATGCACCGCGTCGGCCTGCACCCCAAGGATTACCACGAGGCGTATCAGCGCCTGCTGGCCAGCGGCAAGGTGGCGCGCATCGTACTGATGAGCCATTTCGCCCGTGCCGACGAACTGGACGCCGACGCCACCGCCGAGCAGATCGCGGTGTTCGAGGCTGCGCGTCAGGGCCTGGCCGCCGAGTGCAGCCTGCGCAACTCGCCCGGCGTGTTGGCGTGGCCACAGGCTGGCGGCGACTGGGTACGCCCAGGCCTCATGCTGTATGGCGCCACCCCCTTCGAAGTCGCCCAGGCTGAGGCGCAACGCCTGCAACCGGTGATGACCTTGCAATCGCGCGTCATCAGCGTGCGCGAACTGCCCGCCGGTGAGCCGGTTGGCTACGGCGCCAAGTTCACCAGCCCGCGGCCGACCCGTGTCGGCGTGGTTGCCATGGGCTACGCCGATGGCTACCCGCGCCAAGCCCCCAATGGCACCCCGGTGATGGTCGCCGGCAAGCGCGCCCAGCTGATCGGCCGGGTCTCGATGGACATGCTCTGCATCGACCTGACCGATGTGCCTGAGGCTAACATCGGCAGCCCGGTAGAGCTGTGGGGCAAGCAGGTGTTGGCCAGCGAAGTGGCTGCGCAGGCCGGCACCATCCCCTACCAGATCTTCTGCAACCTGAAGCGGGTGCCGAAAGACTACTGCGGTGAGTAAGTGCGACGAATGAGACGCTGAAGCGGACAGCTTGAGGGGTGGTGTGTTGTAAATACTGAACGGCATTGCCATGATATCGTTCACATCCACCCCTATTTCTACCCGTTTCAGGAGGCTCCAGCTTTGGACGTCGGCGAACGACTGCAAGCCATCCGCAAGCTCAAGGGCCTGTCACAACGTGAACTCGCCAAGCGCGCGGGCGTAACCAACAGCACCATCTCGATGATCGAGAAAAACAGCGTCAGCCCTTCGATCAGTTCGCTGCGCAAGGTGTTGAGCGGCATTCCGATGTCGATGGTCGAATTCTTTTCGGTCGAACTGGCTGTCGAGAGCCCGACGCAGATCGTCTACAAGGCCGATGAGCTGATCGATATCTCGGACGGCGCGGTGACCATGAAACTGGTGGGCAAGTCGCACCCCAACCGGGCCATCGCGTTTCTCACCGAGGTTTACCCACCGGGTGCCGACACCGGCGCCGAAATGCTCACCCACGACGGCGAGGAGACCGGCATCCTGCTCGAAGGCCGGCTTGAACTGGTGGTCGGCAACGAGGTGTTCATCCTCGAAGAAGGCGACAGTTACTACTTCGAAAGCACCCGCCCGCACCGCTTTCGCAACCCCTTCGACGCGCCGGCCCGGCTGATCAGCGCGGCGACGCCTTCAAACTTTTGATCCAGCGCAGTGCATTGATTCGGCAATACCCCTTTCCTGTGTAGGGTCGTTTCACGGTCTCTGGGTTCCCGCTATACTTTTCAACGCTCGCCGACCCGTGGCCGCGAGCGTGATTAGCCACCATGAGGGTGTACGCGTGAACCAAATCAAGAAGATGCTGGCCGTACCAGCAGCCGTATTCGCCCTCTGGGCAATGAGCGCAACCGCTGCGACCAACGACGACATCGCCAAGCGCCTAGAGCCGGTTGGCCAAGTGTGCGTCCAAGGCCAGGAGTGCAAGGGCATGGAAGTGGCCGCTGCTGCAGGCGGCGGCGGTGCCAAGACGCCAGACGACATCATCGCCAAGCATTGCAATGCCTGCCATGGCACCGGCTTGCTCGGCGCGCCGAAAATCGGCGATACCGCCGCGTGGAAAGAACGCGCCGACCACCAGGGCGGCCTGGATGGCATCCTGGCCAAGGCCATTACCGGCATCAACGCCATGCCGCCTAAAGGCACGTGCGCGGATTGCTCGGATGATGACCTGAAAGGGGCGATCAAGAAGATGTCGGGGTTGTGAGTAACAGCTGAATTGCACGAGGCCCGCCGTTGATGGCGGGCTTTGTTTTTGTGCTGGCTGTGCCGGCCCTTTCGCGGGTAAACCCGCTCCCACACGGACCTCACAGTCTTTGAATGCTGCGGTGTACCTGTGGGAGCGGGCTTGCCCCGCGAAGAGGCCCGCACAGGCAACCAACCCGCCATATCCCATGTCCAACCCCTGACCCCATGGAAGACTCAGGAGGCCAAGATGCACCTCTGCGCCATCGATCAGGCTGTCGAGCAGGTCTTGTCACGCCTGCCGGCCCATATCCACATGGGCCTGCCACTGGGCCTTGGTAAACCCAACGCCTTCGTCAACGCCCTGTACGCCCGAGTGCGCGACCTGCCCGAACGTCGCCTAACGATCTACACCGCCCTCAGCCTCGGCCGCCCGCCACTGGGTGATGGCCTGCAGCGGCGCTTTCTCGAGCCCTTCGTCGAGCGTGTCTTTGCCGACTACGAAGAGCTCACTTACCTCGCCGACCTGCGCAACGACTGCCTGCCACCGAACATCCGCGTCGAGCAGTTCTTCATGCAGCCCGGCAGCCTGCTGCACAGCGAGACTGCCCAGCAGGACTACATCAGCAGCAACTACAGCCACGCCGCTCGCGACATCAACGCCAAGGGCCTGAACCTGATTGCCCAGCTGGTGGCTGCCACGCCCGAAAAGCCCGTGCACCTGAGCCTGGCCTGTAACCCCGACATCACCCTCGACCTGCTGCCGATGATCGCCAAGCGCCGCGCGGCCGGCGAGACCATTCTCATGCTCGGGCAGGTTCATGCCGAGCTGCCCTACATGCCGGGTGATGCGGAGCTGAGCATCGACGCCTTCGACCTGCTGATTGACGAGGTGGAGCAACGTCGGCTGTTCTCTACGCCAAACATGCCGGTCAACACCCAGGACCATTGCATTGGCCTGCACGCCAGCACGCTGGTGCGCGATGGCGGCACGTTGCAGATCGGCATTGGTGCCATGGGCGATGCCGTGGCCGCCGCGTTGCTGGCCAGGCAGGGCGACAACGCCGGCTACCGGGCCTTGATGGATGAACTGGATGTCGGCCCGTGGCAGGCCCTGATCGAGCGCGAAGGGGGGCTGGATGCCTTCGCCCAAGGCCTCTACGGTTGCAGCGAGATGTTCGTCAATGGCCTGCTGGCGCTGGCCGAGGCAGGCGTGGTGCGGCGCCCGGCGGACGAGCAGGGCGTGCTGGTGCATGGCGGGTTTTTCCTTGGCCCGCGGGCGTTCTACCAACGCTTGCGCGAAATGCCGCTGGAGCAGCGCGCACGCTTTGCCATGACGCGGATCAGCTACATCAACGAGCTGTATGGCCAAGAGGAACTGAAACGCCGCCAACGTCGGGATGCCCGCTTCATCAACACCGTGTTCACCATGACCTTGCTCGGCGCGGGGGTTGCCGACCAGCTGGAGGATGGCCGTGTGCTCAGCGGCGTGGGCGGGCAGTACAACTTCGTCGCCCAAGGCCATGCGCTGGAGGGTGGGCGCTCGATTTTGCTGCTGCGCAGTTGGCGTGAGGCGGGCGGGCAGGTGACGTCCAACCTGCTCTGGCAGTATGGCCACTGCACCATTCCCCGGCATTTGCGTGACATCGTGGTAACCGAGTACGGCATCGCCGATTTACGTGGGCAGACGGACAGTGAGGTGATTGCGCGGCTGCTGGCGGTCAGTGACTCACGCTTCCAGGGCGAGCTGATGGAGCAGGCCAAGCAGGCCGGCAAGCTGGCCAAGGATTTCGAGCTGGAAGCCCGCTTCACTGACAATACGCCGGAGCGGCTCGAGGCTATCCGGGCACGGCATGCAGGGTTGTTTCCGGAGTATCCGCTGGGGACTGATTTCACGGCTGAGGAGCGGGACTTGCTGCGGGCGCTTAACTGGTTGAAGAGCAAGTTCAGGCTGAGCGAGGCGCTGGAGCTGGGCAAGGCCGCGCTGGATGCGCCGGGGCCGGAGGGGTATGAGGGGCACCTGAAGCGGATGGGGCTGGACGCTCCGCAGGGATTGAAGGAAGAGTTGTATCAGCGGCTTTTGCTGGCAGGGTTGGCGGTGCCCTGAAGATTGCCGGGGCTGCTTTGCAGCCCATCGCCGGCAAGCCAGCTCCCACAGGAACTTCACGAGGCCGCGCCTTGTGCAGTACCTGTGGGAGCCGGCTTGCCGGCGATGGGGCCGGTACAGGCTTACTCGATGAAGCTGACCACACCGCCTTCCAGCGACTTCACCCGGGCCAGCGATTCAACGCGGTAGCCCTGGCTGTCCAGCTCGGCACGGCCGCCCTGGAACGACTTCTCGATGACGATACCCAGGCCGGCCACGGTGGCGCCGGCCTGCTTGATGATCGAGATCAGTGCCTGGGACGCCTTGCCGTTGGCCAGGAAGTCGTCGATCACCAGCACGCGGTCGCTGCTGTTGAGGTGGCGCGGCGAGATGGCCACGGTGTTCTCGGTCTGCTTGGTGAAGGAGTACACCGAGGCAGTCAGCAGGTTCTCGGTCAGGGTCAGCGACTGGTGCTTGCGCGCAAAGATCACCGGCACGCCCAGCTTCAGGCCAGTCATCACCGCCGGGGCGATGCCCGAGGCTTCGATGGTGACGATCTTGGTCACGCCGGCGTCGGCGAACAGGCGGGCGAACTCGTCACCGATCAACTGCATCAGCGCAGGGTCGATCTGGTGGTTGAGAAACGCGTCGACTTTAAGAACCTGATCGGAAAGCACGATGCCTTCTTCGCGAATCTTCTGATGCAGTGCTTCCACTGTGGTTTTCCTCGATGTAGCAAAGGTGGCCGCAACAGCGGCAACGGTTAAAGAGTAAGGGTTGATCAGCGTTTGAGCATTGCCCGAATATCGGCCAGTGCGTTGTTGCCACGCGCGGCTTTCACTTCGACGGGCGCATCGTCCAGGCCTTCCCAGGCCAAATCGTCCGGCGGCAGTTCGTCGAGGAACCGGCTCGGGGTGCAGTCGATGATCTCGCCGTACTGCTTGCGCTTGGCCGCAAAGGTGAAGGCCAGGGTCTGGCGCGCGCGGGTAATGCCCACGTAGGCCAGGCGGCGTTCTTCTTCGATGGTGTCGGCTTCGATGCTGGAGCGGTGCGGAAGGATCTCTTCTTCCATGCCCATGATGAACACGTAAGGGAATTCCAGGCCCTTGGAGGCATGCAGGGTCATCATCTGCACACCTTCGGCGTTTTCTTCCTCTTCCTGCTGGCGCTCAAGCATGTCGCGCAGCACCAGCTTGCCGATGGCGTCCTCGATGGTCATGTCACCCTCTTCGTCCTTCTCGAGGGTGTTTTTCAGCGCATCGACCAGGAACCAGACGTTGCTGATGCGGAACTCCGCCGCCTTGTCGCTGGCGGTTTGCTGGCGGATCCAGTTCTCGTAGTCGATGTCGCGGATCATCTCGTGCAGCGCGGCGATCGGGTCATCCAGCGCCACCTTGTGGCGCACCCCGTCCAGCCAGTGCTTGAAGCGCTGCAGGCGCTCGGTGTAACGAGCGTCCAGGTGCTCGCCCAGGCCCAGCTCTTCGCTGGCGGCGTACATCGAGATACCGCGTTCGGTCGAGTAATTGCCGAGCTTTTCCAGGGTCGTGGAGCCGATTTCCCGGCGCGGCACGTTGATCACGCGCAGGTAGGCGTTGTCGTCGTCGGGGTTTACCAGCAGGCGCAGGTAGGCCATGAGGTCCTTGACCTCCTGGCGGCCGAAGAAGCTGTTGCCACCTGAAAGGCGGTACGGCACCTGGTGGTGCTGCAGCTTCAGTTCGATCAGCTTGGCCTGGTAGTTGCCGCGGTAAAGGATGGCGAAGTCGCTGTACGGGCGGTTGGTGCGCAGGTGCAGGGTAAGGATTTCCATGGCCACGCGTTCGGCCTCGGCTTCCTCGTTCTTGCAGCGGATCACGCGGATCTCGTCGCCCACGCCCATCTCGCTCCATAGCTGCTTCTCGAACGCGTGTGGGTTGTTGGCGATCAGCACGTTGGCGCAGCGCAGGATGCGGCTGGTGGAGCGGTAGTTCTGCTCGAGCATGACGATCTTCAGGGAGGGGTAGTCCTCCTTGAGCAGCATCAGGTTCTCGGGCCGCGCGCCACGCCAGGCGTAGATCGACTGGTCATCGTCGCCCACCACGGTGAACTGGTTGCGCATGCCGATCAGCATTTTCACCAGCAGGTACTGGCTGGCGTTGGTGTCCTGGTATTCGTCCACCAGCAGGTAGCGCACGCGGTTCTGCCAGCGCTCCAGCACCTCGGGGTGTTCCTGGAACAGCTTGACCGGCTGCAGGATCAGGTCGTCGAAGTCCACCGCGTTGAACGCCTTGAGCGTGCGCTGGTAGTGGGTGTAGACGATGGCGGCGGTCTGTTCGCGCGGGTTGCGGGCCTTTTCCAGGGCCTCGGGCGGGAGGATCAGGTCGTTCTTCCAGGCACCGATCATGTTCTTGATCTCGTCGATGCCGTCGTCGCCGGAATACTCTTTCTGCATGATGTCCGACAGCAACGCCTTGATGTCGGACTCGTCGAAGATCGAAAAGCCTGGCTTATAGCCCAGCTTGTCGTGCTCCTTGCGGATGATGTTCAAACCCAGGTTGTGGAAGGTGCACACCGTCAGGCCGCGGCCTTCCCCCGGGCGCAGCAAGGTGGCGACCCGCTCCTTCATCTCGCGCGCGGCCTTGTTGGTGAAGGTCATCGCCACGATGTACTGGGCACGGATGCCGCAGTTCTGGATGAGGTGGGCAATCTTGCGCGTGATGACGCTGGTCTTGCCGGAACCTGCACCGGCGAGCACCAAAAGAGGGCCGCCGACGTAGTCTCGGGCTTCCTGTTGCCGGGGATTGAGTCGGGACATGCTAGAAACCGGGGGTCGCCAGAAAATAGCCGCGCATTCTAACAGGCATGGGCCGGTAATGGCGCGACCGTCTGACGTCTGAGTCAGACTTTTATCAGTGCATAAGTATTAGTCAGGCTCATGCTATTCACCGAAAAAATCGTATTTGCCGGTTGGCCTGGTTTCGCGCACGATGCACGACGAAATGTGTCGTTGCCTACATATATAAAAGCGTAAATCATTTTCATTCATGCAGTGGCATACTTGGCCTCTGCCGTTGCACCCGCCCATGCCCTAAGGAGCCCGCTTGTCCACGCCTGTCGAACCGTTGCGTTTGCTGCTGTTGGCTGATGAGCCGGAATGGGCCGTGCTGTTGCGCGAGTGCGTGCAGGCACTGAGCGGCAGCGCGGTGTTGTTGACCGCACCTGACTGGGAGTCGGTCGACAGCCTGTTCAGCCACGACCGCCAAGCCGTGATCCTGGCCACCCCGGCCTTGCTGCCAGCCCCCGGCCGCTGCGAGCTGCCCACGGTCGTGCTGCTCGATCACGAGCCTGAAGTGGCGCCCACCGGGGTCAGCGACTGGCTGGTGCGTGACCACCTCAATGCCGATGCCTTGCGCCGCTCGTTGCGCCACGTTCGCGAGCGCGGCGTGCTGGTTGCCACCTTGCAACGCCTGGCCGAGCAGGACCCGCTGACCGGTATTGCCAACCGCCAGGGTTTCCAGGCCTTGCTGACCACGCGCCTGGCAGAGGGGGATGGCCGTGGCCTGGCCCTCGGCCACCTCGACCTGGACAACTTCCGCCACGTCAACGACGCGCTTGGCCATCAAAGCGGCGATCGGCTGATCCTGCAGGTGGTGGCACGGCTCAAGCTGCAACTGGAGGCCGGCGACCAGCTGGCCCGGCTGGGCAGTGACGAATTCGCCCTGCTGATCGATACCCGCCGCGACCCGAACCGCGCCGAGTGGATGGCCGAACGCATCATCGAAGCCTTGGCCGAGCCCTACTGGATCGACGGCGAAAGCCTGCTGCTCGGCTGCAGCCTGGGCCTGGCCCACGCCAGGGCGCAGGGCGGCGCCGACCCGCTGATGTGGCATGCGCACATCGCCATGCGCCAGGCCAAGGGTAGCCAGGGCTGTACCTTTCATGTCTTCAACGAACGCATCAACCGCAACGCCCGCAGCCTCGCCGACCTGGAAAGCGAGCTGCGCCGGGCCCTGCGCCGTGACGAGCTGGAGCTGCATTACCAGCCACGGCTGAACCTGGCCGATGGGCGCATCGTTGGCCTCGAGGCGCTGGTGCGCTGGCGCCATGCCGAGCGCGGCCTGTTGCCGCCCAGCGAGTTCGTGCCGCTGGCCGAGCAGAGCGGGCTGATCGTGCCGCTTGGCTACTGGGTGATATCGCGCGCGCTGCGTGACATGCAGGCGCTGTGCGAGCATGGCCTGCCGCCGCTGCACATGGCGGTGAACCTGAGCTTCAGGCAGTTTCAGGACAGCCAGCTGCTGGCCACCCTGAGCCGGTTGATCATCGAGCACGGCGTCGATGCCCGCTGGCTGGAGTTCGAGCTGACCGAGACGGCGGTCATGCGCCGCAACGAACGGGTGCGCCAGACCATGGATGCCCTTGGGCGCTTGGGCGTGCGTTTTTCCTTGGATGACTTCGGCACCGGCTTCTCATCGTTCGTGCACTTGAACAGCCTGCCAATCGCCTTGCTCAAGGTTGACCGCAGCTTTGTCGCCGAGATGGAAATGCGCGAGGAGAACCGCAAGCTGGTGCACGCCATGATCAACCTGGCGCATAACCTCAACCTCGAAGTGGTTGCCGAGGGAGTGGAAAGCGAAGCGCAGATGGCGTTGTTGCGCGAGTTCGGCTGTGACCAGGTGCAGGGATTTTTGGTCAGCAAGCCGCTGCCGGTGGCGGAGTTGATGGCGTTTTTGCAGGACTGTGGAACGCCGCATCTGGCTAGCCTGTAATGCGGCTAGGGCTGCAAAGCAGCCCCGGCAATCACACAGGCAGTGCAGACCTGTCAGGCAAACCCGCCTTTCTCAACAGCCGTTTCATCCGCCATTCAAAGCCAAGGGTCAGCGCCACTGCCGCACAGGCCAGCCCCAACGCCAGCCCCCACCAGATCCCGACCGCGCCGCCTCCCAGGTTGAAGGCGAACAGCCAAGCGCTGGGAGCACCCACCAGCCAATAGCAGCACAGGCCTATCAGGAAGGTGGTCTTGGCATCCTTCAGCCCACGGATCGAGCCCATGGCGATGGTCTGCATGCCGTCGAACAGCTCGAACCAGGCCGCGACCATCACCAGCTGCACGGCCAGTTGGTAGATGGCCGCGAACGCGGGGTCGTTGCGGTCGATGAACAACCCCACCAGGGCATCCGGCAACAGCCAGAACAGCGCGGCGAAGGCGAACATGATCATCCCGCCAAAACCGATCCCCACCCGGCCTGCGCTGCGGGCCGCGAGCAGGTTGCCGCCGCCGTAGTACAAGCCCACGCGCATGGTCACGGCATAAGACAGCCCGGTGGGCACCATGAACGCCGTGGAAACGATCTGCAGCGCGATCTGATGCGCCGCCAGCTCCGTGCTGCCGAGCACGCCCATGCACAGTGCGGCAAAGGCGAACAGGCCGACCTCCACCATGTACGTGCCGCCAATCGGCAGGCCCAGCCGCCACAGCTCGCGCAGGGCCGGCAGGGAAGGGCGTGACAGGCCCTGGCGCAGCGGGTAGGCGGCATAGGCCGAATGCCAGCGGATGTACAGGGCCAAGGCAATCGCCATGCCCAGCGACACCACGGCTGTGACCAGGCCGATGCCCATCAGGCCCAGCTTGGGCAGGCCGAACATGCCTTCGATCAACGCAACGTTGAGCAGGTAGTTGAGCACCGTGCCTATCACGCTGATGACCATCACCGGCGTCGAGCGGCCAAGCGCGCTGGTGAAGCCACGCAGGGCCATGAAGGTCAGGTAGCTGGGCAGGGCCAGCGGCAGCAGGGTGAGGAATTCGGCGGCCGAGGCGACGTTCTCCGGCTGTTGGCCAAACATCAGCAACACCGGCTCCAGGTTCCACAGCACCAGCGCCGCGACCAGGGCCAGGCCCCAGGCCAGCCACAGGCCGCTTTGTGCCAGGCGTGTGACGCCCTCGATGTCGTTGGCACCCTTGCGGATGGCCACCAGCGTGCCGACCGCGGCGATCACGCCCAGGCAAAAAATCGACACGAACGAGTAGCTCGCAGCGCCCAAACCGCCGCCCGCCAAGGCTTGCGGGCTGATGCGGGCCATCATCAGGGTGTCGGTCAGCACCATCAGCATGTGCGCCAACTGCGAGGCGATCAGCGGCCCAGCCAGGCGCAGCAAAGCCTTGAGTTCGGTGGTAGGCGCTACATGCATGCGTGTGGTCCTTTTCCTGATCCCGTGAGCGAAGGGCGATTCTGAGGCTTTGGTCAGCTTTGCACAAAAGGATAAAAACGATCATTGGCATGAGTTTGACTCATGTGTTTATGCTGTCAGCGATCCGTTCCCCAGCCCGCATGGCAGGTGCCTAATGTCTCGTCAGCTTCCACCGTTGTATGCCTTGCGCGCATTCGAAGCCGCTGCGCGACTGAGCTCCTTCACCCGTGCCGGCGAAGAGCTTTCGATTACCCAGAGTGCGGTCAGCCGCCATATCCGCACCCTTGAACAACACTTCGCTTGCCGCCTGTTCGTGCGCAGCGGCCGCAGCTTGCAATTGACCGAAGCGGCCAGGGTGTTGCTGCCCGGCGTGCGCGAAGGCTTCGCCGCGCTGGAGCGGGCTTGCGACACCTTGCGCGGCGAAGATGACATCTTGCGCATGAAAGCGCCCTCTACCCTGACCATGCGCTGGTTGCTGGCCCGCCTTAGCCGTTTTCGTCACCTGCAGCCCGGTAACGAAGTGCAGCTGACCAGTGCCTGGATGGACGTCGACCATGTCGACTTCAACCAGGAACCTTTCGATTGCGCCGTGTTGCTCAGCGATGGCGTGTTCCCGGCGCATTGGGAAGTGCGCCGGTTGTTTCCCGAACTGCTGATCCCGGTGGGCGCCCCGGACCTGCTCGATGATGGGCCGTGGGACGAGCGTCGGCTGGCCTGCATCGAACTGCTGCACCCGACCGTGGACAAGCGTGACTGGCGCGAATGGCTGGAACGCATGGGGCTTAGCGACAAGGTGTCGCTCAAGGGCGGCCAGGTGTTCGATACCCTGGAGTTGGGCATGATCGCAGCGGCGCGTGGCTATGGCATATCGATGGGGGATTTGCTGATGGTGGCCGAGGATGTGGCGCAGGGGCGTTTGAGCTTGCCCTGGCCAACGGCGGTGCCCAGCGGCATGGATTACTACCTGGTGTGGCCGCGCACCCGGCCGGGTGGCGAGCGGTTGCGGCGCTTGAGCGAATTCTTGCACGCGGAGGTGGCGGCGATGGACCTGCCAGATGTGCAGGTCCTGCCGACGCTTGGGCCGCAGCGCGACCCAATGCGACCCTAAGGCTTACATCGACCCCAGGTTCAGCGCCTGTGCACACGCCTGCAACGAGCGGCGCTCGCTCTGCGCATACAACGCCAGCTCATCCTGCACCTTCAGCCCCAATGCAGCTTCGAACGCCTCACGGTTAGCGTTGCTGCCGTATTCTGCCTGCGCATCATCGCCCAGGTTGGACTGGAAGATCCCCGCTGCACTCACTGGCAGGAAGTCTTCGTACACCAGCGCCTCGAAGTGCACATGCCCCGCATCGATCAGCCCTTGCAGGGTGGTCGGGCGGTCGCTGTGATCGCGAGCGGCCAGGCCTTTTTCGGTGGCGAAGTAACGGAAGTAGGCCAGGCCCTGTTCACGCATCTGCGCCAGGTCGTCGGGGAACTCGGCGAAGGTCTGGCTCAACAGCGTCCTGTAACGCTCGGCATTGGCTTCGGCTGGCACACCGCCCAAGGCGGCGCGGGTAGCATCAAGCAGTTTGTCGTACAGCTGGCGACCCTTCGGCGTCAGTGCGGCACCGCGTTGTTCGATCTCGCCGAAACGCGCGGTGTGGCTGCCCTCGCTGCCTTGCTGGCCGCTGAAGGCGACTTTTTCCTGCAGCGCCTTGAAGCTGGTCTGGCGTAGCAGGATTGGGTGGCGGCGGGTGGGCGGGCCTTCGACCACGGCCTTTGGTGGAATGCCCTTGGCCGGCATGCCGACCTGGATCGCGTCGATGTCCAGGGTGCGCGGGGTCAGGTGGTTGATGTGCGGGCCCTTGAAGGCCACCACATCGGCAATCAGACGGTGCTGGTCGTGCAGTTGCTGGTACTGCTCAGCGGTTACCGTGGCGTCATGGTGCCAGCGGAAGGTGTGCAGCGCTTCCTGCACGAACGCCTCGGCGTCGGCTGCGCTGAGGCCGCCGTCACGCTCGCACTGGGCAATGAGCTCGAGTACGCGCGGGGTGAAAATCTTGCGTTTGGCCAGGATGCCCTGTGCCAGTTCGCGCAGTTGCGGGTTGTCGATCAATTCCAGGCGCAGCAGCGAGGTGAACACCCGGAACGGGCTGACATGCAGGGACTGCTCGTGCACGGCGCGGAAGGCGGTGGAGTGCACGGGTACGCCTGCAGAGCTGAGGTCGTAGTAGCCGACGGGCTCCATGCCCATCACCGCGAACAGTTTGGCGATGGTGGCCAGTTCTTCGGCGGTGCCGACGCGGATGGCGCCGTGGCGTTCCTGGTCCAGGCGCTCGATTTCGCCGGTCCAGCGCAGCGCTTCGGCCACCTCTGGTTGCTGGGTCATCACCTGCTGGTTGATTTCGCTCACCAGCTCCAGCAGCGTGCCATACAGCGGCACTTCCTGTTTGTACATGAGCGACATGGCGGCAGAGAACTGCGCGCGGATGCTGTCTGGGCTGACGAAATCGTGGGCGGGCATCGCTAGCTTCCTGGTTGGGTTCGGACGCTTACATGAAAGCTGGGAATGCACATGCCTCACAAGCGAAAAAAAGTGCGAGTGTCATTCCTTTTTTGATCGACCTTAGGGCCCCTTCGCGGGTGAACCCGCTCCCACAGGGGTGGTGCAATGTTTGAACGCTGTGCAGTACCTGTGGGAGCGGGTTTACCCGCGAAGAGGCCCTAGAGCCTACAACTGCTCGCGAATCCACTCCACCAACGCCCGCACCTTCGGCACCTCCGCCGCATGCTCGGCATACGCCAGGTAATGCGCCCCGGTGCTCTTCATCGCATGATTCCAGGCAATGACCAGGCTCCCTTCATTCAGCTCCTTGGCCACCAGGTACCGCGGCACCAGCGCCACCCCACAGCCCGCCTGCGCCGCGCTCAAGGCCATATAGAACGTATCGAACCGCGGCCCATGGTAGGCACTCACACTCTGCAGCCCCAGCTCCAGAAACCACTCATGCCACGCCTCTGGCCGCGACGTACTCTGCAGCAGCACCAGCTCGGCCAACTCACCGGCATCGGCCAGCGCCCGCCCGGCCAACAGCTCCGGCGCGCACACTGGCACCACCTCTTCGCGGAACAGCTCCACGCAGGTCGCCCCCGGCCAGGTGCCTTGCCCATAGAAGAACACCACATCCGCCGAGCCTTGCAGCAAAGCGAATGGCTCCATCTCGTTACGGATGTCCAGGTGGATATTGGTGTGGCGCTTGCCAAAGCCTTTGAGGTGGGGGATCAGCCAGCGCACGCCAAAACTCGGTTGAGTGGCTACCTTCAATATCTCGGTCTGCTCGCCATAGGTCAGTACGTAGCGGCTCGACATGTCCACCTGGGTGAGGATCTTGTTGACCTCGGCCAGGTAAAGGCTGCCCGCTGGCGTCAGTTGCAGGCGGCGGCGAATGCGCAGGAACAGGTGGTGGCGCAGCATGTCTTCGAGTTGCGCCACTTGCTTGCTGACCGCGCTCTGGGTCAGGTGCAGCTCTTCGGCGGCACGGGTGAAACTTAAATGACGGGCTGCAGCTTCAAAGCACTGCAGGGCGGTCATGGAGGGCACCAGGCGTTTGGACATAGCGGTCTCTGCGGCTCAAATCATTACCTGACGGAATGATATGCGGAATAAAGGTCGTTTGTTGCACTGGTGTGATCGGATTAATACTGATCCACATCATTTTTCCACCCCATCACCGATGTAGGAGATGCACAAATGGTTGCTGGATTGCTCGAGCGCCTTGGCGTTGCCGCCGAGGCTTACACCCAGGGCGACTACCCTGTTCACACGCCGATCGACGGCAGCCAGATCGCTTCGGTGAAACTGCTCGGCAAGGCCGAGACCATCGCCCGCATCGATCAGGCGCAAAGCGCCTTCGACGCCTGGCGCACCGTGCCGGCCCCACGCCGTGGCGAGCTGGTCCGCCTGTTCGGTGAAGTGCTGCGTGAACACAAGGCCGACCTCGGCGAACTGGTTTCGATCGAAGCCGGCAAGATCACCCAGGAAGGCCTGGGTGAAGTCCAGGAAATGATCGACATCTGCGACTTCGCCGTCGGCCTGTCGCGTCAGCTGTACGGCCTGACCATCGCCTCCGAGCGCCCTGGCCACCACATGCGTGAAACCTGGCACCCGCTGGGCGTGGTTGGCGTGATCAGCGCCTTCAACTTCCCGGTTGCCGTCTGGGCCTGGAACACCGCGCTGGCCCTGGTGGCCGGTAACTCGGTGGTGTGGAAGCCGTCGGAAAAGACCCCACTGACCGCCCTGGCCTGCCAGGCGCTGTTCGAAAAAGCCCTGAAAGCCTTTGGCGATGCACCGGCTGGCCTGGCGCAACTGGTCATCGGTGGCCGTGAAGCGGGCGAAGCGATGGTCGATGACCCACGTGTGCCGCTGGTCAGCGCCACGGGCAGCACCCGCATGGGCCGTGAAGTCGGCCCACGTGTTGCCGCTCGCTTCGGCCGCAGCATTCTCGAACTGGGCGGCAACAACGCCATGATCCTGGCCCCGAGCGCGGACCTGGACCTGGCTGTGCGCGGCATCCTGTTCTCCGCCGTGGGTACTGCGGGCCAGCGCTGCACCACCCTGCGCCGCCTGATCGTGCACCGCTCGATCAAGGACGAAGTGGTTGCCCGCGTCAAAGCCGCCTACGGCAAAGTACGTATCGGTGACCCACGCAAAGACAACCTGGTGGGCCCGCTGATCGACAAACTGTCGTTCGACGCCATGCAGGGCGCGCTGGCCAAGGCCCGCGACGAAGGTGGCCAGGTGTTTGGCGGCGAGCGTCAGCTGGCTGACCAGTACCCGAACGCCTACTACGTGTCCCCAGCCATCGCCGAGATGCCGGCCCAGAGCGACGTGGTTCGCCACGAGACTTTCGCGCCGATCCTCTACGTGCTGGCCTACGATGATTTCGAAGAGGCCCTGCGCCTGAACAACGAAGTGCCACAAGGCCTGTCCTCGTGCATCTTCACCACCGACATCCGTGAAGCCGAGCGCTTCCAGAGTGCCTCGGGCAGCGACTGCGGCATCGCCAACGTCAACATCGGCACCAGCGGCGCCGAGATCGGCGGTGCGTTTGGTGGCGAAAAAGAAACCGGCGGTGGTCGTGAATCCGGTTCGGATGCCTGGAAAGGCTACATGCGTCGTCAGACCAACACCGTCAACTACTCGCGCGAGCTGCCGCTGGCGCAGGGTATCGTGTTCGACTGATGCTGCATGGCCGGGGGCTTTGCCCCCGGTTCGCGGGGCAAGCCCGCTCCCACAGGATCCCCGCTGCCTTTCAGGCCTGTGTGGTCCCTGTGGGAGCGGGCTTGTCCCGCGAATGGGCCGCAAAGTGGCCCCAACAAAACCAGATGCACCCGCAATAAGAACAACACTGCTGGAGCCGGCCATGTCCGAACTGCGTCAACAATGCTTGTGGGAATTCGTCAGCAAACCGACCGTCGCCGCCCAGGCCCTGGCCGGTGAGCACAAGGCCGATGTCTGTGTCATCGGTGGCGGCATCACCGGCCTGTCCGCAGCGATCCACCTGCTCGAACAGGGCAAGTCGGTGATCTTGCTGGAAGCCTGGAAGATCGGCCACGGTGGCTCCGGACGTAACGTCGGCCTGGTCAATGCCGGCACCTGGATCCGCCCCGACGACGTCGAGGCGACCCTCGGCCAGAAGCAGGGCAGCCGCTTGAACAAAGTGCTTGGCGAAGCACCGGGCGAGGTATTCGCCATGATCGAGCGCCTGGGCATCGACTGCCAAGCCCAGCACAAAGGCACGCTGCACATGGCGCACAACGCCACCGGCATTGCCGACCTCGAAGCCCGCCATGAACAATGGAGCCGCCGCGGTGCTGACGTCGAGCTGCTGACCGGCGCCCAGTGCCAGGAATACTGCGGTACCGACAAGATTTCCGCCGCGCTGCTCGACCGCCGCGCCGGCACCATCAACCCCATGGGTTACACCCAAGGCCTGGCCGCTGCGGTTTCGCGCCTGGGTGGCAAGGTGTTCCAGCAGTCCTCGGTCGAGGGCCTGGAGCGCGAAGGCGATGGCTGGCGCGTAAAAACGGCACGTGGCTCGGTGCGCGCCCACAAGGTGGTGATTTCCACCGGTGCCTACACCGAAGGCGACTGGAGCAACCTGCAGAAGCAGTTCTTCCGCGGTTACTACTACCAGGTCGCGTCCAAGCCGCTGCACGGCGCTGCCGCTGACAAGGTGCTGCCGCATGGCCAGGGCTCCTGGGACACCCGCACTGTGCTCAGCAGCATCCGCCGCGACGACCAGGGCCGCCTGCTGCTCGGCAGCCTGGGCCGGGTCGACAACAAGCCGGCCTGGTTCGTGCGCAGCTGGGCTGACCGTATTCAGAGCCATTACTACCCTGAGCTGGGCAAGGTCGAGTGGGAGATGCACTGGACCGGCTGCATCGACTTTACCCCCGACCACCTGATGCGCCTGTTCGAGCCGGCGCCGGGGCTGGTGGCGGTGACCGGTTACAACGGTCGCGGCAACACCACCGGGACCGTGATCGGGCGAGCGTTTGCCGAGTTCTTGCTCAAGGGCGAAGCGGACAGCCTGCCGATTCCGTTCTCGCCGATGACCGGGGTGAGCGCCCCGTCGCTGCGCACGGCGTTCTACGAGTCCGGGTTCTCGCTGTACCACGCGGGGCAGTGCTTGAGGGTGGTGTTGTAGCCACTGGCCTCTTCGCGGGGCAAGCCCGCTCCCACAAGTACACCGGTGAATTCAACCTTTGCGATGTATCTGTGGGAGCGGGCTTGCCCCGCGAAGAGGCCAGCACAGTGAAAAATATTACTTGTGCAACCAACTGAGAAAGCCACCTTTCTTGATCAGGGCCGGCTTCTGCAGCAACAACGACTCCCGGCTCTGCCGCCTGAACCGCTGCAACTTGCTCAACGCCGTCTGCACCTCGCCCCGCTGCACCAGGCAGCTCTTCACCTGTTCCTTGTCGATGCGGTAAAGCACGCAACTGGTCAGCGTGCGGAACTCGGCAAAGCCGTCGTCTTCGTCGATGATGCCCTCGATCCCCAGCACTTCCCCCGGCCCCATGCGCCCGGCCTCCAGCAGCTTGTCACCATCGCGAATCGACGCTGAAACCACGCCGCTGCCAATCACCAGCAGGTGGTCCGAGCGCTCGCCCACACCCAGGATCACTTGGTCCGCCAGGTATTCCACGGCCGTCATGCGCTGGCTCAGCGCATCGCGCTCTTCATCGCTCAGCGAGCGGAACACCCGCACTTCATCCAGCACCTCGCGTTGGCGGCTGCGCGGCGGCAGGGCCAGGTCGACGTTCCACATCACGCCACTGGCCTCCAGGTGCCGATGGGCCAGGTCGAACAGCTGATTGCGCGCGTCGGTCTTGCCGCCCATGTCGGCAATGAAGCCACTGGCTTCGTACTCCACCGACTCCAGGGTCGAAGCCTTCACCGTGACCTTGGGCTTGGGCGTGGCGAGTATCGCGCGCGTGCCCTGCAGGGCCTTTTCCAGCGCATCGAACACCCGCTTGGGGCGCACCTTGGCCGGCACCACCACACTGATCGACACCCCATGCACGTCAGGCGGGCGGCTGTGGTTGAGCAGTTTGGCTTTGGCCGCCACCGAATTGGGGATCACCGCCAGGCTGCCGGCACTGGTCAGCAGCCGCGTGGCACGCCAGTCGATGTCCAGCACCTTGCCTTCGGTGCCGTCGATGGAGATGGCATCGCCGATCTGGTACGGCCGCGTCGTGTTCAGCACGATGCCGCTGAACACGTCGGCCAAGGTGCTTTGCAGCGCCAGGCCGATGACGATGGCCATCACCCCGGAGGTGGCCAGCAGCCCCTTCACCGGCAGTTGCATCACATAGCCCGCCGCAGCCACCACCGCCGCCAAAAAGATCAGCGCCCCCAGCACATCCTGCAGCAACCGCCCGCCATGGCTACCACGCGCCACCAGCAACAGCCCGAACACCACAGTCACCGTGCGCGCACCGAACAGCCACCAGCCGATCGTCAGCACTGTCGCCATCAGGTTGCGCGACACATCGTCAGGCCATGGCGGCGGCTGCAAAGGGCTCATGCCCGCGGCCAGCAGCACCCAGCTGAACAGCAGGAAAATCACCAGCCGCGAGCCGATACGCCAGGCCCGGCGTTGGAGGGGGATCAGTTGCCAGAGAATCAGGTCGAGCAGGATCAGTGAAGTGCCGAGCAACAACGGGGACGACTGGATGAAAGCCAGCATGGTGGTCTCGGGGGTGAGGGGAGGGCTGTGCGTAGTAATAGAGCAGGTTGGGCAGGCAGGCAATGGGGGACGGGTAAGTTGTATCTGACGGTCAAGGCCGTTGCCCTGTGGTCGAAGGGGTCGCGGGCTGTGCTCCAACTACATCCCGCATTGCCGCAAAGCTGTTGACTTGCTCAAAGACTGTGATAGCGTTTTACCCGAGCGCGAAACCAGTTGCCATTCAGCGGCAGTAACTGGCGTAGGAACCCCGTCGATGGCTGAATCATCAGCGCAGGGTGAGACCTCCACACCCCGGCTTGAGGGTGTGTATATGAATATCAAGCGTCTATTCAGGGCTACTGGTGACAGTGGCCCTTTTCTTTGCCCGGCAGAAACTCATAGCGCTTGTACAGCAGTTCGCCATGGCGGTGCTTGTTGAGTGCTTTCGCGTCGCACTGCATGAAATTCCACAGTATTTTTCCGCTCTCGAGCGTAACGATCGCCAGCATCTGCCGCTTGGCTTCATATACCCCTATAAATGCCAACCTATGTGTGTCGTTGGTATAGGCCACGCTCCACACCTCAAACGGCCCGGTCAGGGTATCCACAGCGACTTGGATGTAGCGCTCCCGCGCATCTTGCCTTTTCTCGACGATGTGATGGATGCAGCTGCGTCGAATCTGAACATCCCCCAAGGGTGTGTTGATGACCACAAAGGCGCTCGATGAGTTGCTCAAGCCTAGGTGGTGAGCAACCCGCTCGATGGCGCCCTCATGGGTGCCTGCTGCAGCGACCTCATCGATGGCTTGTGCACGCATTTCACGGTCAAGAGACCTGAGGTCTGGCAACCCCCTATCCAACCAAGTGCTCTGACACGTTTTCTCAGTGATTATCGCGGGCGAGATAGGGGGGTTCAAAGAAGTACCTGGCGACTAGCGATTGCTGAAGCGACGGCAAGTCCACAAGCCTAGGTATCACGGGCAACACGAACAATCAGATCGGTATCGACACTACTTGTAGGGATTTTCCTCAGACGAAGCATGGCGTAGGAATTGGCTTGTGGTCTTCAACAAGCCCAGCGTCCATGAAGCCGGCTTGCCGGTTTACAGGCCTGCCAATCAATCGTTCACAAAACAGAACGCTAAAGCCAAAAACCGCTATCTACCGCTCCAAAGGTGATGGTTTTAATCTTCTCCCATCAACGCGAAACACCCAACTTACTGAACATCAAAACCCTTAGGAGCAACGACCATGGCCCCATTCAAATACAACCGCCTGAACAAAGACGACGCCGCTGTGCTGCTGGTCGACCACCAGGCTGGCCTGCTGTCCCTGGTCCGCGACATCGAGCCAGACGCGTTCAAGAACAACGTGCTGGCCCTGGCCGACCTGGCCAAGTTCTTCAACCTGCCAACCATCCTCACCACCAGCTTCGAGCAAGGCCCCAACGGCCCGCTGGTGCCTGAATTGAAAGCGCTGTTCCCAGACGCCCCTTACATCGCCCGCCCAGGCCAGATCAACGCCTGGGACAACGAAGACTTCGTCAAAGCGGTAAAGGCGACCGGCAAGAAGCAGCTGATCATCGCCGGTGTAGTGACTGAGGTCTGCGTCGCCTTCCCGGCCCTGACAGCCTTGGAAGAAGAGTTCGAGGTGTTCGTGGTAACCGATGCGTCCGGCACCTTCAATGCGATGACCCGCGATGCCGCCCATGACCGCATGAGCCAGGCCGGTGCGCAGCTGATGACCTGGTTCGGCGTGGCCTGTGAGCTGCACCGCGACTGGCGCAATGACGTCGAAGGCCTGGCGGCGCTGTGCTCCAACCACATCCCGGACTACCGCAACCTGATGACCAGCTACAACGCCTTCAACGCCGGCAAGTAACCCGCCGCGCACCGGGCACCGACCGTCGGTGCCCGGCAAGGGCAGCACACCCATTCAATCCTCCGCCCGTTCGCTGTTGCACAGTGAGTGCGGGCCAGCTCATCCCAAGGAATGTCGATGAACACCGCACTCCAAGACAACCGCAACGTGGTCACCCTGGTCATCCAGCACAAGGTTCGCGCCGAGGCGCTGGCCGGCTACGAGGACTGGCTCAAGCACACGGTCAGTGCCGCGCGCCGCCAACCCGGCCACCTCGACGTCAACGTGATCCGCCCCGAAAACGGCGGCCGCCACTTCACCACCGTGGTGCGCTTCAGCGATGCCAGCCTGCTGCAGGCCTGGGTCAACTCCACCGAGCGCCAGACGCTGGTCAGCCAGGTGCTGCCGCTGCTGGAGGAGGGTGACAACACCCAGGTTCATGAAGACCCAGAGTTCTGGTTCACCCCACCGAGCACCACGGCGGCACAACCGCCGCGCTGGAAGCAAGCGTTGCTGACCTACCTGGTGATCTGCCCGATGACCATGGTCATTCCGCAACTGCTGGCGCCGTTGTTCGCGCGCTTTCCGCACTTGGGCGGCGCGATCACCGGCAACCTGATCGTCAACCTGTTTGTCATCCTGCCCGTGGTGTTCTACATCATGCCGTGGGTAACCCGCCGCTGCGCCAACTGGCTGCGTGGCTGATTCAGCCCCTTCCCCATAGACTTTCAAGGAGATACCGATATGAGCACACTCGTAACCCGCGATGGCACTTCGCTCTATTTCAAGGACTGGGGCAGCGGCAAGCCCGTGCTGTTCAGCCATGGTTGGCCGTTGGACGCCGACATGTGGGATTCGCAGATGGAATTCCTGGCCAGCCGTGGCTACCGCGCCATCGCCTTCGACCGCCGTGGTTTCGGCCGGTCGAGCCAGCCGTGGAATGGCTATGACTACGACACGTTTGCCGATGACATCGCCCAACTGATCGAACACCTCGACCTGCGTGAAGTGACCTTGGTGGGCTTCTCCATGGGCGGTGGCGATGTCAGCCGCTACATCGCGCGCCATGGTAACGAGCGGGTGGCCGGGCTTGTGCTGCTGGGGGCGGTGACGCCGGTGTTTGGCCAGCGGGATGACAACCCTGAGGGGGTCGAGGCTGCGGTGTTCGAGGGTATTCAGGCGGGCTTGCGTGCCGACCGGGCGCAGTTCATCGCCGATTTTGCCACGCCGTTTTATGGCTTGAACCAAGGGCAGCAGGTGTCCCAGGGGGTGCTGACGCAGACCCTGAACATCGCGCTGCTGGCCTCGATCAAGGGCACGCTGGATTGCGTCACCGCGTTCTCCAAGACCGACTTCCGCCCGGACATGGCCAAGATCGAGGTGCCGACCTTGGTGATTCACGGTGACGCGGACCAGATCGTGCCGTTCGAGACCACGGGCAAGAAAGCCGCCGAGTTGATTCGTGGGGCCGAGCTGAAGGTGTATGAAGGTGCGCCGCATGGGTTTGCCGTGACGCATGCGCAGCAGCTGAATGAAGACTTGTTGGCGTTCCTCCAGCGATGACGGTGTGAGGCATTCGCGGCGGTCCGGCGCCCCGGTAAACCCGCTCCCACAGGATCAACACAGCTTTTGGGGCATGTGATGCCCCAGTGGGAGCGGGCTTGCCCGCGAAGAGGCCGGCCCTGGCAGCACAAAACGTGAACAGGGCTAACCTTCTTCAACCCACCGCACATCCATGCAATCCCTGACCAGGCTTGAGCCGGCATGCTCCGCAGTTGCGCTTGCCGCTGCCGCACCCAGACGGAGAAGACCATGTCCCAGGACCCTAACGACAAGAGCCGTCGCCAGTTCCTCGCCACCAGCACCGTGCTCGGTGCCGCCGGCGCGCTCTGGTCCGCATTGCCCTTCGCCGGCTCCGCCGGTTCCGCCCATGCATCCACTCAAGGAGGCTCCATGACCGCCGACCTCATTCTGTTCAATGGCAAACTGCACACTGTCGACCGTGAGAAGCCCACCGCCACCGCCGTCGCCATCAAGGACGGCCGCTTCATCGCCGTCGGCAGCGACGCCGAAGCCATGGCCCACAAAAGCGCCACCACGCAGATCATCGACCTCAAGCAGCGCACGGTCATCCCGGGCCTGAACGACTCCCACCTGCACCTGATCCGCGGTGGCCTGAACTACAACCTGGAGCTGCGCTGGGAAGGCGTACCTTCGGTAGCCGATGCCCTGCGCATGCTCAAGGACCAAGCCGCCCGTACCCCGACCCCGCAGTGGGTGCGTGTGGTCGGTGGCTGGAACGAGTTCCAGTTCGCTGAAAAGCGCATGCCGACCCTGGAAGAAATCAACCAGGCCGCGCCCGATACCCCAGTGTTCCTGCTGCACCTGTACGACCGCGCGCTGCTCAACCGCGCCGCGCTCAAAGCCGTGGGTTACACCAAGGACACGCCGAACCCGCCGGGTGGCGAGATCCAGCGCAACAAGTTCGGCGAGCCGACCGGCATGCTCATCGCCCGCCCTAACGCGATGATCCTCTACGCCACCCTGGCCAAAGGGCCGAAGCTGCCGCTGGAGTACCAGGTCAACTCGACCCGCCAGTTCATGCGTGAGCTCAACCGCCTGGGCCTGACCAGCGCCATCGATGCGGGGGGCGGCTACCAGAACTTCCCCGACGATTACTCGGTGATCCAGGAGCTGGCAGACAACAACCAGCTGACCGTGCGTATCGCTTACAACCTGTTCACCCAGAAGCCCAAGGAAGAACTCGACGACTTCAAGAAGTGGACCTCCAGCGTCAAGCTGCACAGCGGCACCGACTTCCTGCGCCATAACGGCGCGGGTGAGATGCTGGTGTTCTCCGCGGCCGACTTCGAGGACTTCCTCGAGCCGCGCCCGGACCTGCCGCAAACCATGGAAGAAGAGCTGGAACCGGTGGTACGCCACCTGGTCGAGCAGCGCTGGCCGTTCCGCCTGCACGCCACCTACAACGAATCCATCACGCGCATGCTGGATGTGTTCGAGAAGGTCAACCGCGACATTCCGTTCAATGGCCTGCCGTGGTTCTTCGACCACGCCGAGACCATCACCCCGCAGAACATCGAGCGCGTGCGCGCCTTGGGCGGCGGTATCGCCATCCAGGACCGCATGGCCTTCCAGGGTGAGTACTTCGTCGACCGCTACGGCGCCAAGGCTGCCGAGCAGACTCCGCCGATCCAGCGCATGCTCGACATGGGCGTGCCGGTTGGGGCCGGTACCGACGCAACCCGCGTCTCCAGCTACAACCCGTGGACTTCGCTGTACTGGCTGGTCAGCGGCAAAACCGTCGGCGGCATGGAGCTGTACCCCGAGGGCCTGAGCCGCGACACCGCGCTGCAATTGTTCACGCAGGGCAGCGCCTGGTTCTCCAGCGAGCAGGGCAAGAAGGGCCAGATCAAGGTTGGCCAGTTGGCGGACTTGGCGGCGTTGTCGCTGGACTTCTTCAGTGTTGAGGAAGAAGCGATCAAGGGCATCGAGTCGGTGCTGACCATCGTTGACGGCAAGGTCGTGTACGCTGCTGGCGAGTTCGACAGGCTCGGCCCACCGCAGGTACCGGTACTGCCGGAATGGTCGCCGGTGGCCAAGGTGCCAGGGCACTGGCGTGTGGGTACGCCATCGCTGGCCGCGGCGGTGCACCAGTGCAGCGGGCCGTGTGGGGTGCATGCACACAGCCACGAAAAGGCGCGGCATTCCAGCGTGCCGGTGAACGACTTCCAAGGGTTCTGGGGGGCGTTGGGGTGTTCGTGTTTTGCGTTCTAAGTTGACATGAGGAAAGGGGCCCGTAGAGGCCCCTTTTTTGTTCAAAAGCCGCCTTTGAGCGGGTATTCGATGATCACGTAGAAGCGGTCGATATCATCGCCCGCCTGGGCTTGGTTGGCGCGGTGGCTGACGTGGGACAGCGCCAGGCTGAGGTCTTTGGCGGCGCCGGACTGCACCACGTACTTGAGGTCGACATCGCGCTCCCAGTGGCGCCCGCCCTGGCCCTGTTGCGCGGTGTAGGCGCCACCTGCCGGGGCATGCGTGCCATCGACACCGCGGCCGCTGACATAGCGGCCCATCAGGCTCAGGCCGGGCATGCCGAGGGTGGCGAAGTCGAGGTCGTAACGCAGTTGCCACGAACGCTCGCCGGGGCCGTTGAAGTCGGCGTACTTGATCGAGTTGGCCAGGTAGATGGAGTCGCCGCCGACGAAGTCGAAGGGGGTATCGCCCTCGACCTTCTGGTAGGCCAGGGTCAGCGCCTGGGCACCGAAGCGGTATTTGCCCGCCAGGCTGTAGGCGGTGGTGTCGATGGCGCCAGCGCTGGCGTTGCCGGTATCGCGGGTTTTGTAGAGGTTGCCGTCCAGGCGCCAATTGCCCTCGGCCAGGTTGAGATTGAGGTAGGCCTGGCGCCAGGTGTCTTGCAGCTGGCTGGTGTACAGCGTACCGCCGAACGGGCCATCGGGGGCGAACGTGGCGCCGGCCAGGCTGATAGCGCGGCCATGGGTGGTGGCGCCGTAGCCGGCGAAATCGTCGTGGGTCGAACTGTTGTCCTGGTTGTTGAACGCAGTGAAGCGGCCCGCCTGCAGGCGCCAATCGGGCAGGTCGGTGTTCTCCAGCAACCAACCCGTGGCGTATTCGGGGTGCAGGCGTTTGTCGCCGGTGTCGAACACCGGTGTCTCGACAGTCATCTCGCCGTAGCGCAGCAGGGTATTGCCCAGGCGTAGCTTGAGGGCTGCACCGGCGCTGGAATAGTCGGACTCGGCACGGCCACCGCTGTCACGCGGCAGCAAGCCGGTACCGGCATGGCCGCGGCCACCGTCTAGCTTGAGGCCGAGAAAGCCATGCGCGTCGATGCCAACACCCACCGTGCCTTCGGTGAACCCCGAACGGATTTCACCGATGAAGCCTTGTGCCCATTCCTGGCGATAGTTTTGGCCGCTGCCGGAAGGCGAGCGGAAGTCGCTGTGCAGGAAGTAGTTGCGGCTGAGCAGCGACCAGCCGGGTTCATCTGCCTGGCTGAATGCGGGGCAGAGGGCGAGGGAGGCGAGCAGGGCGCGGCCTGGTCCGTGATTGGCGCGGATCATGAGGGCTCCGGGGTGGATGATCCGAGACTGTGAGGCAAGCGTAGGCCAAGGTCTTGTAAGGGTGTGCTGGCCTCTTCGCGGGGCAAGCCCGCTTCCACAGGGACCGCGTGGTCTCCAGGGCGCTGGGCCCGCGAAGAGGCCGGTACTGACAGCAACTGACTCAGGCCATGTCGCTGATCGCGAACTCCTCGGCCAGGTGATCGATCAGCGACCGCACCGACGGCAACAACCCGCGCCGTGACGGGAAGATCGCATGCACGATGCCGCACCGCGGGTGCCACTCCGGCAGCAACTCCACCAGCCGGCCCTCGGCCAAGTCTTCGCGCACGGCGACCCGTGGCAAGTGCGCGATGCCAACCCCGGCCACTACAAAATGCCGCAGCGCGAACAGGTCGTCGGTGACCATGCGCGGCGTGTGGGGGATCACGATGCTGCGGCTCATGTCCTCGCCCTGGAACAGCTCCCATTGGTACTCACGCTGGGCGCTGCCCCAATGCACGCTGGGCAGCGTGCCAAGCAGCTGCGGGTCGAAGCCTTCGGGCAGTTGCGCCAGGTACTGCGGATGCCCCACCAGGCACTGGGTGCTGTTGCTCAGCACCTTCATCACCATGTCGGTGTTTTCCAGTGGCGGAAAGCGCACGCGCAGCGCGACGTCGAAGCCTTCGTGCAGCAGGTCGACGCGGCGGTTGGTGCTTTCGATGAACAGCTCCACCTGCGGGTACTTGAGCATGTAACGGGTCAGCATTGGCCCGACCCAGGAGTTGAGCAGGGTGGTCGGGCAGCTGATGCGCACCAGGCCGCGAGGCTCGCTGCGGTTGCGCTCGATGATCTCCGCCGCGCCCTCGGCTTCCACGCGCATGGCCAGGCAGCGGTTGTAGTAGGCCTGGCCAATTTCGGTCAACGAGCAGTGCCGGCTGGTGCGGTGCAGCAGGCGCACGCCCAGGCGGTCCTCAAGGTCGGCAATGCGCCGGCTGAGTTTTGACTTGGGCATGTCCAGCGCCCGCCCGGCCGGGGCGAAGCCGCCGTGCTCGACGACTTGGGTGAAGTAGTAGAGGGAGTTGAGGTCTTCCAATGATCGTTCTCCAAATGGAACGCTAAAGGCAATTTTCGCAGTCTACCGCAGCAAAGGTGATGAATTTAATCTGTGCCCATCAACGCGAAACACCCCACTTACTGAAAACATCGAAAACCTTTTAGGAGCACGGACCATGAGCAAATTCACCTACAACCGCCTGAACAAAGATGACGCCGCTGTGCTGCTGGTCGACCACCAGGCTGGCCTGTTGTCCCTGGTCCGTGACATCGAGCCGGACAAATTCAAGAACAACGTACTGGCCCTGGCGGACCTGGCCAAGTTCTTCAACCTGCCAACCATCCTTACCACCAGCTTCGAGCAAGGCCCCAACGGCCCGCTGGTGCCCGAGCTGAAAGCGCTGTTCCCAGAGGCTCCGTACATTGCCCGCCCAGGCCAGATCAACGCCTGGGACAACGAAGATTTCGTCAAGGCAGTGAAGGCCACTGGCAAGAAGCAGCTGATCATCGCCGGTGTAGTGACCGAGGTCTGTGTGGCATTCCCGGCGCTGGCAGCCTTGGAAGAAGAGTTCGAGGTGTTCGTGGTGACCGACGCTTCCGGCACCTTCAATGCAATGACCCGCGATGCCGCCCATGACCGCATGAGCCGTGCCGGTGCGCAGCTGATGACCTGGTTCGGCGTGGCCTGTGAGTTGCACCGCGACTGGCGCAATGACGTCGAAGGGTTGGCGGCACTGTGCTCCAACCACATTCCGGATTATCGGAATTTGATGACCAGCTACAACGCGCTGACGGCGGGTAAGTAATCACCCGCTAGTGGCAAACGAAAAGGCCGGCGCCCTGTGAGGGCGCCGGCTTTTTTGTCGCTGTGCAGGCGTGGATCAGCGAGCGCTCAACGCCGCATAGCTGTTCATCAGGTTGCGGTAGTTGGGAATCCGCTGCGACAGCAGATTGCCCAGCCCTTCGATGTCGTTGCGCCAGTCGCGGTGCAGCTCACAGGCCACCGAGAACCAGTTCATCATGTGTGCGCCTGCTTGGGTCATGCGTACCCACGCGGCCTGCTGCACGGTTTCGTTGAAGGTACCGGAAGCGTCGGTCACCACGAACACCTCGAAGCCTTCAGCCAGCGCCGACAAGGTCGGGAAGGCCACGCACACGTCAGTGACCACGCCGGCGATGATCAGCTGCTTGCGGCCTGTCGCCTTGATCGCCTTGACGAAGTCTTCGTTGTCCCAGGCGTTGATCTGGCCAGGGCGGGCAATGTACGGCGCGTCCGGGAACATCTCTTTCAGCTCGGGCACCAGCGGGCCGTTGGGGCCTTGTTCGAAGCTGGTGGTGAGGATGGTCGGCAGGCCGAAGAACTTGGCCAGGTCGCCCAGGGCCAGTACGTTGTTCTTGAACTCGTTGGGCGAGAAGTCCTGCACCAGGGAGATCAGGCCGGTCTGGTGGTCGACCAGCAACACCACGGCGTCGTCTTTGTTCAGGCGCTTGTAATCCGGTTGGCTCATGAGGGTAACTCCTTGCATTGGGCTTAGGGTGTGAAACTCAGGTGTACTACCCGAAGGTGGTATACCAATGGATAAAGGGCGCTTAAGAATGCGGGCCGGATGCGGCACCTTGCGTGGTCAACCGCCACGCTTTGGGCGGCTGGCCGACCAGGCGGCTGAATGCCCGGGTGAAATGGGACTGGTCGCAGAAACCACATTCGAGGCTGACATGGGTGATCGGCACCTCGGTGGCCAGCAGGCGCTTGGCCTTCTCCATGCGCGCCAGCAGGCGCCAGGCCTGGGGCGACAAACCGGTGTTGACCTTAAACGCGCGCGAAAAATGGCTGCGGGTCAGGTTGCACACACCGGCGATCTCGATGATCGACAAAGGGCTGTGCAGCATCAGTTCCTTGGCCTGGCGCAGCCGCGCAGGGGTCAGCGCGCCTGGGGCCGGTGAGGTGCTGTGGATCGTCAGAGGGCTCATGGCGACTCTCCTGTTCAATGAGGAAAGTCTCGCCCCCGCGACATGACAAAGTCCTGAGCCAAACCTGAAGAGTTCTTAATTGTGCAGTGCTGGCCCTGACCGCTATACCAATACCTTAAGATGCGCGCGTATTCAGTTTCAGGCCGCTCCCGGCGGCCCGCATTCAAGGCGAAAGAGGCATGCAGGAAAATCCCGCCCACCGCACCGTGGCGATGGTGCTGTTCAATGATGTGCTGTTGCTGGATGTCACCGGCCCCATGGACGCCTTTGCCATCGCCAACCGGTTTTTGCCCGCTGAGCGGCAGTACCGGCTGATCACCTTGGCCGAAGGCCAGGGTATGGTGCGCGGCTCATGCGGGCTGAGGGTGATGGCCGACCTGCGCCTGGAAGAGCTGCCCGAAGCCGTCGACCTGTTGCTGGTACCCGGCGGCCCAGGGGCCTATGACGTCGCTCTGCCGGGCCTTGAGCACTGGCTGCCACAGGCCGTGCGCGGGGCCAAGCGATTTGGCGCCATCTGCACCGGCGTGTTCTTGCTGGGCCGGGCCGGCCTGCTCGGCGGCTATCGCTGCACCACCCACTGGAACTATGTCGAACGGCTGGCGCGGGCCTTCCCTGAGGCGAACGTCGAGACCGAACAGATCTACGTGATCGACCGCTGCCTGATCACCTCGGGCGGCATCACCGCCGGTATCGACCTGGCGCTGGCCGTGGTCGCCGAAGACCACGGCAAGGCCCTGGCCCTGGAAGTGGCCAAGGTGCTGCTGGTCGCTCGCCATCGTCAGGGCGGGCAAACCCCGTATGGGCCGTTGCTGGCGGCCGTGCCGCGTGATGATTCGCCAACCGCGCGGGTGCAGGCCTATATCGTCGACCATATCGACCAGGCCTTTACCGTGCAGAAAATGGCCGACCTGGTGGCCATGAGCAGCCGCAACTTTGCCCGTACATTCCAGCGTGAGGTCGGCATCACGCCGTTGCAGTACCTGCAAAATGCGCGCATCGACCAGGCGCGCAAACTGCTCGAAGGCAGCGACCTGCCGTTGAAGGTGGTGGCGGCCCGCTGTGGGTTTGGCAGTGATCGGCATATGCGCAAGGTGTTTTGCGAGCGCATCGGCATGACGCCAGCACAGTACCGGGCGCAGTTTGGCGAAAGCTGAGCCGATGCGCGTGCGATCAGCTGATTGTCTTGTTAAGCGGGACAATGTTTCTCCTGCAAGCCGGATTGTCTGACACCCGCACAATGCCCAGAATTGCCGGCCACATTGTTCAACGCTGCCCCGGCAGCTCATGGAGTACGAGCCAATGCCACACGAAGGCAGCCTTCTGCAAACCGCGGTGATCTTCCTGCTCGCTGCGGTCCTTGCTGTTCCCCTGGCCAAGCGCCTGCAACTGGGCGCCGTGATCGGCTACCTGCTGGCCGGCGTGGCCATCGGCCCGCAGGCACTGGGGCTGATCCGCGATACCGAAAGCGTCGCGCACATCTCGGAACTGGGCGTGGTGCTGCTGTTGTTCATCATCGGCCTGGAACTGTCGCCCAAGCGTTTGTGGCTGATGCGCAAGTCGGTGTTCGGCGTGGGCGCTGCGCAGGTACTGCTGACCGGCGCAGTGATTGGCGCCATCGCCCTGTTCGGCTTCGCCCAGTCACTGGCCGCCGCCTTGGTGCTGGGCCTGGGCCTGGCGCTGTCATCCACCGCCCTGGGCCTGCAGAGCCTGGCCGAAAGCAAGCAGCTCAACGCGCCGCACGGTCGCCTGGCGTTCGCCATCCTGCTGTTCCAGGACATCGCTGCCATTCCGCTGATTGCCCTGGTCCCGCTGCTGGCCGCCAGTGGCCCGGATACCGGCCACGGTGACAACCTTGAACATGCACTGAAGGTGTTCGCCAGCATCGCCGTGGTCATCGTGGGCGGCCGCTACTTACTGCGCCCGGTGTTCCGCATCGTCGCTCGCACCGGCCTGCCAGAAGTTTCAACCGCCACCGCACTGCTGGTGGTGATCGGCACCGCCTGGCTGATGGAAGAGGCCGGTATCTCCATGGCCTTGGGTGCATTCCTGGCCGGCCTGTTGCTGGCCGACTCGGAGTACCGGCATGAGCTGGAATCGCAGATCGAACCGTTCAAAGGGCTGTTGCTGGGGCTGTTCTTCATCAGTGTCGGCATGGGCGCCAACCTCAGCCTGCTGCTGGAAATGCCGCTGGTGCTGCTGGGCCTGACCCTGCTGCTGATCGCGGTCAAGCTGACCTTGCTGATAGTGGTCGGCCGGCTCGCCGGCGGCCTCAATAGCGCCAGCGCCCTGCGCTTGGGCATGGTGCTGGCGGCGGGTGGCGAGTTCGCCTTCGTTGTGTTCAAGCTGGGCAAGGACCAAGGCTTGTTCGACACCCAGACCTACGACCTGCTGATGATGACCATCACCTTGTCGATGGCCATCACGCCCCTGTTGATGCTCGGCTGCGCCCGTGCCCTCAAGCGCCCGCAACCGCAGCGTGAAGTGCCCGAACAGTACAAGCAGATCCAGACCGATGCACCGCGCGTGGTGATCGTAGGCATGGGCCGCATGGGGCAGATCGTCTCGCGCATCCTGCGTGCCCAGAAGATCCCCTTCATCGCCCTGGAAACCTCGGTGGACGCCATCGAGATGACCCGCATGTTCGAGCAGGCCCCAGTGTTCTACGGCGACCCCCTGCGCCCCGAAGTGCTGCATGCGGCCAAGGTGGGCGAGGCGGAATACTTCGTGATCACCACCGACGACCCGGAAGTCACCACCCGCACGGCGGAGCGGGTCAAGCGCCTGTACCCGCACCTGAAAGTGCTGGCCCGGGCACGAAACCGCCAGCATGTGCACAAGCTGGTGGACGTGGGTGCCGAGCCCATTCGCGAGACGTTCTACTCAAGCCTGGAGCTGACCCGCCGTGCGCTGGTGGGGTTAGGGTTGAGTGACGAACAAGCGGCGGACCGTATTGCGCGGTTCACCCAGCATGACGAAGAAGTGCTGGAGGCGCAGGGGCAGGTGCGCGATGACCGGGCCAAGGTGATGCAGACGGCGAAGGAAGCGCGGGTGGAGTTGGAGCGGTTGTTTGATTCGGATGCGGATTGAGTTTCAGGCAAACACCAGCCGCGTAATCTGGGGGTGCTCACGGTTCGCGGCTTGCCAGAGATCATAAGCCGCCTGTTCGGCAAGGTACTGCCGCGCATCGCCGAGGCCCGCCAGTTCAAGACGATAAGCCAGGTCCGCAGATAGGGCGGCACGCCCATTGAGTACGGTGGACAGTTGCCCCCGCGAATAGCCGAGATGGCGTGCAAGCCCCGAGACACTCATGCCTATAGCAGGCAAAACGTCTTCGCGCAGAGACTCACCGGGATGGGGTGGATCATACATAGGCATGGGTTTCAGCTTCCTAGTGGTAGTCCAGATAATCGACAAGTTCCACGTCGGTACCAACGAAGCGGAACACAAGACGCCAGTTGCCTGAAACTCTTGATCATAGAGAACTGATCGTAAGGCCACGCCTTACACTTTTCAAGTCAACTATAGAATGGCGCATCCAAGTACTCCTGAAGAATTTCCGGACGCCCAGTCTGTTCTCAGGGACCTGAATTTGCGCGGTGATGCCGTCCGCTATCTACGTGGGATGTTTCCCAAAATATTTCGATGTTGGGTTGGAGCTGCTGCGCAGCCATTCGCGGATAGGCTAAAACAGGTCAATCATCCGCCCGAACCGGCACCGTCAACCTGATCCGGCACCCGCCCAACTCCGAAACCTGAGCCTGCAACTGCCCACCATGGGCCTGAATCACCGAGCTGCAGATCGCCAGCCCCATCCCCAGTCCGCCACTCTTGGTGGTGTAGAACGCACCAAACACCCGCTCCAGCTCCTCTGGCGCAATCCCTGGCCCATTGTCGTCCACGCAAATCTCCACCCCCGCCTCGACCACGGCAGACGTGATGCGCAACAGGCCATCGTCGCGGAACCCCGCCAGCGCTTCCAGGGCATTGGTGATCAGGTTGTAGATCAGCTGCTGCAACTGCACAGGGTCGGCCATGAGGCTCGTTGCGGCCTGCAACCGGGTTTGCACCTTCACGCCGCCTTTCAAGGCATCCGAGGATGTCAGGCGCACCACTTCCAGAATCAGCGCATCGAGCTTCACCGGCTTGAGTTGCATCGGCGACTGTTTGGCCAGCGACCGCAGTGCGCGGACGATGTTGGCTGCCCGTTCACTGTCGTTGCGGATATCTTCCAGGCCGGCGATGGCTTCTTCCAGGTCGGGCTGGCCGCGCTTGAGCCAGCGCAGGCTGGCGGCCGCATTGGCGGCGATGCCGAGCAGGGGCTGGCTGATCTCGTGGGCGATGGAGGCGGACAACTCGTTCATCACCTGCAGGTGCGCGCTGCGGGCAAGCTCTGCACGTGAGCGGCGCAGCTCGGCCTCCATCTGCGCGCGGCTCTGGTTGTCCTCGGCCAGGCGCGTATAGAACTTGGCCGTTTGCAGCGATACCGCAGCCTGCGAAGCGAGAATCTCCAGCATGGCCAGGCGCTGGCTGCCGAACAGGTTCGGCACCAGGCGGTTTTCCAGGTAGACCAGGCCGATCAGCACACCCTGCAGCAGCAGCGGCAGGCACAGCACCGAGCGGGCGTTGCGTGCGTGCAGCTCCTGGCGAAACGCTTCTGGGCAGTCGCTGAGGGCGTCGTTCAGCACCATGGGTTTCTTGGTGCGCAGGGTGGCATTGATGATCGACAGCGGCGCCTGGGTCAGGAACTTCTGGCAATTGTCCATGCGCACGTGCAGACCGGCATCGTCGATGTAGGCCAGCGCGGCCATCTGGAACTCGGCGCCGCTGACGATCAGCAGGGCACCGTGGTCGGCGCCGGAGTGCTGGGTCAGGTGGCCCATCAAGGTTTCGATCAGGCCCTCTAGCAATACCTCTTCGGACAGCGCGCGCGCGGCTTCCAGGCCGACTTCCAGGTCGAGCCTGGCCTGGCTGGCAGAGCGGTAGGTTTCCTGCACGGGCTGGGTGCGCAAGAACGGGTGCAGGGTTTCGAGCTGGCGCACCTTGCCCGTGGCACCCCAGATGTGGAAGCAGTCACGGGCAATGCGCAGGTGCAGGTTGGCGCCAGAGATCAAGCCACTGGGGATGCACACTTCAGCCAATTGCTCGTGGGCCAGGGCCTGCTCATGGATGAAACCGGCGGCCGTGGCGGCGATCTGGGCCTGGTCGAAGCAGCGGATGGCGGCCAGGCCATCGCCGCTGAGCTTGGCGATCACGCCCTCGATCAGCAGAAGCTTGTTGCGGAAGGTGACCGGGTTGAAGCTCGCCCACGTAGCAAAGCGCTCGCGCAATTCGTGCAGCGCAGCCAATTTGCCCATCGCGCTGCCCGGGGCTTCCGGGCTGCCCAGGGTCAGGCCGCGGAACAGGTGGTAGTCGGCCAGGTTGATGTGTGCAGGGGCGGCCCAGGCATGGCTGCCGGCGCTGGCGAGTAGGTGTACGGCCTGATTGATATCGCCCAGGTAAAAGGCCGACATGCCGGCGTAGAGGTGCTTGAAGAACAGCGTGGTGCAGGACTTTATGCTGTGCACGCGGGCTTCGGCAGGCGCTTCGCACCCCAAGCGCGACGCAAGGCCGACTCTGCCACTGCTGCCGGTCATGACAGCGACGAACGCTTGCTGGGCCAAGAGGATGTGTTCGACATCGCTGTAGCCGTAGCCGCGAACGGTGCCCAACCCTTGCTCCACTTCGCCGCTGACTTCCTGCAAGGGTTGGCCCATGAACAGTGAGTCGGAAACCAGGTGATTGCGGGCATAGCAGGCCATCGCCAGGTCGCCGCTCAGGCGCGGCGATTCGACCGCTTCCAGTGCCGTGCGCCGGGCAAACTCCATCGGCGCCGTCCAGGCGCTGACCTGGTCGAGGGCGAGCAGGGCGCTGGTCAAGTCGGCCTCGAAACCGTGCCGCTCGATCAGCTTGAGCGCCGCCAGGCAGTAAGCATGGCCGTCATGGTAGGCGGCAAAGCGCTCGGCCGCCATCACGCCGAACCAGGCCAGGCCATAAGTACTGCCGGGGGCGACGCCGTGGAGCAATGACAGCTCCATGATCTTGGCCAGGTGCAGGAAGCAGAGGTCGTCCTTGACGAAGAACGATGATGAAAGGGTCGCCAGCAGCGCGATTGCCACCGCCGCGTCTTCCGAATCGGCCCTGGGCAACGATTCCAGGCAATGACGGCCCTTGTTCTCGATCAGGGCGTGGACACGGCCATAGGCTGCCTCGACTTGCTCGGGGTGGATGCCCTGGGCAAGCGTGATGCCCAACAGCTCAAGGCCGCCGATGGCGCAGGCGATGGCGGCTGGGTAGTCCGAACGCAAGGTATGCAGGCGTGCTTCAAGCTTGCATACCCGGGCCTTGTCGAGCGCCGATAGCGCACGCTGGTGGCATTCGAGGATGCGAACTTCGGCTTGTGGCATGCGTGACAGTTGCATGTCGCACTCTGCGGCCAGGCAGGCGATGGTAAAGGCGTGGTTCGCCTGGCTGCCGAGCGTGATGCCGAGGCGCAGCAGTTCGTCGGCCGCCTGCAGGTAGCCGGCGGCCTGCTCATAGGCGGCATTGTCGCGCGCCCGCAACGCGGCCTCCTGCAGCAGCACCAGAAACCCTTCGCAGTCGCTGGCAGCAAATGCATGCGGGCTGGCCAACTGCACCTGGTTGGCGATTTCGAACACCGCGTCGTGTTGAGCCGTTTGCCAGGCCGCCCGCATGGTTTGGGCAATATGCGCGTGCAGCGCCGGCCGCTCGCGCGATGGGGTGAGTGCGTAGGCGGCGTCCAGTACGCGATCATGCGAGAACACCAGCGCCTTGTGCCCCGGCAGCAGGAAGCCCGCGCCAATCAATGCCTTGAGCTGTTCGGCCAGTTGCTCGGCGGGCAGTGGCAGCATGCGGCGCAGCAGGCGTTCGTCGCATCGGCCACCCGCGGCGCTGGCAAAGCGCAGCACAGTGCGCTGGGCTTCAGGCAGGCGTGCCAGGCGATGGACCATCAGGTCGGCGACGTTGTCGGCATAGCGGTGTTGCGCTACTGCTGGCAGCGACCACGACCAGCGCATGGTCTGGGTGTCGAAGGTGAACAACTGGTCCTCGACCATCGCCCCGAGGATCTGGTGGATGAAGAACGGGTTGCCAGCGGTCTTCGCATGCACCAGCTCGGCGAGCTGCAAGGCAGCGTCAGGCGCGGCGTGGTAGCGCTCGCTGATCATCTCCATCACGGCGCCCACGGTGAGGGGGCGTAGGTCTAGGGTGGTGCTACGGATGGACGCGGGGGTAACCAAGGGCTTGCTGCCGGGTGGTGCATCGCTGCGCCGGGCGAAGATCAACAGCAGGTTGCTGGGCGCTTGCTCCAGCAGCTCATCAAGCAAGTGCAGCGTGGCGTCGTCAGCCCACTGCATGTCATCGAGAAACAGCGCCAATGGTCGCCCGGGGCGGCTGAACACCTGCAGGAATTCGACGATCGCTCGCAGCTCTTTCTGCAAGGCCAGCCGTGTGGGCTTTTCCGGGAACTCGGCCATGGGCCCGATCACCAGCTTCAAGTCTGGGGCCAGCTTGCCCAGCAAACGGCCGCGGCCTTTGATGCGCCGCAGAATTTCACGGCGTAACGCGTCAAGGTCATCGCGGTTCTTGGCCAGCAATTGGGTGGTCAGCGAACCGAGAATCTCGATCCAGGGCCCATAGGGCACCGCCCGTTCCAGGCTGTTGCACTTGCCGCTGGCCCAATAACCCTCGGCGCCGCCCTTGAGCGCTGCCTGTACCAGGCTGGACTTGCCCATGCCGGTAGCGCCCTTGATGAACAGGGCCTGGGGCGCGCTGTCGCGGCGCAATGCCTTGAGCAGCAGGGTGATGACCTTCTGCTCGGCTGTGCGGCCATAAAGGCGTTCGTGGTTGGGCGAAAGGGGGTCAGCGCTGCCAGGCTCGAAATCTTCGATGGCCTGGGCCGCCAGCCACTGCCGCTGGCAGTGAGCAAAGTCCACCGCCAGCGCACGGGCGGTCTGGTAGCGGGCATCGGGCTCTTTGGCCAGGGCCTTGGCGAGGATGCGGCTGAGCGGCTGCGGCACGCGGTTGTCGACCTCGATGGCCGCCCGTGGCTGCACGCCGGCATGCAGCTGGCGCCAGTGCAGTGTGTCGCGCCCGGCGAGCGGCAACTCGCCCAGCAAAAGCTGGTACAGGATGGCACCCAGCGCATAGATATCGCTGCGTTGGTCGCTGCTGGAGCCGAGGGGGCAGATCTGTTCCGGCGCCAGGTAGGACCAGTTGCCAATGGGGGCGCCTTGCTCGCTGATGAGCGCGTGCGCATCCGCGCGAAACCCGCCAAGCCTCACCCGCTGCGCGTGCTGCACGCAGATATGCGCGGGTTGCAAGGCACCGTGCAGTACGTTGGCAGCGTGTGCCAGCGCCAATGCTGATGCGGCTTTGACGGCGATGTCGAGGAAGCCGGGGAGCGCTGCCGGGCCTTGAGCGATGAGGTCGGCGACCGAGCGGCCGCCCGGATACACCAGCAGCGGCCCTTCAGCCGAACGCACGTAGGCCGAGGGCATCACCGCCCACTCCGGGTCGAGGCGCAGGCGATAATCGCGCTCCAGGCGCTGGCAGGCAGCAGGGGATTCGATCGGGGCCCGCACAGCGATCCAGGCCTGCCCCGTGCCGGGGTCACACAGGCGGAAGTAGGTCAGCTCGCCTTCCTGCCCCAGGCGAGTGATGTCGCACCGATTCAACCAGCCCTCGTCGATTGACTGGTCATAATCGATGGGCCTGTAAGCGAGGCGTTCATCGAGCATCAAGCACCCCCTGCTAACCACATCCAAGGGCGCGAGTATACGCAGCGATCCCCCCGCGCATGCGCGGGCCAGACGGCTTGGCAGGAACGGGAACCATCTTGACCGTTATCGTCCCCTTGGCCGTGGCGGGCGCTTGTATAGTCCAAGGCCAACCTATCCCTCGGGATAATTGTATGAATGCGGGCGCTGGCCTAGATTGCACGGGGCTGCGCAACCGCCCGGACCCGTGAGACTCGAGAAGACCATGATCCGATTTGGCAATGCCCAGGTGTCGCTGGAGCGACGAGAAGCGTTTCTCGACGGCAAGCCGATCGTGTTGGGCGGGCGCGCTTTCGAGGTGCTGGCAACACTGATCCGCGCCAAAGGCCGTGTGGTTGGCAAGGACGAGCTGTTCAGCCAGGTGTGGGCCGGCACGGTGGTCGAAGACAACAACCTGCAGGTGCAGATCTCCTTGTTGCGCAAGGCGTTCGGTGACCGCGGCCTGATCCAGACCGTGCCACGCCGCGGCTATCGGCTGGCATCTGAAGTGGCCCTCGACCTGCCGGCGAGACCCTTGAGCAACGCTTCGCTAGCCTTCGACCTCGATACGGCTGAGCCCGCGGCTGATTGCGCAGCGGTGCCCGTGCTGGTGGTGGATGACGACCCATCGGTGCTCAACGCCTTGGGGCGCCTCTTTCGCTCGCACGACATTGTGCATCGCCTGTACGCCTCGGCTGAGGCGCTGCTTGAAGCGCATGCCGACACGCCTTATGCCTGCCTGTTGCTGGACATGAACCTGCCTGAGGCCAGCGGTTTGGAGCTGCAGGCGATGGTGCGTCGGCTCGACCTGCCCTGGCCGATCGTGTTCATGACCGGCCACGGCACTATTCCCATGACCGTTCAGGCGATGCGTGCGGGTGCTGTGGAGTTCCTGACCAAGCCCTTTGATGAGACGCAATTGCTGACCCTGCTGACGGCGCTGCGTGCCCGTGCGCTGACGGCTGGGCGCGCGTGGCGGCATACACGGCAAGTCAGGGAAAAGTACGCGCGCCTGACCCAACGTGAGCGGCAGGTGTTCGCGCTGGTGGTCGGCGGGTTGTCGCACAAACAGATTGCCAAAGAGATTGGCACCAGCGAGGTGACGACCAAGGTGCACAAAAAGAACATCATGAACAAGATGCAGTCCCGCTCGCTGGTCGAACTGGTCGCCATGCACAACGTGCTCGAGGCCCGTGCCGAGGGCCAGGGCGCCGCATGAACCCCAAGGTTGAACGCGACAGGGCGTGGGTGTGCATCGTCGACGATGATGCGTCTGTGCGCAAAAGCCTGGCCAACCTGCTGCGAGCGACAGGCTTCGGCGCATTGCTGTTTGGTTCGGGCGAAGAGTTCTTGGCCTCGACGCTGGCGCGCGAGGCCGGGTGTGCGTTGCTGGACTTGAAGATGCCTGGGCTTTCCGGGCTAGACGTGCTGCGTGAGCTGGCGCGCAGGGGCTGGCGGCTGCCGGTCGTCTGCATGTCGGCGCATTGGGACGACATGGCGCTGAAGGCTGCGCAGCGCCATGGGGCGGTGGCGTGCCTGGGCAAGCCGTTTTCTGAAGAGGCGTTGCTGGCGGCGGTTGAGGCGGCGTTGGTCGACCGATAACGCCGCACAGCCTCCCCCGGGCGGAGGCGGGCGCTGTACGTGTAGGCGCGGCCTTGCGTCGCGATGGGCCGCAAGGCGGCCCCAAAATCGCGGATTCAGATCAGCTCCCAGGCCGATACTGCAGCGCCTCGGCCAAGTGCGCCCTGGTAATCGACGCCACACCTTCCAGATCCGCCAGCGTGCGTGCCACTTTCAGCAGCCGATGGGCCGCGCGCAACGACAGGGTCAACCGCTCGCAGGCTGTCTCCAGCCAGGCTTGGTCCGCCGCCTCCAGCGGGCAATGGCGGCGCAAGCCGTTGAGGTCGAGAAAGGCATTTGCGCACCCTTGTCGGCGTTGCTGCAGCTCGCGTGCTTCGGCCACCCGTTCGGCGACAGCGGCGCTGGTCTCGCCGCTGGGTTGGTTGTTGAGGGTGGTGGTTTCACGCGCCACGGTCAGGTGCAGGTCGATGCGGTCCAGCAGTGGGCCCGACAGTTTGTTGCGATAGCGCTGGATCTGTTCGGTGCTGCAGCGGCAGCGGCCGGTAGGGTCGCCCAGATAGCCACAAGGGCAGGGGTTCATCGCGGCCACCAACTGGAACCGCGCAGGGAAACGTACCTTGTCCCGGGCCCTTGCAATCACGATCTCGCCGGACTCGAGCGGCTCGCGCAATACCTCCAGCACACGCCGCTCAAATTCGGGCAGTTCATCGAGAAACAGCACACCATGGTGAGCCAAGGTGATCTCGCCGGGTTGCGGCCGACTGCTACCGCCTACCAGCGCAGGGCCCGAGGCTGAGTGGTGTGGGTGGCGCAACGGGCGTTGCGGCCAGCTGTTCAACGGCGCATGGCCGCTGACTGACTGAATGGCTGCCACCTCCAGCGCTTCGCGCTCGTCCAGTGGCGGCAACAGCCCTGGCAGGCGGCTGGCAAGCAAGGTCTTGCCGGTGCCAGGCGGGCCGGTAAACAGCAGGTTATGGGCCCCGGCGGCCGCCAGCAGCAAGGCGCGCTTGGCCGCGATTTGGCCCTGTACCTCGCTGAGGTCGGGGTAGGGCCGGCTGTTCAAGACCAGGCCATTGGCGGCATACGGCGGCAAGGGCACTTGGCCGTTCAGGTGGGCGACCAGCTCCAGCAGGTGCCCGACGGCATACACCACCAGCCCGCCTGCCAGGCTTGCTTCCTCGGCGTTCTCCCGCGGGACTACCAGCGCCCGGCCTGCTTCCCGTGCCGCCAGCGCCGCCGGTAGCACGCCCTGCACGGGGCGCAACTGGCCGGACAGCGCCAGTTCGCCAAGGCATTCGATGTCGCAGAGGGTGGCCACCGGCACCTGCCCGCTCGCGGCGAGGATGCCCAAGGCAATGGCCAGGTCATAACGCCCGCCATCCTTGGGCAGGTCGGCAGGCGCCAGGTTTTGCGTGATGCGCCTGGCTGGGTAATCCAGGCTGGAATTGACGATGGCACTGCGGACCCGGTCTTTGCTTTCCTTGACCGTGGTTTCGGGCAGGCCGACCAGGGTCAGGTGGGGAAGGCCGTTGGCCAGGTGGGTTTCGACGCTGACCGCCGGTGCCTGCACGCCGACCTGGGCGCGGCTGTGGACGAGAGCAAGTGACATGGACGCTCCATTGTCGCGGAATGGGGCCGCTTCCTGCGGCTTGGGCAAGCTTAGCGGTGACAGCCAGGATCAGCGCAATAAGTGTGCGTCGGGGTTTTTCAGGCTCATTGTGAAGCGGTCGCAGGCGAGGGTTGGACGGATGCACCTGGCCAGTATGGTCAGATCAGCAGTTCGTAGTTCGAGAGAAGCTTGACGATCTCTGGGAGTCGCTGTTTGAGGAGCGAATCCATTAGTTCGCGGGGGGTGTAAACAGGGTTTTTAAGTGCCGCGCGCTGCTTCTGGACGGCCTCGAGCACGGCTGCTTGGTCAAGGTCCCAAATGTCGGAAAGGAACACATCGGGATGCAATGCCTCGATCTCAAAACGTTTCAAGATTTCGGACGGGAAATCTTTGAGGTTGTACGTGACGATCACCGTGGCGCCGCATTTGATTGCTGCCGCCAAGACGTGTCGATCGTCTTCGTCAGGAAGGTCCAGCCCATGTATCAACGGCTCATAGTCGTTCACCAAGGAGTCAGGAATAGCCTGATTCATGAATGCGACTGTGCGATGAAGTTGTGTCGGCGATACGTCAGGGCGGTTTTTCAACACATTGCGCGTCCACTCATCGTGAATTTGCTCGGACCAGCGAGCGCGAAACACACCCGTCAGCGCCAGATGCATCAGCAGATCACGTAAGGGCGCTGGATATAGAACGCAGGCGTCATAAATGACGGTAAAGGGTGAGTGCCTCATCAATACCCCATATTAAGTGCTTGAGCTTGTGCCGCCAGTTCTTCCATGGCGGCCTGGCTCGCTTTATCACGATCGGCTTTGTAAGCCATAAGATCGGTGAATTTTATGCGGCGGTGGCTCCCGGTTTTGGTGTGCGGGATTAGCCCTTCATCCAGCAGCTTGACCAGATGAGGACGTGAGACGTTGAGCAGGTCGGCGCCTTCTTGAGTGGTAAGTTCTGCATGGATAGGCACCACCTTAACGGTGTTGCCCGAGGCCAGTTCGTTGAGGATGTCGCCGAGCAGTCTGAGCGCGAAAGTCGGCAGTTCAACGGTCTGGCGCTGCTGGTTTTCATCTACGAGCTCAATGCGCTGAGTATCCAGCTTCGTTGAGACGAAAGCGGCAATCTGGCGACTTGACTCAGTGGCCGCAGCGATCGCTTTTTCATCTGGAAGGATGGTTCGGGCGAAGTCGGCGGTGGTCATCGGTGTTCTCCAGTAGCTAATAGGAATCCCCGGCGGCTGATACGACAGGTATCCGATTTATATTCGAAACAAACGAAACAGGCAATAGTCGAAATAAACGAAACGCTAGATGATTTGGGCGCTGTGATGCAGCTGTCCGTCGGTGGCTGCAGGCTGAGCTGGGCGAGGCTTGGGCAAGCTTAGCGGCGGCAGCCAGGATCAGCGCAATAAGTGTGCGTCCTGGTTTTTCAGGTCAGGTATTTCCCCTGGGTTTTCTTAGAATTCGACACAAATGGATCCAATTATTTTTGCGCAGATCCAGGGTATGGCTTAGTGTTGAAGGGCTACTGTGATTGCCATGGGATGGCAACACAACTTCCTACAAATGGACTTGAGGTATTGCCCCGTGCAAACGCTCACTCGCACTCGCCAGGCAATCCGTGAACTGGTGCAGGCCAGTGCATTCGTTGAACTCAACCGCTTCTTCGACATCCTCGAAGTGCGCTGGCGGCAGTCGCCGCCCGGCGAGTTCCCGGCCTACCTGGAGGCCGTCGAAGGATACATGCTGGTCGATTGGGACAGCCAGGGTGACAAGGCCCTGACGCAGATCCTCAAGGCCTGGATCGATGCCTGCCCCAAGGCCTATCACCCTCAGGTGGTGATGGGCTTTCATTGTTTCAGCCGGGCCTGCCATATCCGCGAGTCTGCCAACACCGAGCCCATCAGCGCCGAGCGTCGGCTGGCGGCGGAACAGGTTTGCGAGATTGGCGTGGCGCACCTGCTGCGTGCCATGGGGCGCTCAAACCAACCCGTGGCAGCGGCGATCGGCATGCTGAAGATCAGCGCGCATTTCGCGGAGCCAGGCTGGTTGCTGGGCCTGTTCGACGGCCAGCCGGTGCGCTTCAGCCCCTGTGCTCAGGCCGACGTGGAGGTGCAAGAGGCTGCAGCGCCGCTGCTGGTGAAATACGGCCTGCTACCTCTGGCCGAACTGCCTCAGGCCTTACCGGCGTGCCTGTGCGAGCGGGCCGAGCAGGGGCGAGAAAACGTCCAGCACTATTGGCTGCATCAAGCACTTGGCGCATTCCCCGGCTGTTTCGAAGCGATTCAGGCTTATGCAACCTACCTGTTGCCCTGCTGGGGAGGCAGTGACGCCGCGATCGACGCCCTGGCCATTGGGCCGCTGTGTGAGCGTTGGCCCGAGGAACAGCGTAATGCACTGCGCTGGCTGGCTATCGAGGACCAGCTCGAACTGCCGCATGCCGGCCAGTCACAGTCGATCGCTGTGTGGCTGCAGGTCTTCAAGGCATGGTCGCTGCGAGCACTCAGGCCCAGGGAGCGTGCCACCTTGCTGGCCTGGCGTGGTGCTTTGCGTGGTTGTGCTCAGCAGGATTACGCCGGCGCCCTGCGCGATTTTGCCGTCAGTGTAAATCTTTACCCTGACCTTGGGTTCGTCCCGGGCATCGGCCAGCCCTTCCGTAGTTTTGTCTGCGTCATGCTGTTCCACGCAGTGAAGGATGACCAGCAGGCCTTTCGTATCACTATCGAGCAGCTCTGCGCGAGCCGCTCGCACCCCGCCGCCTGTGCGTTGCGGGCGGTTGGGCATGCGTTTGGGCTGTGGGGTTTTCAGTGCTCGTACGAGCAGGCACGTGTGTGGTCACTGGCTGCAGTAAAGCGCCAATGTGGCCGCCAAGGGCCGGGTTTGGACGTGCTTGAAGTGCCACGCCTGCTCTGGGCTGCCAACCAGCACGAGGCAGCGTTCTACCTTTATGAACGCTGTGCCGAGCTGAGCCTGCCAGAGGCTGCCCTTAGCCTTCATGACCTGCACCGAGGCGCGCTGCCCAACACCCCCGCGCAGTACCTGGACGCGAGTGCTGCCGACTATTGGTTGTTGCGCGCGGTAGAGACCGGTTGCAAGCAGGCGAAGTACACATTGGCCTGCCGTCGCATGCAAAGCGCAGAAGCCTTGAATGAGCGCAGTGCCATGCTGGCCGTCAGGCGATTGTTGAACGATGCGTTGGGCGATTTGCAGACCGCTGCCAGTGCGCGTCTGCAGCTGGGTATTCTGCTGCGTCAGTTCGGCGAACCGCAGGAACAGGCCGAAGCCGTCGACTACTTGCAGGCGCTGGTCGAACACCCGGACGCCGGTATTGCCGCTCGCGCCAGTGCTGAACTAGGGCTGGCCTGGATGCAAGGGCAGGGCACGCGCAAGCAAAGCCGCTTCGCCGCCATCGAGTGGATCAACCGTGCGGTCGCATTGCAGCCGGCTGATAACGACATCGAACATATCCAGGCCGAGATACTCAACTCGCACAACCGGGTGAAGACGCTGTTCACCTTGTGCGGCGCGACGCTGTTCCGCGGCACACTGCACGCCAGCGAGTTACCGCCGAAACCAGGTAATCGGCGCGAGGATCGATTGCAGGCCTCCGCCTGAGCCTTATTCGCTGGGCGGCGCCATCCGCGCTTCCAGCTCAGCGACCTGCTTCTCCAGGGCCTCCAGGCGGGCGCGGGTACGGGCCAGCACGACCATCTGGCTGTCGAATTCGTCGCGGCTGACCAGGTCCAGCTTGCTGAAGGCACCCTGCATCAGCACTTTGAACTGGCTTTCCAGTTCGGCGCGGGGCTGGGCGGTATCGCTGCTGAACAGGCGTGAGGCCTGGTCGCTCAGGGCATCGAGAAGGGCTTTGGGCGCGAGCATGTTCGGCTGTCCACTGAAACTGAAAAATGACCCGCAGTGTAACACGCAGCAAAACGCGGTTTGGCCAGTGAGCAAGCAGTGTGCACTGCACATTTTTCGCGCAGTGGGCCAAGCCGGCGCGCACCGAAATCGTGCATCTTTTCAATGCTGGCGACTGGCCAATCCCGACTATTTCGTGCAACTCGCTGTTTTCCGGCGTTTTAGTGGAACTGGCAAGGTTTCTGCAATGACCTGTACGAGCCATGCACTGATGCAGTTCCTTGTGACCAGGCAGTGCGCACGCGGAGCCGGATGCCGACGACGCGTTACAAAGCCAACCGCTGCGCTTAGACTTGAGACGGGTTTGTTTTCCTGGGGCAAGTCCACCAAATCGGGAGAGAGTTTCATGAAGCTAGTCACAGCCATCATCAAGCCGTTCAAGCTGGACGACGTGCGCGAGTCACTGTCGGAAATCGGCGTGCAGGGCATCACCGTCACTGAAGTCAAAGGCTTCGGTCGGCAGAAGGGCCACACCGAGTTGTATCGCGGTGCTGAATACGTGGTCGACTTCCTGCCCAAGGTGAAGATCGACGTCGCCATCGACGACAAGGACCTTGATCGGGTAATCGAAGCCATCACCAAGGCAGCCAACACCGGCAAGATCGGTGACGGCAAGATCTTCGTGGTGAATCTGGAGCAGGCGATCCGCATCCGTACCGGCGAAACCGATACCGACGCGATCTAAGTAACAAAAAAAGCCTCACCAAACCCAACGCCCCAGGAGAAAACAACATGACTCTGCGTAAGATCGCAGGGCTAGGAGCCCTATTGTCCCTCGTAATGCCCGGGCTCGCCCTGGCAGAGGAAGCTGCCCCAGCGCTGAACTCCGGCGACACCGCCTGGATGTTGACCGCTACGGCGCTGGTGCTGTTCATGACCATCCCGGGCCTGGCCCTGTTCTATGGCGGCATGGTGCGTTCCAAGAACGTGCTTTCGGTGATGATGCAGTGCTTCGCGATCACCGGTCTGATGAGCATTCTCTGGGTCGTCTACGGCTACAGCATGGCCTTCGATACCAGTGGTATGGAAAAGGGCGTGCTCAACTTCAATTCCTTCGTCGGTGGCTTCTCCAAGGCGTTTCTCAGCGGCGTCACGCCCGACAGCCTGACTTCGGCCACCGCGTTGTTCCCTGAGGCGGTATTCATCACCTTCCAGATGACCTTCGCCATCATCACGCCGGCGCTGATCGTCGGTGCCTTCGCCGAACGCATGAAGTTCTCCGCGATGCTGGTATTCATGGGCATCTGGTTCACCCTGGTGTACGCACCGATCGCGCACATGGTGTGGAGCGGTGATGGCGCGCTGATGTGGGACTGGGGCGTGCTGGACTTCGCCGGCGGCACCGTGGTGCACATCAACGCAGGTATCGCTGGCCTGGTGTGCTGCCTGGTGCTGGGCAAGCGCAAAGGCTACCCGACCACGCCGATGGCCCCGCACAACCTGGGCTACACCCTGATGGGCGCAGCGATGCTGTGGATCGGCTGGTTCGGCTTCAACGCAGGTTCTGCCGCCGCCGCCAACGGCACGGCTGGCATGGCCATGCTGGTGACCCAGATCGCCACCGCCGCTGCGGCCTTGGGCTGGATGTTTGCCGAGTGGCTTGGCCACGGCAAGCCGAGTGCCCTGGGCATCGCCTCGGGTGTGGTCGCCGGCCTGGTCGCAATCACGCCTGCCGCAGGCACCGTGGGCCCGATGGGCGCCCTGGTGATCGGCCTGGCTTCGGGTGTGATCTGCTACTTCTGCGCCACTAGCTTGAAGCGCAAGCTGGGCTATGACGATTCGCTGGATGCCTTCGGCGTACACGGTATCGGCGGTATCGTCGGCGCTATCCTTACCGGTGTGTTCGCCGCACCGGCCCTGGGCGGCTTCGGCACGGTCACCGATATCGGCATGCAGGTCTGGATCCAGGCCAAAGGCGTGATTTTCACCGTGGTCTACACCGCCATCGTCACCTACGTGATCCTCAAGGTGCTGGACCTGGTGATGGGCCTGCGGGTCAACGAAGAAGAAGAGTCGGTCGGCCTCGACCTGGCTCAGCACAACGAACGCGGCTACAACCTGTAACTGCGACGCGGTAAAAACTTGCCCGGTTCGCCGGGCATTTTTTCGTCTGATTTTTGCCATTTCCCGCACGGCAAACGGTTTATCCGTCACGTTCGCGACGTAGGCAGAAAACTTACAAGATGCCGAGCGTTTATGGAGCTTTGCTTTTTCCACGGGCGCGCTAGAATGCGCGCCGAAGGGTGTTTGACATGCAGTCCGCACGCTTCCCCAGCCTTTGCTAGGCTTGCCATTAGCGCGTGGCCAGCAGGTGGCTCAAGGATTTCGTCAGGTCCTGCCAGGAGCAGGGCCTGCAGGGTACGACCCTCCCATCAGGAGGTGGATGCCCAAGGCAGTGGCCAACCCACGGCCAGTTGAATTTTCACTGGTGGCTGCCGGTCTACGGCTGCACTGGTCTATAACCAACCTGCTTTTCGCAAGTCATGAGGTAGAACATGAGCGACGATGATCTGGAAAACGACGACCTCGAAGTAGGCGACGATGATGAGGCTGATGAGGGTCTCGAAGCAGCGGCTGACGACGTTGCGGAAGACGCTGGCGAAGACGATAGCCCTGCGCCCACTGCCAAAGGCAAGTCCAAGGCCGCTGTCTCGGTAGACGAGATGCCGAGCATGGAAGCCAAGCAGAAGGAGCGCGATGCGCTGGCCAAAGCGATGGAAGAGTTCCTTTCGCGCGGTGGCAAGGTGCAGGAAGTGGAGGCCAACGTGGTCGCCGATCCGCCCAAGAAGCCGGACAACAAATACGGCAGCCGCCCTATCTGAGTGGTCGCCCACAAAAAAGCCCGCCGTCGCTGCGGGCTTTTTTGTGCGTGTTGGGTTTAGGAGCCCTATCGCCGGCAAGCCAGCTCCCCCAGGATAAAGCTACCTTAGGCGCAGCGCATACCTGTGGGAGCTGGCTTGCCGGCGATGGGCCGCGAAGCGGCCCCTGTCAGCGCCAGCGCGCCATTACCTCAGGCAGTTGCGAAAGCCGCTGGATCTCGGCATCGGGTGCCCGCTCACCGACCCAGGCCTTGCCTTGTGGGTTGAACCACACGGCCCGCAGCCCGGCCCGTTGGGCGCCGGCAATGTCATCGCCGGGGTGGTCACCCACATGCACCGCCGCGCTGGCCTCGACCTCGCCACGTTTCAGCGCCTCCAGAAACGGTGCCGGGTCCGGTTTGCCGATGCCCAGGTCCTCGGCGCACAAGGCAAAGCGGAAGTAGTCCGCCAAGCCCAGGCGGCTCACATCGGCGTTGCCGTTGGTGACCACCCCCAGGGTGTACTGGTGGCGCAGGATTTCCAGCACCGGCTGCACCTCAGGGAAAATTTCCACCTGGTGGCGTGCATGCAGGAACACTTCAAAGCCTTCGTTGGCCAGCGCCTGCGCGTGCTTTTCGCTGTAGCCGACCTCTTCCAGGGCATGGAACAGCACCCGCCGGCGCAGGGCGCTGATACGGTGCTTGAGGCCGGGCTCGGCCTGCACCAGGCGCTCGCGAATGGCGAACAGGTGTTCGACCGGCACGCCGCCGAGGATCGGCGCGTTGGCTTCGAGCCAGTCGCGCAGGACCACTTCAGCGCTGGCAATCACCGGCGCGGTGTCCCACAGGGTGTCATCGAGGTCGAAGGTGATCAGCTTGATGCTCATGAGTCTGTGCCTTTGCTGCGTTTGGCCCGGGGGTGGGCGCTGTCGTACACCGCGGCCAGGTGCTGGAAGTCCAGGTGGGTGTAGATTTGCGTGGTGCTGATGTCGGCATGGCCGAGCATCTCTTGCACCGCACGCAGGTCCTGGGACGATTCCAGCAGATGGCTGGCGAAAGAATGGCGAAGCATGTGCGGGTGCAGGTGCTGGCCCAGCTCACGCTCGCCGGCGACCTTGACCCGCATCTGGATAGCCCGTGGGCTCAAGCGATTGCCTTGGCGCGTGATGAACACGGCGCTGTCGCGTGGGCCGCCGATGCCGCGCAGGCGCAACCACGCCTGCAGGGCCTCGCGGGCTTTACGGCCGACAGGCAGTACGCGCGCCTTGCCACCCTTGCCCAGCACCTGCACCAGCCCGCCGGCAAGGTCGAGGTATTCGAGGTCGAGGCCAGCCAGTTCGGACAGGCGCAGGCCTGACGAATAGAACAGTTCGAGTATGGCCTGGTCACGTCGGGCAATGAAGTCGTCGTCGACGCCGCCGTCGAGCAGTTGCAGGGCGCGGTCGGTATCCAGCGTCTTGGGCAGGCGGCGCTCGCCCTTGGGCGCAGACAGGCCGCTGGCCGGGTCGTGCTGGCACAGCCCTTCACGGTTCAGGTATCGGTACAAGCCGCGCACGGCCGACAGCAGGCGCGCCAGGCTGCGCGAGGATTGGCCTTGGTGGTGCTGGCGGGCGATCAACTGGCGTAGCTGCTGGATTTGCAGCGCTTGCCAGCCGGCGATGCCCTGATCGTTGCAGTAGGCAATGACCTTGTCGAGGTCACGGCGGTAAGCCAGCAGGGTGTGCTCGGACACCTGGCGCTCATTGCGCAGGTGTGCGCAATAAGCCTCCAGCTGGCGTTCCATCAGCGCACCGGACGCAGGGTCTGGGTAACGCGCGGCACGACACGGCCCAGCACCTCGGCAATGTAGCCGAGGAACAGGGTGCCGACGCTGCTCTTGTAGTGTTGCGGGTCGCGGCTGCCAATCGCCAGCACGCCGTGCAGCCCTTGGTATTCGAGGGCGGCAACGGCGCTGGAGCCGACTTCGAGGCGCTGATCTTCACCGAACAGGAACGCCAGCTCATGGTCGCGCAGGTTGCCGCTGACCGTTTTGCCGCCCCCCAGCAGGCCGCCGATGGCTTGGTGCGCCTCGGCGTTGCTGACCCAGCGGCCCACTGGCGCGACGTTATCGCCGAACAGGATCAGGCTGACGAAGGGCACCTGAAACTCCTGGCGCAGGCTGTCTTCGACCGCCATCACCACTTCTTCCAGGCTGCCTGCATCGAGCAGGTCGAGGATCAGCCGGCGGGTCTTGTCGAACAGCCGGTCGTTGTCTCGCGCCACGTCCATCAGTTGCGACAGGCGATGGCGCATCTCGATGTTGCGGTCGCGCAGCAGCTTGAGCTGGCGCTCCACCAGCGACACGCTGTCGCCACGCTGGTGGGGGATGCGCTGCTCGACCAGCAGTTCGTCGTGCTCGGCGAAGAAGGTCGGGTGGGCGCGCAGGTACGCGACCACCGCCTCGGCATCAAGCTCGGTGGACTGCTGGGGTACAACCTTGGGCTGATCGGTCATGGCGGTTACTCGCTTAGAGACGAACCTGTCCTTCGTAGACGCGTACGGCCGGGCCGGTCATCAACACGGGCTTGCCGGGGCCGGCCCATTCGATGTGCAGGCGGCCACCCGGCAGGTCGAGGGTTACCGGTGAGTCCATCCAGCCTTGGCTGATAGCCGCCACGGCCGCAGCGCAAGCGCCGGTGCCGCAGGCCTGGGTCTCGCCGGCACCGCGTTCCCAGACCCGCAGGTTGGCACGGTGACGGTCGATGACCTGGATGAAGCCAGCGTTGACCCGCTGCGGGAAGCGCGGATGGTTTTCGATCTTCGGGCCCAGGGCATGTACAGGCGCGGTATGCACGTCATCGACGCGCAACACGGCATGTGGGTTGCCCATGGACACAGCGGCAATGGCGTGAACCTCGCCGTCGACTTCCAGTGGGTAACTCAGTGCCTGCTCGTCGGCGACGAAGGGGATTTCGGCCGGCACCAGGCGCGGCGGGCCCATGTCGACACTCACCTGGCCGTCGTTCTGCACGTCCAGCTCGATGATGCCGCTCTTGGTTTCGACGCGGATGCGCTTTTTCGCGGTCAGGCGCTTGTCCAGCACGAAGCGGGCAAAGCAGCGCGCACCGTTGCCGCACTGTTCGACTTCGGAGCCGTCGGCATTGAAGATCCGGTAGCGGAAGTCCACTTCTGGATTGTTCGGTGCCTCGACGATCAGCAGCTGGTCGAAGCCGATGCCGGTGTGGCGGTCGCCCCATTGCTTGGCATGCTTGGGCTGGATGTGTGCGTGTTGGCTGACCAGGTCGAGGACCATGAAGTCATTGCCCAGCCCATGCATCTTGGTGAAACGCAGCAGCATGGGCTCACTCCGGCAGCAGGCTTTCGCCAGCATACAGTTCGGCGACGGTTTCGCGGCGGCGTACTTCGAACGCCTGGTCACCGTCGACCAGGATTTCGGCGCAACGGCCACGGGTGTTGTAGTTCGAGCTCATGACAAAACCATAGGCGCCGGCAGACTGCACAGCCAGCAGATCGCCTTCGGCCAGGTTCAGCTCGCGCTCCTTGGCAATGAAGTCGCCGGTTTCGCAGATCGGCCCGACCAGGTCGTAGGCGCGGCCTTGGCCTTCGCGTGGGGTGACCGCGCTGACGCCCATCCAGGCCTGGTACAGGGCCGGCCGGATCAGGTCGTTCATCGCCGCATCGATGATGGCGAAGTCTTTGTGTTCGGTGTGCTTGAGGTACTCGACGCGGGTCAGCAGAACACCGGCGTTGGCCACGATGTAGCGGCCCGGCTCGAAGACCAGGGCCAGGTCGCGGTCGCCGACGCGCGCGCGGATGGCCTTGATGTAGTCGGCCACCAAAGGCGGCTCTTCATCGCGGTAGCGCACGCCAACGCCGCCACCCAGGTCGAGGTGGCGCAGGTGGATGCCGCAGTCGGCCAGGCGGTCGACCAGGTCCAGCAGGCGGTCGAGGGCATCGAGGAACGGCTCGACGGTGGTCAACTGCGAACCGATGTGGCAGTCGACACCGACCACGTCCAGGTTTGGCAGTTGGGCGGCACGCACGTAGATGGCTTCGGCGTCGGCGATGGCGATGCCGAATTTGTTTTCTTTGAGGCCGGTGGAGATGTACGGGTGGGTGCCGGCGTCGACGTCCGGGTTGACCCGCAGCGAGACCGGGGCAACCTTGCCCATCTCGGCGGCCACCACTTGCAGGCGCTCAAGCTCGTCGGTGGATTCGACGTTGAAGCAGTGCACGCCGACTTCCAGCGCGCGGCGCATGTCTTCGCGGGTCTTGCCGACACCGGAGAACACCACACGATCAGCGCGGCCGCCAGCGGCCAGTACGCGCTCCAGCTCACCGCCGGAAACGATGTCGAAGCCTGCGCCCATACGGGCCAGCACGTTCAGCACACCGAGGTTGGAGTTGGCCTTGACTGCAAAGCACACCAGGTGTTCGACGCCTTGCAGCGCGTCGGTATAGCTGCGGTACTGGGCTTCGATGTGGGCACGCGAGTACACGTAGGTCGGGGTGCCGAAACGTTCGGCGATGGCCGACAGGGCCACACCTTCCGCGAACAGTTCACCGTCGCGGTAATTGAAAGCGTTCATCTGATTTCCTTACTGCTCTGGCGTTTGCTCGGGCTGGATAGGCTGCTCTTCTTGCGGCTGTACCGCCGGAGCGTGCTTGTGCTGATGCGACTTCTGGCTGCCCTTGCCGTCCTTGCCGTCTTCCGGCAGGTACAGGGGGCCCTTCTGACCGCAGGCCGAAACGAGGCAGGCAACCGCGACCAGCGCCGCGAGCGAGGAAATCAGGCGCTTCATGGGTGAAATCCTTTGAAATATGCAGTATTGCGCCCGAGTATACCGAGCGACCGGCGGATTGCCTATGCAAGAGCCGGTCCGCCGGGCGGGCTATTCTTGCCGCCTGCAATGGCTAATCTTTGCATTCGGCGGCAAGCGCCCGTATCTTGCCCGGCTTGCCTGTAACGCAGCCAATTTCGAGGTTCCTGCAATGAGTTTGAGCGAAGCGCGTTTCCATGATCTGGTCGACGCGACCCAACAGGCCCTGGAAGACCTGTTCGACGAGAGCGGCATGGACCTGGACATGGAGAACTCCGCCGGTGTCCTGACCATCAAGTTCGACAACGGCAGCCAGTTGATCTTCAGCCGCCAGGAGCCCCTGCGCCAGTTGTGGCTGGCGGACAAGTCGGGTGGCTTCCACTTCGACTACGACGAAGAGAGCAAGAAGTGGATCTGCGAGAAGAGCGAAGAGCTGCTCGGCGAGATGCTGGAGCGCATCGTCTGGGAGCGGGCCGGCGAGAAGCTGGACTTCGACGAGATCTGAGATGAGTGAGCAGCCGCGGCCGCCCAAGCCGCTCTACAGCAATGTCAGCACGGCCGTGAAATCTCCGTGCATCAGCGTCTGCCGCCTGAATGAGCAGCGTGTCTGCACCGGCTGCCACCGCCCTGTGGAGCACATCCGCGAATGGCGGTCTGCAGACGACGAGCGGCGCCGGCAGATCTGCCGCGAAGCCGAGGCCTTGCGCGCACGGGCTTGAGTATTTGCCCGGCTGTGGTAGTGTCAGGTTCTGCGTCGGTGACGCCAAAGTCATCATAAACCCCGCCCTTGGGCGGGGTTTTGCTTTATTTGCCCGACGAAAATTGCCTGTTCAAAGGAGTCTGACTGGATCATGAGCACCAAGCCTTCCCTCATCCTCACCCGATTGGACGTACAACGTCTCGAGCGTCTGATCGACAGCCTCGACGAAAGTACGCCGGGTGTGCTCGCCCTGCAGGACGAGCTTGACCGCGCCGAACAGGTGGTCGGTCACGAGGACGTCCCGGCCGGGGTGGTGACCATGAACTCGCGCGTGCACTGCCGTGAAGAGGCCAGCGGCAAGGACTACCACTTGACCCTGGTGTACCCGAAGGATGCTGGGCCGGAAGGCAAGGTGTCGATCCTGGCGCCGATTGGTTGTGCCTTGCTGGGCCTTTCGGTCGGTGAGCAGATCGACTGGCCGGCGCCGGGCGGCAAGACCCTCAAGCTGAAGCTGCTGGAAGTCGAGTACCAGCCAGAAGCGGCGGGTGATTTTGACCTGTGAGCCTTTTGGGGGCCGCTTTGCGGCCCATCGCGGCACAAGGCCGCTCCCACAATGTTCGCGCATGCCCAGTAAATAGGGGTACAACGCGGCCCCACTGGTTCATCCCTCGACCGCTGCCTGCAACTGCTCTAGCCCCTCATTCAGCGCCTGTTCCAGCTCCCGCTTATAACGCAGGTACAAAACGGTCGCGCCCAGCTCATCACCCAGCAGCTCGGACAAATCCAGGTCGGTAATGTAGCAGCGGTAATGACCGGCGCTGCGGCGTTGCCCGATGATCTGCCGGGCGACCACGGCGTACAGCTGGTCGCCATGGTCCAGCTCGGAGAACTCCTGCTGGTCACAGTACAAGGTGACCGTCACGGCGCCCGCGGCACCGCCCTGGATAATCGCCTGAACCTCATAGTACGGCTGGCCGCTGCCCTCGACAGGCACCAGCCGTGGCTCGATGCTGCGCGCCCTGCCCGGGCCTGACGGCAACAACTGCCCATAGTGGATATCCAGCGAAGCGGGGCGCAGGGCGTCCAGCGGCAGTTGAGTATCGCGGCGCATCAGCACCGAACGCAGGAAGCGTTGCAGTGGCAGCAGCAGATGGGCTTCATCCTGCAATGGCAGGCGCTGTTGCCACAGCGCGTTGTACTCATCCAGCACATACAGATCGGCCCAGGCGCCTTGCAGGCGATAGAACACTTGGATGCACGCGGGCCGCCCCTGCTCCAGCACCAGTGCCAGGTCGTGGTCCTGCAGGGCATTGGCGTCCAGGTGCAGCGGGCTGTAGCGGCTGCGTTCTTCACTCAGGTAGTCCAGCAGCGCCTGGTGGTCAGCCAGGGTCGCCAGGCTTACCTGGCCGGGCAGTAGCTCCAGCACATGGGTGTGCTGGGCTACCTGCAGCAGGTAGCGGTAGTTCGCCCCCTGGTCGAGCAACTGTTGCACCGTGGCGAAAACCTCCTCGACCCGCTGCTCGATGGCCTGGGCGCGGTTGTGGCAGAAGCAGCGTACCCGTAGCCGGGGGCGGTGGCCGCGCTGGCCGAGGCTGTTGAGGTAGTCGCGCAGGCAGCGCAGCAATGCGTGCTCGCCGTCGTAGCGCTGCACCAGCACTTCATTCCAGCTGTTGAGGGTGACCTGGTCCAGCGTCAGCACCAGGTTTTCGCGCACGCCGGCGTAGCTCAGCGAGTCGGTGCGCTCGGTGGTCATCAGGATGTTCAGGTCGCGGTGCTGGCGCAGCGGGTCGATGCCGACGTTGATCAGCAACAGGATTTCGTCGGCCACACTGGGTTGCAGCAGGCGGACTTCGCTGACGGTCGGCAGCGGCAGGTCGAGGGTCTGCTGCAAGCTGCCCAGCAGGTTGAACAGCTCGAGCTCGCGCAGGTCACTGGCGCCAGGGTGCACGGCGAAGCGTGTACTGCTGTCGATGACGCCATTGCGATGGGCCCAGGTCAGCAGTTCGAGCAGCTCGCGGCAGCGTTTGATCGGGCTGAAATGCGTGACCTCGTGCGTGCTCAGGTTGCCGGTGTAAAGCTCCCAGTGGTGGCTGCCCGGCTCTTTGCGGTTGGGGGCCTGGACCAGGGTGAGGGTGCCTTCTGCGAGGTCCGGGGCGATCCCTGGGTTGATCACCTCGGTCTTGCCGGCACGGCGCTCGAAGGCGGCGTACAGGCGCCGGCCCAGCACATTGAGGTCACGCTGGTCGGCGCGGCTGCTGGCGTTGCGGGTCTGGGCGAACTGGCTGAGGAAGCGGTAGCTGTGGTTCAGCTCAGCCACCAGCTCGCGGCGTTCGACCGCGACTTGGCCAACCTTCCATTGGCTGCGGCTGTCGAGCAGGGCCAGCTGGCGCTCGTCCCAACCCCATTCGTCCGCCAGGCGCTGCAGCAATTGGCGCTGCCAACCGTTGGCGCGCACCTGGCCGCTGAGTTTCTTGTTGACCTTCAGGTACAGGCTGCGCCTGACCAGCTCAAGGCGCGCCGTTTCGCCGCGTTGCCGCAGATAGTGCTCGATGCGCCGATAGACCATCACGTAAGGGTCCAGCTCGTCGAGGTCGAGCTGGTTGGCGAACACCGCATGCTTGTAGTCCAGGCTCAGGCAGCGCACGGCGGGGTGCTCGCTGGCGTAGGCTTCGGTCAGCAGCAGTTTGAGCAGCGATTTGTAGGGCGAGTCGATGCCTTTGAACAGTTGCCACAGCCCAGCACCCACGAACTCGCCGGGGGGGATATGCGCCAGGTTGCCGAGGTCGAGCACGTCCTGGCTGCGGATGAAGCGCTTGCTGAGCAAGGTCTGGGTATAGGCACTGTAGTTGTGCTCTTCGTAGACCGGCACCAGCCACCACAGCGGCGTGCGCCCAGCCAGCCAGATGGCGGTGCGGTAGAACTCGTCGAGCAGCAGGTAATGCTGGGTGGTGCCGCAGTCGTCGGAACCAAGCTGGCCGTCCCGCTCGCCTTGCGCAAAGCCTTGCGGGTCGATGAGGAAGAAGTGTGCTTCGGCGCCTAGGCTGGCGGCCCAGGTTTCCAGCAGTTGGCATTTGCGGCGCAGCTCGTTCAGCAGGTCATCACCCAGGCCTGGCGCATGGCAGACCCACAAGTCCATGTCGCTTTGTTCGGCCTGGGCCAGCGAGCCCAGGCTGCCCATCAGGAACACGCCATGGATTGGGCGCGCTGCCTGCCCCTGGCGGGCCTTGTAGGCAAACGAGCGTGCCAGCCGTTGCGCTTCGGCGACCAGGTCGTCGGCAGGCTCGAAACCGGCCACCCCGGCGGGCGTACTGCTCGAGACATAGCCGGGCAGCAGTGGGTGGTTGACGTGGAACAGCAGCGGCAACAGCGTCAGTACCTGTTGCTGGCGCGTCGACAGCCCCTCCATCGCACGTTGCAGGCGACCCTGGTTGAGTGTCAGAAAGCGCGCACGCAAGGTCGCCAGAACTTTCCGGTCGATGCCTTCGTCCAGGTCTGGGCGGATTTCTTGGGGGTGGTTCATTGCGCGCTCGTGGCAGGCCAGTAGGGCTGCGGCGAGTTTAGCCTGAGTGAACCAGTCGGATAAGCGCTAAATCGATTTGTTGGCGTCATTTTTCCAGCGTCCTTGCGTGTGGGTGAAACCCGCCGACTCCAGCTTTCAGCCCGCTTCGGGCATGATGGGCTGCATGAGCGTAGTCTCGCTGATTTAGAGGTGTTTACGGATGCGTGTATGGATCGATGCCGACGCTTGCCCCAAGGCGGCAAAGGATTTGATCGTCAAGTTCGCCCTCAAGCGCAAACTCGAGGTGGTGACGGTGGCCGGCCAGGCGCAAAGCAAACCGGCCTTTGCCTGTGTGCGGCTGATCGTGGTACCCAGCGGTATGGATGCGGCCGACGACTATTTGGTCGACAACGCCGCGCCGGGTGAATTGGTGATCTGCAGCGACGTGCCGTTGGCCGATCGGCTGGTCAAGAAAGGCGTGGCGGCGCTGGACCCGCGCGGGCGCGAGTTTGACGAGCGCAACATGGGTGACCGGCTGGCGACGCGCAACCTGTTCACCGATTTGCGCGAGCAAGGGCAGGTTGGGGGAGGGCAGGCGCCTTATGGCGAGCGCGAGAAGCAGGCATTCGCCAATGCGCTGGACCGGATTATCGCGCGCTTGTCCAAGCCCACCTGACGTCCACGGCTTTTGTAGGAGCAGCCTTGTGCTGCGCAAGGCCCCACGATCTGCGCATCAGGCATAGATTGCCGGGGCCGCTGCGCAGCCCTTTCGCGACGCAAGGCCGCTCCTACAAAGGCAGGGCAGGCTTGGGTTATTGGTCGCCCTCGTGGGTCAGCTCCAGCACCCGGTCTACCAGCTTGTAGATCCCACCGGCCGCTTCGCTGATCGACTTCGCAACCATGTAGGCCGGGGTCGTCACCAGCTTGCGCTGGGTGTCTTCAACGATGTCGTGCACATCGCACTCTTCATGCTTGCCACCCATCTTCTCCACCGCAGCAGCCGTGCCGGCATCGTTGCCGATGGTGCAGACCACGCCTGGGCCGTAAATCTTCGCCGCCAGTGCTGGCGAGATGCAGATCAGCCCAACCGGCTTGCAGGCATCGGCAAAGGCTTCGGCCAGGGCCAGTACGTCTGGGTTGACGCTGCAGTTGGTGCCTTCGACGGCAAAGTTCGAGAGGTTTTTCGCCGCCCCGAAACCACCGGGCACAATCAGTGCATCGAAGTCTTCGGCATTGGCTTCGCGGATGTCCTTGACCTCGCCACGGGCAATACGCGCCGATTCCACCAGCACGTTGCGCGACTCGGGCATTTCTTCGCCGGTCAGGTGATTGATCACATGCATCTGCGCGATGTTCGGCGCAAAGCACTGCACCTGCGCCCCGCGCTGGTCGAGGCGCAGCAGGGTGATCACGCTTTCGTGGATTTCGGCGCCGTCATAGACGCCACAGCCGGAAAGTATCACCGCTACTTTTTTCGTCATGCTCATTACTCCAGTGTCGAGGCGCTAAATGTCCTCTAGTTTGGCAGATGTAGCCATAGGGATTCCCGCGGTCGCGGCCTAATCTTTGTAGATAACGCCTGAGGTCGTCACCATGGACCTGATACTGCTGGCCGTGCCGTTCTTCTTCGTATTGATCGCCGTTGAACTGGTGGCTGACCGCGTGCGTGGCCAGCGTAATTACACCTTGGCCGACGCGATCAACAGCCTGAGTACAGGCGCCTTGTCGACCAGCACTGGCCTGTTGACCAAAGGGGTCGGGCTGCTGACCTATGCCTTGGCCTGGGAGCATCTGGCGCTGCTGCGCTTGCCCCAGCAAGCGTGGTGGGTGTGGGTGCTGGCGTTCGTCCTGTACGACCTCTGCTACTACTGGCTGCACCGCCTGGGGCACGAACGCAACGTGCTGTGGGCGGCCCATTCGGTGCACCATCAGAGCGAGGAGTACAACCTCACCACGGCGCTGCGCCAGACCAGCAGCGGCTTCATCTTTTCGTGGATCTTCTACCTGCCATTGGCGCTGATCGGCGTGCCGCCCCTGGTGTTCATCACCGTGGCGTCGCTGAACCTGCTGTACCAGTTCTGGGTGCATACCCGGCACATTGCCAAACTCGGTTGGCTTGAGTGGATCTTCATCACGCCATCCAACCATCGCGTCCACCATGCGCAAAATCCTGTTTACTTGGATCGCAATTACGGCGGCGTGTTCATTCTCTGGGACCGCCTGTTCGGAACGTTCAAGGAAGAGGACCCGGCCGAGCCCGTGGTGTTCGGCGTGACCACCCCACTGGCCAGCTGGAACCCGCTGTGGGCCAACCTGCAGTTCTACGCCCAGCTGTGGCGTGATGCCCGGCGCACGCGCAGCGTGTGGGACAAATGGCGGATCTGGTTCATGCCCACGGGCTGGCGCCCGGCCGATGTCGCGGCGCGTTACCCGCAGGCCAAGCCGGACCTGGCGCTGTTTCGCAAGTTCGAGGTTGCCCTGGGGCGGGCGCAGCAGGCCTATGTAGCGGCGCAGTTCGTCGTCTATGTGGCCTTGGGCAGCTATTTGATGGAGGCCGCGGAGCGCGTGCCTGCCGCCGCCCTGATACTGGGCTGGTCGGTCATGGCCTTGGGCCTGTTCGTGCTCGGCGCGCTGCTAGAGAACCGGCCCTGGGCCGTGCGCCTGGAGTGGGCGCGGTTGCTGTCGAATGTGCCAGCGCTGTACCTGGCTGGCGCGCTGGGCTTAGCGGTGATCACGCCGCTTGGGTGGGTCCTGCTCCTGGCTTACAGCCTGCTCAGCCTCTGGGGCCTGAGCCAGTGCCGCCGCCTTGCGCTCCGCGCGCAGGGTGCGGAAGCGCCGGCGCAGCCAGAGCAGGACACCGAGCAACAACAGGCCGCCGAGCACCCATAGCTCGTACTTCTTCACATTGCCCAGCAAGCCTTCGAGGATGGCGCCGAAGTGGTAGGCCGCTGCGCCCAGGGCCAGCGCCCAGATGGCGGCACCGAGGCCGTTGAGCAGCAGGTAGCGGCGCGGCGGATAGCCCGACAGGCCAATGGCCACCGGCATGACCGTGCGCAGCCCATAGACGAAGCGGAAGCTCAGCACCCAGATGTCGGGGTGGCGGCGGATGTGGTCCAGCGCCCGATCACCCATGGCCTGCCAGCGCGGTTTGCGTGCCAGGATCTTGCGCCCATGGCGACGGCCCATGAAGTACCACAGCTGATCGCCGGCATAGCTGCCGAAGAAGGCCACCAGGCACACCAGCTTGATGTCCATGTAACCGCGGAACGCGAGGAAACCCGCAAGCACCAGGATGGTCTCGCCTTCAAAGAAGGTGCCTAGAAAAAGGGCGAAGTAGCCGAAATCCTGCAGGAATTGTTGAAGCATTTTCTGAGGTGCTGGCGAAATGAACGCGCAGCCTACCCCTTCGCGCGCGTGGATGAAAGTGTCCAAATGTGTCTCGACGTGAACAATTCCTACAAGGACAATGCCTTCGGCCACAAGTCGCAGGCTTGCCAGTGGGTGTAACACAGGCGTCATAATGGCCGCTTATCGTCCCGCTCAATTGATGATAGGGCGTTAACGTCCTCCAGGAACGTCCAGATGAATAATGAAGTGCTCACCCCTGTCGCGATCAAGGACGCCCAGGCAGTCCCCGAAGAGATGGTGCAAACCCCGCCAGACCTGCCGCCGGCGCCAGAGCCAGAGCCCGAGCCTGTGGTCGAGGCCGCGGCACCGGCCCCCGCGCCGGCACCGGCGATCACCGTCCCGGGCCTTGACGACAGCAGCCTGTACATTCATCGCGAGCTGTCGCAACTGCAGTTCAACATTCGGGTGCTGGAGCAGGCACTGGACGAGAGCTACCCGCTGCTCGAGCGTCTGAAATTCCTGCTGATCTTCTCCAGCAACCTCGACGAATTCTTCGAGATCCGCGTCGCCGGCCTGAAGAAGCAGATCAATTTCGCCCGCGAACAGGCCGGGGCCGACGGCTTGCAGCCGCACCAGGCGCTGGCGCGCATCAGCGAGCTGGTGCACACCGAGGTGGATCGCCAGTACGCGATCCTCAACGACGTGCTGCTGCCAGAGCTTGAAAAACACCACATCCGCTTCATCCGTCGCCGTCACTGGACGCCCAAGCTCAAGACCTGGGTGCGGCGCTTCTTCCGTGACGAGATCGCGCCGATCATCACCCCGATCGGCCTCGACCCGACGCACCCGTTCCCCTTGCTGGTGAACAAGAGCCTCAACTTCATCGTTGAGCTCGAAGGCGTCGATGCCTTCGGCCGCGACTCGGGCCTGGCGATCATCCCGGCGCCGCGCCTGTTGCCGCGGGTCATCCGCGTGCCTGAAGAAGTCGGTGGCCCGGGCGCCAACTACGTGTTCCTGTCGTCGATGATCCACGCGCACGCCGACGACCTGTTCCAGGGCATGAAGGTCAAGGGCTGCTACCAGTTCCGCCTGACCCGAAACGCCGACCTGGCGCTGGACTCCGAAGAAGTCGACGACTTGGCCCGCGCCCTGCGCGGCGAGCTGTTCTCGCGCCGTTACGGTGATGCCGTGCGGCTTGAGGTGGCTGATACCTGCCCGAAACACCTGTCGGACTACCTGCTCAAGCAGTTCAGCCTGAGCGAGAGCGAGCTGTACCAGGTCAATGGCCCGGTCAACTTGACCCGCCTGTTCAGCATCACCGGCCTCGACAGCCACCCGCAGCTGCAATACATGCCGTTCACCCCGGCGATCCCCAAGCTGCTGCAGAACGCTGACAACATCTTCAGCGTGATCAGTAAGCAGGACGTGCTGCTGATGCACCCGTTCGAATCGTTCACGCCGGTGGTCGACCTGCTGCGCCAGGCCGCCAAGGACCCGCATGTGCTGGCCGTGCGCCAGACCCTGTATCGCTCCGGTGCCAACTCGGAGATCGTCGACGCGTTGGTGGACGCTGCCCGTAACGGCAAGGAAGTCACTGCGGTGATCGAATTGCGCGCGCGTTTCGACGAAGAGTCCAACCTGCAGATGGCCAGCCGCCTGCAAGCGGCGGGTGCGGTGGTGATTTACGGGGTGGTCGGGTTCAAGACCCACGCCAAGATGATGCTGATCCTGCGGCGTGAGCAGGGCGAAATCGTCCGCTATGCGCACTTGGGTACCGGCAACTACCACGCCGGCAACGCCCGCCTGTACACCGACTACAGCCTGCTGACCTCTGACGACGCCCTCACCGAAGACGTCGGCAAGCTGTTCAGCCAGCTGATCGGCATGGGCAAGACCCTGCGCATGAAAAAGCTGCTGCACGCACCCTTCACGCTGAAGAAGGGCATGCTCGACATGATTGCCCGCGAGACCCAGTTCGCACTGGACGGCAAGCCTGCGCACATCATCGCCAAGTTCAACTCGCTGACCGATGCCAAGGTCATCAAGGCGCTGTATAAGGCTAGCCAGTCCGGGGTGCGCATCGACCTGGTGGTGCGCGGTATGTGCTGCCTGCGGCCAGGTATTCCGGGGGTTTCGCACAACATTCACGTGCGCTCGATCATCGGCCGCTTCCTGGAGCACACCCGGGTGTTCTACTTCCTCAATGGCGGCGAGGAGCAGATCTACCTGTCCAGTGCCGACTGGATGGAGCGCAACCTCGACAAGCGCGTCGAGACCTGCTTCCCGGTCGAAGGCAAGAAGCTGTTGCTGCGGGTGAAGAAAGAGCTGGAAAGCTACCTGACCGACAACACCCATGCCTGGACGCTGCAGTCGGATGGGCGCTACGTGCGCAGCACCCCGACCGGTAACCAGAACCCGCGCAGTGCCCAGGCGACCCTGCTGGAGCGCCTGAGCAACCCGGTCCTCAACGTACGCTGAGGACGAAGCCGACCCGGGCCAGCCACTCCGCCTCGTTGGCGAAGTCGGCCTGGGTCAGCTGGTTCTGCTCCAGCCAGCCTTCTGGGAAGACCACATCGAGGCTGTTGTCGCCTGCTTGCAGCTGTACCTTCGGCATTTGCTGCGTGCCACGAATGTGGTGGAACAAGATGGCGAAGCGCAGCAGCACGCACAGGCGAATCAGCTGCACGCCTTCATCGCCGAACTCGGCGAACTTGTCCTTGGGGATGTTGCGGCGATGGCCGCGTACCAGCAGGGCCATCATCTGCTGATCCTCACGGGAAAAGCCCGACAGGTCGGAGTGCTCGATCAGGTAGGCGCCGTGCTTGTGGTAGTGATAGTGGGCGATGTCCAGCCCAACTTCGTGCACTTTCGCGGCCCATCCCAGAAGATCGCGCCAATTGCCCTCTTCCAGATTCCAAGCTTTTGCTACCTGGTCGAACGCGTGCAGTGCCTTGCGCTCGACGCGCGCGGCCTGGCCTTGGTCGACGTGGTAACGCTCCATCAAGGAGTTGAGGGTGCGCTCGCGCACGTCTTCGTGGTGATGGCGGCCGAGCAGGTCGAACAGCACACCTTCGCGCAGGGCGCCGTCGCAGTGGTCCATGCGTTGCAGTTCGAGGGCGTCGAAGATGGCCTCGAGAATCGCAAGGCCTGCCGGGAAGATGGTGCGGCGGTCTGGCTTGACCCCTTCGAAGTCGATCTTGTCCACCTCGCCCAGCTTGAACAGTTTGCGTTTGACCCACGCCAGCCCTTCGGCGTTGACCTCGCCATTGCCCAGGCCGCTGGCCTTGATAGCTGCGCCGATGGCGCGGATGGTGCCGGACGAACCGATGGCTTCGTCCCAGGTCAGGCGGTGCAGGGCGTTTTCGATGCTCATCAGCTCCAGGCGCGCGGCGGTGTAGGCCTGGGCATAACGCGCCGGGGTAATCTTGCCGTCGCGGAAGTAGCGCTGGGTGAAGCTGACGCAGCCCATTTGCAGGCTCTCGCGCAGCAGTGGCTCGAACCGCTGGCCGATGATGAACTCGGTACTGCCGCCGCCGATGTCGGCGACCAGGCGCTTACCGGGGTTGTCGGCCAGGGTGTGGGAGACGCCGAGGTAGATCAGGCGGGCTTCCTCACGGCCGGAAATCACTTCCACCGGGTGCCCGAGAATGGCCTCGGCGCGCTGGATGAATTCGTTGCGGTTGCGCGCCTCGCGCAGGGCGTTGGTGCCAACGATGCGCACCGCACCCGCGGGCAGCCCGTTGATCAGTTGGGCGAAGCGCTTGAGGCATTCGAGGCCCCGTTCCATGGCTTCTTCGCTGAGCTTGCGCTCTTCGTCGATGCCGGCGGCCAGCTGAACCTTTTCCCCCAGCCGTTCGAGAATGCGGATCTCGGTGTGGTGGGCCTTGGCCACGACCATGTGAAAACTGTTGGAGCCAAGGTCGATGGCGGCGATCAGAGACAGGTTCTTCGCGTTGGTATGCGGCATGATCTGGATGTTCTCGGTCGTTAACCTGGCAATCGTGACACGATACGGGGCTGTCGCCAACGCGTGGCACGCCAAGGCTTGATGCAGGGCAATGTGCCATTCGATGTTATGACACGCATATGACAGTTTCGATTCGCGGCGTCTTGCACAACTATAGTTACACTCAATCGTCTGTGACTTCCTGTAGTCAGCCTCTGCGGCTATGATGGGCCACGTTTTTATGCTTACGACCCCGGAGATATCCATGAGCAGCGATCTGATCAAACACGTCACCGACGCCACCTTCGAGGCCGAAGTCCTGCAAGCCCAAGGCCCGGTGCTGGTCGACTACTGGGCTGAATGGTGCGGTCCATGCAAGATGATCGCTCCGGTTCTGGACGACATCGCTTCCACCTACGAAGGCAAACTGACTGTCGCCAAGCTGAACATCGACGACAACCAGGAAACCCCGGCCAAGCATGGCGTGCGTGGCATCCCGACGCTGATGCTGTTCAAGAACGGCAACGTCGAGGCTACCAAGGTCGGCGCACTGTCCAAATCGCAGCTGGCCGCGTTCCTCGACGCCCACCTGTGATGTGAAAAAGCCCCGGAAATACCGGGGCTTTTCTTTTCCAACCCACTAGACGTCGAAAAAAGCAAGTGTTACATTCGGCCTCGCACTGCTTCTCCAGTGCCCCCTGCACGCCGTCGCCGACGCACTCCTAATTAGAATCTGTGCGCGATCCTATCGCCTTCTAGCGGCGCGGCTTCATTAAGCCAGAAGCTTAATCCTCCCTTCATACATGATTACGTCACTCCCCTTATGAACCTGACTGAACTCAAGCAAAAGCCGATTACCGATCTGCTGGAAATGGCCGAACAGATGGGCATCGAAAACATGGCCCGTTCGCGCAAACAGGACGTGATTTTCGCCCTGCTGAAGAAGCACGCGAAAAGCGGCGAAGAGATCTCGGGTGACGGCGTGCTGGAGATTCTCCAGGATGGTTTCGGTTTCCTGCGTTCGGCTGATGCGTCCTACCTGGCCGGCCCCGACGACATCTACGTCTCGCCTAGCCAGATCCGCCGTTTCAACCTGCGTACCGGCGATACCATCGTCGGCAAGATCCGCCCGCCGAAGGAAGGGGAGCGTTACTTCGCCCTGCTGAAGGTCGACACGATCAACTTCGATCGCCCTGAAAACGCGAAGAACAAGATCCTGTTCGAAAACCTGACGCCGCTGTTCCCCAACAAGCGCCTGAAGATGGAAGCCGGTAACGGTTCCACCGAAGACTTGACCGGCCGCGTCATCGACCTGTGCGCCCCGATCGGCAAAGGCCAGCGTGGCCTGATCGTCGCCCCGCCGAAAGCGGGTAAAACGATCATGCTGCAGAACATCGCGGCGAACATCACCCGTAACAACCCCGAGTGCCACCTGATCGTCCTGCTGATCGACGAGCGCCCGGAAGAAGTGACCGAAATGCAGCGCACCGTGCGCGGCGAAGTGGTCGCTTCGACCTTCGACGAGCCGCCAACCCGCCACGTGCAGGTTGCCGAGATGGTCATCGAGAAGGCCAAGCGCCTGGTCGAGCACAAGAAAGACGTGGTCATCCTGCTCGACTCCATCACCCGTCTGGCACGTGCCTACAACACCGTGATCCCGAGCTCCGGCAAGGTCCTCACCGGTGGTGTCGACGCCCACGCCCTGGAGAAGCCGAAGCGTTTCTTCGGTGCCGCGCGTAACATCGAAGAAGGCGGTTCGCTGACCATCATCGCCACCGCGCTGGTCGAAACCGGCTCGAAGATGGACGAAGTGATCTACGAAGAGTTCAAGGGTACCGGCAACATGGAGCTGCCCCTGGACCGTCGTATCGCCGAGAAGCGTGTGTTCCCGGCCATCAACATCAACCGCTCCGGCACCCGCCGCGAAGAGCTGCTGACCGCCGACGACGAACTGCAGCGCATGTGGATCCTGCGCAAGCTGCTGCACCCGATGGACGAAATCGCCGCCATCGAGTTCCTGGTCGACAAGCTCAAGCAGACCAAGACCAACGACGAGTTCTTCTTGTCGATGAAGCGTAAGTAAGCGTTTCAGGCTGGAATCGATTGGGGTCGCTTCGCGCCCCATCGCGACACAAGGCCGCTCCTACAGGATTATGCATTACCTGTAGGAGCGGCCTTGTGTCGCGATGGGGGCGAAGCGGCCCCAAGTCATTTTTGGCCATTAGGCGCCGAACGGCGCTACACTCTGCACCCCGACCGATACGGCCAACACGAGGCTCCTGCATGCAGTATCGCGACTTGCGCGACTTCATCCGTGGCCTGGAACAGCGCGGTGAACTCAAGCGCATCCAGGTTCCGATTTCTCCCGTCCTGGAAATGACCGAGGTCTGCGACCGCACCCTGCGTGCCAAAGGCCCGGCGTTGCTGTTCGAGAAGCCCACGGGGTACGACATCCCGGTACTGGGCAACCTGTTCGGCACGCCCGAGCGGGTGGCCATGGGCATGGGCGCCGAGTCGGTCGAAGAACTGCGCGAAATCGGCAAGCTGCTGGCCTTCCTCAAAGAACCAGAGCCGCCGAAAGGCCTGAAGGATGCCTGGTCGAAGCTGCCGATCTTCAAGAAGGTCGTGTCGATGGCGCCGAAGGTGGTCAAGGATGCGGTGTGCCAGGAAGTCGTGGTCGAAGGTGACGACGTCGACCTTGGCCAGTTGCCGATCCAGCACTGCTGGCCAGGCGATGTGGCCCCGCTGATCACCTGGGGCCTGACCGTTACCCGCGGCCCGAACAAGGACCGCCAGAACCTGGGCATCTACCGCCAGCAGGTCATCGGCTGCAACAAGGTCATCATGCGCTGGCTGAGCCACCGTGGCGGCGCGCTGGATTACCGCGAATGGTGCGAGAAGCACCCCGGCCAGCCGTTCCCAGTGGCCGTGGCGCTGGGCGCAGACCCTGCAACCATCCTGGGCGCCGTGACGCCGGTGCCGGATACCCTGTCCGAATACGCCTTCGCGGGCCTGCTGCGTGGCAACCGCACCGAGCTGGTCAAGTGCCGTGGCAGCAACCTGCAGGTACCGGCCACCGCCGAGATCATTCTCGAAGGCGTGATTCACCCAGGCGAAATGGCGCCGGAAGGCCCCTACGGCGACCACACCGGCTATTACAACGAAGTGGACAGCTTCCCGGTGTTCACGGTCGAGCGCATCACTCACCGGCAAAAACCGATCTACCACAGCACCTACACGGGCCGTCCGCCGGATGAGCCGGCGATTCTCGGCGTGGCGCTGAACGAAGTGTTCGTGCCGATCCTGCAAAAGCAGTTCCCGGAGATCGTCGACTTCTACCTGCCACCGGAAGGTTGCTCGTACCGCATGGCGGTGGTGACCATGAAAAAACAATACCCAGGCCACGCCAAGCGCGTGATGCTGGGTGTGTGGTCGTTCCTGCGACAGTTCATGTACACCAAGTTTGTTATCGTCACCGACGATGACATCAACGCCCGCGACTGGAACGATGTGATCTGGGCCATCACCACGCGCATGGACCCCAAGCGTGATACGGTGATGATCGACAACACCCCGATCGACTACCTGGACTTCGCGTCGCCGGTGTCCGGGTTGGGGTCGAAGATGGGCCTGGACGCCACCCACAAGTGGCCGGGCGAGACTACACGCGAATGGGGACGGGTCATCGTCAAGGACGAGGCCGTCACCCGCCGTATCGATGAGCTGTGGGATCAGTTGGGAATAGATTGATGCAGGTAACGTTGCAGCCGTCCGGGGCAGTGCTGGCGCTTGAACCCGGGGAACGGATCCTGGATGGAGCGCGGCGGCTCGGCTATGACTGCCCGAACAGCTGCCGCAATGGCAATTGCCATGTTTGCGCCGCCTTGCTGGTGGAAGGGAGCGTCCGCCAGAACGGCGAAGTACGCGACCATGGCGAGCTGTTCACCTGTATTGCCGAACCGCTGGAGGATTGCGTGTTGCTCTGGGACGGTGTGCTCGCCCTGGGCGAGCTGCCAGTGCGCAAGCTGGCGTGTAGCGTGAGCGAATGCGTCGAGGTCGGTGGCGACGTCTGGCGCGTGCGCCTGCGTGCGCCTGCCGGTAAGCCGCCGCGTTATCACGCCGGTCAGTACCTGATGATCGAACGCGAGGGCGGCAAGCAGGCGGCGTTCTCCCTGGCCTCTGCGCCTCATGGTGGGCGTGAGCTGGAACTGCACGTGCTGGCGCGTGAGCCCAGCGCGCTGCAGCTGATCGAGCAACTGCAGCGTGATCGCCTGGCGCGCATCGAAATGCCTTTCGGTGATGCGCACCTGGCCGAGTTGCCAGACGGGCCGCTGGTGCTGATCGCCGCCGGTACGGGAATGGGCCAGATGCACAGCCTGGTCGAGCATTGCCGTGCCCAGGGCTTCAAGCATCCGGTACACCTTTACTGGGGTGTGCGTCGGCCTGAGGACTTCTACCAGATTGAGCATTGGGACGAATGGTTGCGCCTGCCCAACCTGTTCCTGCACAAGGTCGTCAGTGACCTGTGTGGGTGGGAAGGCCGCTGCGGCATGCTGCACGAGGCCGTTTGCGAAGACATCCACGACCTCAACGGCGTGCACGTCTACGCCAGCGGCTCGCCAAACATGGTCTATGCCACCCTCGATGCCCTGGTCGAGGCCGGTATGGATGCACACCGCATGCGCGCCGATGTATTTGCCTACGCGCCGCGCGGCTAATAACTCAAGTTCAACCGAGTGGGTATAAGGCGGTAATTGTTACCGCCTTGGCTAATAACTTTCACTGCGCTCGAAACAATGCTCTCCAATCGTCGGAAGTTCGCGTGAAACTTTAGCTTTCAGGCTTGAGTGTTGGCGCGTTTCTATCCTAAGGTTAATGCAGACACCTTAGGTGCGGGGCGCAAACCCCGGCACACAGCGATTCTCGATTCATCTGTAGTTCACAGGGAATAATGGCGGCAGCGTATGTCGGCAATTGAAAGTTTGTCCTGGAAAAGTGCTTACCCTCCGGCGCTCGACTTCGGCCAGCAACTGACCCGCGAGCAATTGATCAACTCCATGCAACTGACCATGTCACGCCATGAAGGCGGGCCGGTGTGGTTGTTCGCCTATGGTTCGTTGATCTGGCGACCGGAGTGCAGTTCGGTAGAGCGGCAGCGCGCACGGGTGCACGGTTATCACCGTGGGCTGTACCTGTGGTCGCACGAGCACCGTGGCACACCGGAAACGCCCGGCCTGGTGTTTGGCCTGGACCGTGGTGGGTCATGCAGTGGTTTTGCCTATCGGCTGGATGAAAGCAACCTGGATGATTCGCTGATGGCCCTGTGGCAACGCGAAATGCCGTACCCGGCCTACCGCCCGCACTGGCTCAGTTGCCGATTGGGTGATGGCAGCAAGGTGCAGGCCTTGGGTTTTGTGCTGGAGCGCCATTTGCCGTGCTATGCGGGGAATTTGCCCGACACACTGCTCAGCCAGATCCTAGCCAGTGCCAAGGGGCGATATGGCACCACGCGCGAGTATGTGGAACAGACGTTGAATGCGCTGCGCAGCCACCAAATGCCGGATCGCAACCTGGAGGCGCGGTTCAGGCGCTGCCATAACCTGCGGGAAGTCTGATTTATTGACTGGCAGTACCGGCCTCTTCGCGGGGCAAGCCCGCTCCCACAGGCACCCGAGCCGCCTTGAGGGCAGTGGATAATCTATGGGAGCGGGCTTGCCCCGCGAAGAGGCCCGAGCAGGCAATCAAGCAGCCAGACGCTAGCTAGTCAGCACCACCAACTTACCCACAGCCTGCCGCTGCCCCAGCTTCTCAATGGCAGCCCCCGCCTCAGCCAGTGGATAAGTCTCCGACACCAGCGGCTTCAGCTTGCCTTCACCCTGCCAGGCAAACAGCTGACGGAAGTTAGCTGCATTCTGCTCCGGCTGACGCTGGGCAAACGCCCCCCAAAACACCCCCACGACCGCTGCGCCCTTGAGCAGCACCAGGTTCGCCGCCAGCTGTGGGATCGCCCCGCTGGCAAACCCCACCACAAGCAGCCGGCCATTCCAGGCCAGGCCCCTTACCGCCTGGTCGAACAGCTCGCCACCCACCGGGTCGTAGATCACGTCCACGCCCTGGCCGCCGGTCAGGCGCTTGATCTCGTCCTTGAGGCTGGCCTGGCTGTAGTCGATCAGCTCATCGGCGCCGGCAGCCTTGGCCACGGCCAGTTTTTCGGCGCTGCTGGCTGCAGCGATCACCCGGGCGCCCATGGCCTTGCCTATTTCCACGGCCGCCAGGCCCACACCCCCTGAGGCCCCCAGCACCAGCAGGGTTTCACCCGGCTGCAGGTGACCGCGCTGCTTGAGTGCATGCATCGAGGTGCCATAGGTCATGCCGAAGGCGGCGGCGGTGGTGAAGTCCATGTGCTCGGGGATCGGCATCACGTTGTAGAAGGGCACCGCCACCTGTTCGGCGAACGCACCCCACCCCGTGAGGGCCATGACCCGATCGCCCACCTTGAACGCACCGGCCTTCTCGCCGACCGCAACCACCACACCGGCCGCTTCGCCACCTGGGGAAAACGGCAGCGGTGGCTGGAACTGGTATTTACCTTCGATGATCAAGGTATCGGGGAAGTTGACGCCCGCAGCCTGCACATCCAGCAGGATCTCGTTCTTTTTCGGCACGGGGCTGGCGACGTCTTCCAGTACCAGGTCGCGCGCCGGGCCCAAGGTTTTGCACAACACAGCTTTCATCGGGCTATTCCTTTGCGGGTAGTGGCCGATAAGTGTAGGAGGGCCACCTGCCGGGTCAACGAGCATGGCCTACCCTGATGGGCCGGCATAAGCCAGGGCTTGGGTTTGAGCGGTGTGCTGGGTAAGCTGGCGCCAATTGTATTGAGGAGCGAATTCGTGAAAGCGTGGATCTTGATGGTGCTGGCCCTGATGCTGCCAGTTGCGGCCGTGGCCGAAGAAGCCAAGGAAGGGGCGCCTAAGGTCGCCTACATCACCCTGAGCCCACCCTTTGTCGGTAACTATGCCCTCGACGGCAGCCCCAAGCTGCGTGTCTACAAGGCCGACGTAGCCCTGCGCGTGACCGGTGATGAAGCCGCCAAGGCCGTGAAACACCACGAGCCGCTGATCCGTAACCAGCTGGTGGCGCTGTTCACCCAGCAGACGGTGGACAAGATGAGCAACGTCGACGCCAAGGAGCAACTGCGCCAGGAAGCCTTGAAGCAGGTGCAGCAGGTGATGGAAGCGGAAGAGGGCAAGCCAATTGTCGAAGACCTGCTGTTCAACAACTTGATTGTGCAGTGACCTGAAACCCTTGGGGCCCATCGCCGGCAAGCCGGCGACAGCGGCTTCTATTAGGGCGCAGGCCTCCAGCAGGGCCTCGTCATTTGTGTCTGAAACGAGCTCAGACTAACCCTAGTCGTAGGACCTTTCTGTCTTCCTTGTACGTCCGCCAATTTACAGTTTCTGATGCGATGGCCGCGTTAAATTGTGCCTCGTCTTCAGTTGCTCGAGAGTATTGGCAATGCCTTTGAAGTACCAACCGAAAGAGGCGACTGTACTGATGTGCGATTTTTCAGGATTTCAAGCACCTGAAATGATCAAGGTGCGGCCCGTCGTCGTTCTTCGCAAGCACAGTCAAAATCGCCAGTTGGTGACGATAATCCCGTTGAGCACCACTGCTCCTGATCACTTGGCCAGGCATCACGTTGTCCTGCCGAGTTATTTGCCTGGCCCTGATCTGACATGCTGGGCCAAGTGCGACATGATCTACACGGTTGCAACCTCCAGGCTGGACAGATGCCGCGTCAAGTCGCGGCAGGGAGGTGGCCGGGAATATATGACTTTTACAATGCAGCCCGAGCATTTTGCCGCCGTTAGGGCCGCCGTTTGCTTCACGCTGGGCTTCACACATCCAGCAACAGTGCAGTCTGTTGTCAATAAAGCACCTGATGCGTGATAATCCATCCTGTTCCCGTAAGGGGCTTGTAAGACTCTGCGGATCCTGGTTAACCAGCAATCACAGAGCCGGGCAGGTAGATGGCGATGACAAGCCGACCTGTCTGTGAGTAGGGCGCCGGAAGGCGCCCTTTGTCTTTGTGTCGTTCTCATATTCCCCAGCGACACTCTCTCAGGACGCCAGCGTCCGCCGAAAGCGCGCCAGCGCCACGCTGAAGAACACCAGGCCAATCACGGCCAGGGCCAGGATGTCTGGCCATACCACGACCACGCCGGCGTCGCGGAACAGGATCGCGGTGCCGAGGCTGACGAAATGCGTCGACGGCGAGCCCTGCATGACCCACTGCAGCCACTGCGGCATGCTGTCCAGCGGGGTACTGCCGCCAGACAGCAACAGCATCGGGATGATGACCGGGATCGCCAGCAGGCCGAATTGAGGCGTCGAGCGCGCCAGGGTGGCGAGGAAGATGCCCAAGGCGGTACTGGCGAACAGGTACAGCGCGGTCACGGCCAGGAACAGCCCCATGGAGCCAGACAGCGGCACGCCCAGGGCGCCTTTGACCACCACGATGAGCGACACCCAGGTACACAGCACCACCACCAGCGCGTTGCTGGCGATTTTCGCCAGCATGATTTCCAGGGCGGTCAACGGCAGCACCAGCAAGTGGTCGAGGGTGCCGTGTTCACGCTCGCGCAACAGCGCCGTGCCGGTGAGGATGATCGCCAGGATGGTGATGTTGTTGATGATCTGGATCACGGCCAGAAACCAGCCACCCTCCAGGTTGGGGTTGAACAGTGCCTTGGGGTTGATCAGCACGGGGCTTTGGGTTGTGGTGCGCTGGGCATAGTCGAGCAGCTCACGCTCGAAAATCCGGCCGATGTAGCCGGCGCCCATGAACGCCTGGCTCATGGCCGTGGCGTCGACGTTGATCTGCAGCTCGGGTGAGCGCCCGGCCAGCAGGTCGCTCTGGAAGTTCACCGGCACATTGATCACGAAGGTGTACTGGCCGCTGTCCATGGCCTGGTCCAGGCGGTCTGGGGGCAGCGGCACGGCAGGTTGAAACTCGGGCGGTTGCAGTGACTCGGTGAGCTTGCGCGAGAGCTGGCTATGGTCTTCGTCCACCACGGCAACGCTGGCGTTGTGCACGCCGATCACCGAGCCCGCCGCCGGCATGTAGATCGCCACGCTGAAGGCATACAGCAAAAACAGCAGCAGCACGCTGTCGTGGCGCAGGCTGGTCAGCTCTTTCAGGCCCAGGCGCAGGGTATGGTTCAGGCGCGACATGTCAGGCCTCCTGCTTCTTCAGCATGGCCAGGCTCAGGCCGGTGAACACGGCGAAGAAGCTCAGCAGGATCAGGCACTGCGGCCACAGCTCGCGCAGGCCCAGCGCTTTGGTGAAGGTGCCGACCGCGATGTCCAGGAAGTAACCCGCCGGGAACAGTTGGCCCATCACTGCTGCGGCGCCATCGAGCGACGAGCGTGGCACGATCAGGCCGGAGAACTGGATGGTCGGCAGGCTGGTGATGATCATGGTGCCCAGGATGGCCGCGATCTGAGTGCGGGTGAAGGCCGAGATCAGCAAGCCCAGGCTGGTGGTCGCCAGCAGGTAGGCGACGCCGCCGCAGGCCAGGGCCAGCACGCTGCCCTTGAGCGGTACGGCAAACAACCAGCGGTTCATCGCCACCAGCAACGCCAGGTTGACCAGGCTTACGGCCAGGTAGGGCAGCTGTTTGCCGAGCAGAAACTCCAGGCGGGTGAGGGGCGTGGCGTAGAAGTTGGTGATGGAGCCAAGTTCTTTTTCACGGACGATGCCCAGGGCGGTGAGCATGGCCGGGATGAACGCCAGGATCAGCGCCATGACGCCGGGCCCGATGGCATTCACGCTGACCACGTCCTGGTTGTAGCGGAAGCGTGTTTCCAGGCGCACCGGCTCCTGGCGCTGCACCGGTTGCTGGCTGGCCGCGGCAAATTGCTCGAGGTTCGCCTGGTGCACCGCTTCTACATAGTTGCGGCTGGTCTCTGCACGGAACGGCATGCCGCCGTCGAGCCAGGCAGCCACCACCGGTTGGCGACCGGCGTAAAGGTCACGGCCAAAGCCGGGTGGGATCTCCAGCGCCAGTTTGATTTCGGAACGTTGCAGGCGTTGGTGCATTTCACGGGTATCGCGAATCGGCGCCTGCTCAGCGAAATACCGTGATCCGCGAAACGCTTCGAGGTAGGCCCGGCTTTGCGGGCTTTGGTCTTGGTCATGAACGGCGAAGGCGAGGTTCTCTACATCCAGCGAGATGCCATAGCCAAAGATCACCATCATGAACACGGCGCCGAGCAGGGCGAAGGCCAGGCGCACCTTGTCGCGCAGCAGCTCCTTGCCCTCCCGGCTGGCCACCGCCAGCAGGCGGCGCAGGCTGAAACCTTGGCGCAACGGTGGTGTGGCCGCTGCCGGCTGCTCCAGCACAGTGTTTTGTGGGGCCTGGGGCACGGCCTCCTGGGCTTGCTCCAGACAGCGCACAAAGGCGTCTTCCAGCGTTTCGCCGGCGTACTGGCGTTGCAGGGCATCAGGCGTGTCACAGGCCAGCACGCGCCCGGCGTGCATGAACGAAATGCGGTCGCAGCGCTGGGCTTCGTTCATGAAGTGCGTAGAGAGGAAAATGGTCACGCCTTGCGCGCGCGACAACTCCACCAGCAGTCGCCAGAAGTCATCGCGGGCGGCAGGGTCGACGCCGGAAGTCGGCTCGTCAAGGATCAGCACTTCAGGGCGGTGCAGCACCGCGACGGCCAGTGACAGGCGCTGGCGCAGGCCGAGGGGCAGGGCGCCTGACGGCTGGTCGGCGATGTCGCGCAGGCCGAAGCGCTCGATCAGTTCGCTGATGCGCTGTGCGCTGTCGGCTTTGGGCAGGTCGAACAGGCGCGCATGCAGCGTGAGGTTCTGACGGGTGCTGAGCTCACCATACAGCGAGAAACTCTGCGACATGAAACCAACCCGCTTGCGCGTGGCCAGGTCGCTGGCGTCCACCGGGCGGCCCAGCAGGCTGGCACTGCCCTCGCTGGCGGGTACCAGGCCCGTGAGCACTTTCATGGTGCTGGTCTTGCCGCAGCCGTTGGAGCCGAGAAAACCAAAAATTTCCCCACGACCAATGGCGAAGCTGACCTTGTTGACCGCGGTGAAGTCACCAAAGCGCAGGGTCAGGTCATGCGCTTCGATGGCGACCAGGCCGTCATTTGCCGAGCGTGGCGGGATAGTCAACGGCGCATGTTGCGTACTGCCTGCCCCTTGGAAATGGGTGAAGGCATCGTCCAGTTTGCCGCTGGGCGTGACGCCCGCCAATGTGTGGCTGGGGCCCGCGGCAATCAGCCGGCCGCCATCGAGCATCAGGCAATGCTCGAACTGCTCGGCTTCCTCCATATAGGCAGTGGCCACCAGCAGCGTCAATTGCGGGCGTTGTTCGCGTACCTGCTCGACCAGTTCCCAGAAGCGTCGCCGCGACAGGGGGTCGACCCCGGTCGTGGGTTCGTCGAGGATCAGCAGGTCAGGTTCGTGGATCAACGCGCAGCACAGGCCCAGTTTCTGCTTCATGCCGCCCGACAGCTTGCCGGCCGGGCGCTCGGCGAAGCGATGCAGGTCGGTGGCCTGCAGCAGGTTGGCCATGCGCTGTTCGCATTCTTGCCGGCCCAGGCCAAACAGCGTGGCGAAAAAACGAATGTTCTCGCTGATCGACAGCTCGGGGTACAGGTTGTTGCCCAGCCCTTGGGGCATGAACGCGACCTTGGGGTACAGCGCAGCGCGGTGGCGTCGTTGGCGGATCGAGCCGCCCAGCACCTGCAACTCGCCCTGCTGCAGGCGTTTTACGCCGGCGATCAGCCCGAGCAGGGTCGATTTGCCGGCCCCATCAGGCCCGATCAGTGCACAGCGGGTGCCGCTTGGCAGGCTGAAACCCAGCGTCTGCAAGGCGATCAGGTCGCCATAACGGTGGCTGATGCCCTCGGCCAGCAGTGCCGGCGCGTTCATTGCAGGTTGGCCGGCCAGTCCACGTCAGCCGTGCGCACATAGCCAGCGCCCGGCATGCCCGGCTTGGCTTGCGGCACGGCGCTTGGGTCGCTCAGGCGCAGTTTTACGCGAAACACCAGTTTCTGCCGCTCATCGCGGGTTTCGACCTGTTTCGGGGTGAACTGCGCCTTGGCTGCGACAAACGCTACCTTCGCTGGCAACGCCTGATCGGGCAGCGCATCGAGGACGATGCGTGCCTGATCGCCAACGGTCAGCCGGCCGCTGGTGGAGGCTGGGAGGTAGAGGTTCATGTACTGGTCGCTCGGGTCGATCAGCATCAGCACGCGACCGCCAGCGCCCAACACCTCACCCGGCTCGGCCAGGCGCAGCTGGATGATGCCGTCGATGGGCGCGCGCAGGCTGCTGTCGTCGATCTCGCTGGTTAGCTGGGTGACTTGGGCCTGGGCGGCGCCGATGGCGGCTTTGACGGCTGCCAGCTGGGCGCGCGCCGCAACCACCGCCGCGTTCGCGGTGTCGAAGCGGGCCTGCTGCTGGTCGAGCAGTTGTTGGCTGGCATAGTTGCGCTTGAAAATCTCGCGCACGCGCTTGAGTTCCTGGCCGGCGAGCAGCAGCTCACTCTGACGCAGTTGCACGCTGGCCTGGGCCGCCGCGTAGTTTTCCTGGGCGCGCAGCACTTCGGCCTCGGCCTGATTGCGCTGGGCTTCCATTGTGCGGGTGTCGATACGGGCCAGCAGCTGACCACGGGTCACCTTGTCGCCTTCGTCGACCCGCACTTCGGCCAAGCGCCCGGGGACCTTGGTGGCAACTTGCACTTCGGTCGCCTCGAGACGGCCGTTGCCCATGCTCAGGCCTTCCGGCAGCTGGTCATGCAGCGACTTCCAGTAACCCAGCCCTGCCGCGGTCGCCAGAAGGGCGATCAATGCAGTGGCGAAGACCCTGGGGGCATATCGATTCATCAGTCAGCATCCTGCTCAATGCACGCCGCTATCGTGGCGTGCGGCTATCCATGGCGTGTTGATATCGGTCAAACCCCTTGATCCTAGCCCACCTTCACTTCAGCGCGACAATGGCCGCCCATTGTTCGGGGGTAACCGGCATCACCGACAGGCGGCTGCCTTTTTGCACCAGCGGCAATTCGGCAAGTGCAGCCTGTTGTTTGAGCCTGCCAAGGTCGAGCACCTTGGGCAGGGTTTTCACATGGGCCACGTCCACCGCACTCCACGGGTTCTTCTCGGCGGTGGCCTTGGGGTCGTAGTAGTGGCTTTCTGGGTCCAGTGCGGTCGGGTCCGGGTAGGCCGCCGCAGTGATGCGGGCGATGCCAGCAATGCCCGGTTGCGGGCAGCTGGAGTGGTAGAAGAAGAACTCGTCGCCCACGCTCATGGCCCGCAAAAAGTTGCGCGCCTGGTAGTTACGCACGCCGTCCCAGCGCGCTTCGCCCAGCCGGCCAAGGGCTTCGATCGAGAGCTCGTCGGGCTCGGATTTCATCAGCCAATAGGCCATGCATGCTGCTCCTGAAAAGGTTTGAAATAACCTGTTGCACGAAACCGACAGCCGGTTGGCGCCAATGTTTGCGTGTGGGCGCAGGTTGTCGGAAAATGCGCCCCGTTTAAAGCGAGATGCTCTGGCGATACTCAGAAAATCGCCAAGCCGAAACAGTTTGCCTGGGGGGCAATCTTCGATGAATCAACGCAAAAAGCCGGATCTGCTGTGGATCCTGGTGTTCATTTTTGGCCTGGGTGTGGTCACCACTGGTTATGCGCAAGGGTTCCTGGAGCGTAAGCTGGACACCGCCTATCAAATGCCGGTCGACGCCAGCCAGCCGCAACGTTGATGCCCTCCGCTGGCGCCGCTCAGTTCGGCGCCAGGTACCAGTCGCGGTCCGAGACCGTGCCTTGCAATGGTACATCCCAACTGGCCTGTGCCAGCCGCTCGACCTTCTGGCATTCATGCGCCAGCCCCAATAGCAAAGGTTTCTTCCAGGTCTTGCGGCGCGCCTGGTAGGCCAGGCTGCGGTCATAGAAACCACCGCCCATGCCCAAGCGGCCACCCACTTCATCGAAACCCACCAGCGGCAGCAGGATCAGGTCCAGAGCCCAGATCGGGCGTTGGCGTTTGCGGTCGGTCAGTGGCTCTGGAATACGGAAGCGGTTGCGCTTGAGTTTTTCACCCTGTTCGAAACGCTGAAACACCATGCGTGTGCGCGGCCAGGCGTGCAGCACCGGCAGGTAAGTACGTTTGCCGCGTCGCTGGGCTTCGCGCAATAGCAGGTAGGGGTCGATTTCACCGTCGTTGGGCAGGTACAGGGCAATGTGCCGGGCGCGGCGGAACAGCGGGTCTTGCGCCAGCTGGCGGTATAGGCCAAGGGCGGCTTGGCGCTGCTGGGCAGGGGTCAGTGCGCGGCGGGCATTGCGGAGCAGGCGACGAAGCTGGGGGCGGGTGAGCGGCGCGGTGTCGGTCATGGCACAGGCGTTCCCAGTTGTCGCGACTGGTAGGGGTATGCCCGCAGCAAGGGCGGACAAAAAAATAAGGCTCCCCGATAAGACCGCTATCGGTGTAGCCCTTGAACCCGAAAGTTCAAGGTGGAGATTGCAGGGGGCGTTAAGGCTTTCCGTCGAGCGGACATGCACACCGGCCCCAGCGTGCAACCCCCGTGGTTGTGCGTATCGGCTCAGGGACATAACCGACTGGCGCATCCCCCAGGGAGTGGCGCCAGTATACCAATCTCAGCCGATTTTGGTATCCGTGTCGTCGGACAAAGCCTTATCGACCCGATCCAGCAGGTCGCGCACCTGTTCGCGGTTGGTGCCAGCGACCGGGGCAGCGCTACGGTCTTCCTGGCGGTGCAGCATCTCGTGGGTAATGTTCAACGCAGCCATGACCGCGATGCGGTCGGCGCCGATCACCTTGCCGCTGCTGCGGATCTCGCGCATCTTGCCGTCCAGGTAGCGCGCGGCGCTGACCAGGTTGTTGCGCTCTTCCGGCGGGCAGATGATCGAGTATTCCTTGTCGAGGATCTGCACGGTGACGCTATTGCTTGAACTCATGAGTCTTGCTCCAGAGCCTTGAGGCGTAAAATCATCGACTCGACCTTGCGCCTTGCGATCTCGTTCTTTTCGATGAGGTGGGCGCGCTCTTCGCGCCAGGATTTTTCCTGAGCTACTAGGAGTGCATTTTGCCGTTTTAGTTGCTCGACACGTTCGATCAGCAACTCGAATCGGCTCATCAGCGCTTGCAGGTCGTTCTCTTGCGTGGGTTGCACTCGAATCGCTCCGTCGTTGAGTCACCTGGCGATGATGCCTCTCCCCGGGCCGCGACGGCCAGTGCCGATGGTCTTGGCGCGCCTGCCGGTGCTAGGATACAAGGTCTCCATTCTAGTCATTGCGCCGTCTGGCGCCTAGTTGCCCATGCCCAATACCCAATCGCCCTACATTGCCTTCGCCATGCTGCTTACCAGCAACGGCCACCCTGTCACTCCTGCCGAGCTGCACGGCTTGCTGGTCGGGCGCAGCTGCGCCGGTGCCGGCTTCGATGCCGACGCCTGGCTGGCCGACGCCGCCCAGCTGCTGGAAAACGAACCCGGTGACACCGTCCGCAACGCCTTGATCGGCTTGCAAGAGATGGTCAAGGGCGAGCTCACCAGCGATGACATGGCCATCGTCCTGCTGCTGCCGACCGATGATGCCGCGCTGGCTGACCGTGCTGAGGCGCTGGGCCAGTGGTGCCAAGGCTTCATCACGGGCTTTGGCCTGAACGCCGGTGGCAAGGACCTGTCCACCGAAGCCAAAGACGTGCTGCAGGACCTGGTGGCAATCTCCCAGGTACAAGAAGCCCTCGAAGAATCCGAAGACGGCGAGAGCGACTACATGGAAGTCATGGAATACCTGCGCGTCGCGCCGCTGCTGCTGTTCTCCGAGCTGGCCAAGCCGGCCGCACCTGCGTCCAAGCCATCGTTGCACTGATCAACCGGGGGTAGTCTGCCCATGAGCCACATTCCCAAGGCCGAGTATGCCCGTCGGCGCAAGGCGCTGATGGCGCAGATGGTCCCCAACAGCATCGCCATCCTGCCCGCCGCTGCCGTTGCCATTCGCAACCGCGACGTCGAGCACGTGTACCGCCAGGACAGCGATTTCCAGTACCTCAGCGGCTTTCCCGAGCCCGAGGCGGTGATTGCGCTGATCCCGGGCCGTGAACATGGCGAGTACGTGCTGTTCTGCCGCGAGCGCAACCCTGAGCGCGAGCAGTGGGAAGGGCTGCGCGCCGGCCAGGAAGGTGCGGTGCGTGATTTTGGCGCCGACGATGCCTTCCCGATCACCGACATCGACGAGATCCTGCCGGGCCTGATCGAGGGCCGGGAGCGGGTGTACAGCGCCATGGGCAGCAACCCGGAATTCGATCGCCGGCTGATGGACTGGATCAACGTGATCCGCTCCAAGGCGCGCCTGGGTGCCCAGCCGCCGAACGAGTTCGTTGCGCTGGATCATCTGCTGCACGACATGCGCCTGTATAAATCGGCGGCAGAAGTGAAGGTGATGCGCGCTGCCGCAGACATTTCCGCCCGTGCCCACGTGCGTGCCATGCAGGCCTGCCGGGCCGGGCTGCATGAGTACAGCCTGGAAGCCGAGCTGGATTACGAGTTCCGTAAAGGCGGCGCGAAAATGCCGGCCTATGGCTCGATCGTCGCGGCCGGGCGCAATGGCTGCATCCTGCACTATCAGCAGAATGACGCCCCGCTCAAGGACGGCGACCTGGTGTTGATCGATGCGGGCTGCGAAATCGACTGCTATGCCAGCGACATCACCCGTACGTTCCCGGTCAGCGGGCGTTTTTCGCCCGAGCAGAAGGCCATCTACGAGCTGGTGCTGAAGGCCCAGGCGGCAGCCTTCGCCGAAATTGCCCCCGGCAAGCACTGGAACCACGCCCACGAGGCGACCGTGCAGGTCATCACCGAGGGCCTGGTGGAGCTGGGGCTGCTCAAGGGCGATGTGCAGGGGCTGATCGAAAGCGAAGCCTACCGCGCGTTCTACATGCACCGCGCCGGGCACTGGCTGGGCATGGATGTGCACGATGTGGGCGAATACAAAGTGGGCGGCCAGTGGCGCGTGCTGGAGCCCGGCATGGCGCTGACCGTCGAACCGGGCATCTACATCGCCGCCGACAACCAGGCGGTGGCCAAGAAGTGGCGCGGCATCGGCGTAAGGATCGAGGACGACGTGGTAGTGACCAGGCAGGGCTGTGAAATTCTGACGTCGGGTGTACCCCGCACAGTCGCCGAGATCGAGGCGCTGATGCAGGCTGCGCGCAAGGACGCGGCATGAACCGGGTCCACTTGGCGATCATCGGTGGCGGCCTGGTCGGCGCGAGCCTGGCGTTGGCCCTGCAGGCCGGGGCCAAGGCGCGGGGTTGGAAGATCCTGCTGATCGAGCCGTTCGCACCCGGCCATAGCTTCCAGCCCAGCTACGATGCGCGTTCGTCGGCGTTGTCGTATGGCACGCAACAGATCTACCAGCAGTTGGGGCTGTGGCAGGCCATCAGCCAGCGCGCCGAGCCTATCCTGCAGATTCAGGTATCGGACCGTGGCCGGTTCGGTGCCACGCGCCTCGATGCCCACGAAGAAGGCGTGCCAGCGCTGGGTTTCGTGGTGGAAAACGCCTGGCTCGGGCAGTGCCTGTGGCAGGGGTTGGACCCTGAGGTGGTGAGTTGGCGTTGCCCCGCCGAAGTGAGGGCGATGCACGCCATCGAAGGCGGTTATCGCCTGCAACTGGATGACGACACCAGCCTGGAATGCGACTTGGCAGTGCTGGCCGATGGCGGCCGCTCTGGCCTGCGTGAGCAGCTGGGTATTCATGTGCGCCGCACGCCCTATGAGCAAAGCGCCCTGATCGCCAACATCACGCCTGGCGAAGCCCACCGCGGCCAGGCGTTCGAGCGGTTCACCGAAACCGGCCCGATGGCCCTGCTGCCACTGCCGGAAAACCGCTGCGCGCTGGTCTGGACCCGTCAGGGCATGGACGCTCAGCGCCTGGCCGAAATCGATGAACGCAGCTTCCTGCGCGAGCTGCAGGACGCCTTCGGCTATCGTCTTGGGGCCTTGCGCCAAGTGGGTGCAAGGCATCTCTACCCGCTGGCACTGGTCGAGGCTGAAGAACAGGTACGCCCGCACCTGGTGGTGCTGGGCAACGCTGCGCACAGCCTGCACCCCATTGCCGGCCAGGGATTCAACCTGTCGCTGCGTGACGTCCAGGTGCTTGCACACGCTCTGCTGGCGGGCCCGCAGTACCCCGGTGACCTGGGCACCTTGCGGGCCTATCACCAGCGTCAGCGCCTGGACCAGGCGCTGACCATTGGCTTCTCTGACCAGGTCACCCGCCTGTTCGGCAGCAACCAGCCGTTGCTGGCTGCCGGGCGCAACATTGGCCTGCTCGGGCTCGACCTGCTGCCGCCGGCAAAAAGCTGGTTTGCCCGCCAGGCCATGGGCCTGGGTACGCGCCCCGATTCGCGGGGCCAGGCATGAGCAATCCGCGCAGACTGGCGCGCCGGGCCCGCATGTTGCGCTGGTTGCTGAACCTTTACCCGCCGTACCTGGGCGCCGGTATCCGCGTGCAGCACATCAGCCCGGACATGCGCAGCGTCAAGGTCCGCATGAAGCTTACCCGCTGGAACCGCAACTACGTCGGTACCCAGTTTGGCGGCAGCCTCTATTCGATGGTCGACCCGTTCTACATGCTGCTGCTGATCGAGCAGTTGGGGCGCGAGTACATCGTCTGGGACAAGGCGGCGAGCATTGATTTCATCTCGCCGGGCAAAGGCCCCGTGTACGCCGAGTTCCACCTCGATGACGCCCTGCTCGACGACATTCGCCAGCAGACCGCCACCGGCAAGAAGTGCTTGCCGCGGCTGCAGGTGGACATCCGCGATGGCACCGGCGAACTGGTAGCGCGGGTCGATAAAACCCTATACGTGCGGCTCAAGCCGCAAGCGAGGCAGGCGTAAGGCATGGAAATGCGCGCAGATCTGTTGATTGTCGGTGCCGGTATGGTCGGCAGCGCCCTGGCCCTGGCATTGCGCCACAGTGGCTTGGACATTCTCCTGCTCGACGGCAGCCCGCTGTCGGTAAAACCCTTCGATACCGAAGCGCCGTTCGAGCCGCGCGTCAGTGCCCTGTCGGCGGCCAGCCAGCGCATTCTGGAGCGCCTAGGCGCCTGGGATGGCATCGCCCGGCGACGGGCCACGCCGTATACCGACATGCACGTCTGGGATGGCAGCGGTACGGGCCAGATCCACTTCTCGGCGGCCAGCGTGCATGCCCAGGTGCTCGGCCACATCGTCGAAAACCGGGTGGTGCAGGACGGCTTGCTGGAGCGTCTGCATGACAGCGACATCGGCCTGTTGCCCAACGCGCGGCTCGAGCAACTGCGCCGCTCCGGTGACGAGTGGCTGCTGACCCTGGCCGACGGCCGCCAACTGCGGGCGCCGTTGGTGGTGGCGGCGGATGGCGCCAACTCGGCGGTACGCCGCCTGACCGGCTGCGAAACCCGTGAGTGGGATTACCTGCACCACGCCATCGTCACCAGCGTACGTTGCAGCGCGGGGCACCAGGCCACGGCCTGGCAACGCTTTACCGACGAGGGCCCGCTGGCGTTTCTGCCGCTGACACGTGAGGGCCAGCAGGACTGGTGCTCAATCGTCTGGTCGACCACGCCAGAGCATGCCGAGCAACTGATGGCGCTGGACGAGCCGGCCTTCCTCAAGGCCCTGGAGCGGGCCTTCGAGGGGCGCCTGGGCGAGGTGCTACAGGCCGACCCACGCGTGTGCGTGCCGCTGCGTCAGCGCCATGCCAAGCGCTATGTGGCTGAGGGCCTGGCGCTGATCGGCGATGCCGCGCACACCATTCACCCGTTGGCCGGGCAGGGCGTCAACCTGGGGTTCCTTGATGCCGCCGTGCTGGCCGAGGTGCTGGTGAATGCCAGCGAGCGCGGCGAACGGCTGGCGGATGTAAAGGTGCTGAGCCGCTATGAGCGCCGGCGCATGCCGCACAACTTGGGGCTGATGGCCGCCATGGAAGGGTTCGAGCGGCTGTTCCAGGCCAATCCGCTGCCGTTGCGCTGGTTGCGTAACAGTGGCTTGAAGCTGGTGGAGCAGATGCCAGAGGCCAAGGCATTGTTCGTGCGCCAAGCGTTGGGCTTGAGCGGAGACCTGCCAGAATTGGCCAAGCCCTGACGTTAGCACGGCCTGCAACATCCGGTAACGGCTCCGAGGGTGAGGGACAAAATGGGATTCACTACCATTTGCGCCTCTCATACGAACCGAGGAGTGCATTTCATGTTGCCACGCAAGCCCCTATTGGCCGCCCTGGCCCTGACGTTGTTCGGCGGCACTGCCCAGGCAGCGGAAGAAGTGGTGGTGTACTCCTCGCGCATCGACGAGCTGATCAAGCCGGTGTTCGACGCCTACACCGCCAAGACCGGGGTCAAGGTCAAGTTCATCACCGACAAGGAAGCCCCGTTGATGCAACGCATCAAGGCCGAGGGCGAGAACGGTGTGGCCGACCTGCTGCTGACTGTCGATGCCGGCAACCTCTGGCAGGCCGAGCAGATGGGCATCCTGCAACCGATCAAATCGGACATCATCGACCAGAACATCCCGCCGCAATACCGGGCCTCGTCCCATGACTGGACCGGCCTGAGCCTGCGCGCGCGCACCATCATCTACTCCACCGACCGGGTCAAACCGGAGCAGCTGAGCACCTACGAAGCCCTGGCCGACAAGCAGTGGGAAGGGCGTCTGTGCCTGCGCACTGCGAAGAAGGTCTACAACCAGTCGCTGACCGCCACCTTGATCGAGAACCACGGCGAGGCGAAAACCGAAGCCATCGTCAAAGGTTGGGTGAATAACCTGTCCACCGACGTGTTCTCCGATGACAACGCCGTGATCCAGGCCATCGAAGCTGGCCAGTGCGACGTGGGCGTGGTCAACACTTACTACTACGGGCGCCTGCATAAACAAAACCCCACGTTGCCGGTCAAGATCTTCTGGCCCAACCAAGGTGACCGCGGTGTGCACGTCAACCTGTCGGGTATCGGCCTGACCAAGCATGCCCCGCACCCTGAGGCTGCGAAAAAGCTGGTGGAATGGATGACCGGCGAGGACGCGCAGAAGCTGTTCGCCGACATCAACCAGGAGTTCCCGGCCAACCCGAAGGTCAAGCCATCGGACGAGGTAGCCGCCTGGGGCAGCTTCAAGGCTGACAGCATTCCGGTCGAAATCGCTGGCAAGCGGCAGGCCGAAGCGATTCGCTTGATGGATCGGGCTGGCTGGAACTAAGTTATCCTTCCGGGGCCTGCAAGGGCCCTTTCGCGGGCAAGCCCGCTCCCACAGGTTTTCCACTGAAGCGTGTGTAAACCCTGTGGGGGCGGGCTTGCCCGCGAACGACCGCGCAGCGGTCGCAATCGCAATCGAGAGTTCTGAACTTGCCCCACACCCCCCAACGCCGCTGGTACCTCCCGGTCGCCCTGGTCGCCGCCCTGGTGCTGTTGCCCCTGAGCGTCCTGCTGCTGTCATGGCAGTCGATCGACCTGCAGATCTGGTTACACCTGCTCGACACCCAGATGAGCCGCCTGCTCGGCAACACCCTGACCCTGGTAGTAGGCGTAGGCCTCGGCGTGACCGTATTGGGGGTCAGCCTGGCCTGGCTCACCAGCCTCTGCGAATTCCCTGGCCGGCGCTGGCTGGACTGGGCGCTGATGCTGCCGTTCGCCATCCCCGCCTACGTGCTGGCATTCGTTTTCGTCGGCCTGCTGGATTTTGCCGGCCCGGTGCAAAGCGCCCTGCGCGAAGTATTCGGGCCGATGCGCCTGCCGCGCGTGCGCTCCACGGGCGGGGTGATCATCGTGCTCGTGCTGGTGTTCTACCCCTATGTCTACCTGCTGGCGCGCACGGCCTTCCTGGCGCAGGGCAGGGGGCTGATGGAGGCGGCCCGGGTACTGGGGCTGTCACCGCTGCAGGCGTTCTGGCGCGTCGCACTGCCCATGGCGCGGCCGGCGATCGGTGCCGGTATCGCCCTGGCATTGATGGAAACCCTGGCCGACTTCGGTGCGGTGGCCGTGTTCAACTTCGACACCTTCACCACCGCCATCTACAAGACCTGGTACGGCTTCTTCAGCCTGTCCAGCGCGGCCCAGTTGGCCAGCCTGCTGCTGTTGGCGGTGATGCTGGTGCTGTACGGCGAGCGCCGTGCCCGCGGCGCGAGCCGTACGGGTAATGAGCGCGCGCGTGGCAAGGCGCTCTATCACCTGCGTGGGGCCAAGGCGCTGCTGGCCAGCGGCTGGTGCCTGCTGGTGTTCGCTTGTGCCTTCGTCATACCGCTGCTGCAACTGCTGGTGTGGTGCTGGCAGCGCGGGCGGCATGACCTGGACGAGCGTTATGTCGGCCTGGTGCTGCACACTTTGTACCTGGGCGGCATGGCCGCATTGATCACGGTGAGCGTGGCGCTGCTGCTGGCCTTCGCCCGGCGCCAGGCGCCGACCGGCGGCATCCGCGCCGGGGTCGGCCTGGCCAACCTTGGTTATGCCCTGCCAGGCTCGGTGCTGGCCGTGTCGATCATGCTGGCCTTCAGTTACCTCGATAACCAGCTGGTGGTGCCGATTTCGACGTGGCTGGGCGGCGCTGGCAAACCCTTGCTGCTGGGCAGCCTTGCGGCCTTGCTGCTGGCCTACCTGGTGCGCTTCATCGCCGTGGCCTACGGACCGCTGGAAAGCAGCCTGGAGCGTATCCGGCCCTCATTGCCGGAGGCCTCGCGCAGCTTGGGCGTCGGCGGCGTGGCATTGTTTTTCAAGGTGTATCTGCCGTTGCTGGTGCCCGGTGCACTGAGTGCTGCCCTACTGGTATTCGTCGATGTGTTGAAGGAGATGCCGGCCACCTTGCTGATGCGCCCGTTCGGCTGGGACACCTTGGCGGTACGGGTGTTCGAGATGACCAGCGAGGGCGAGTGGGCGCGTGCCTCGCTGCCTGCCTTGACCCTGGTGCTGGTGGGCTTGCTGCCGGTCATCGGGCTGATTCGCCGCTCAGCTCGGCGCCCCGGTCACTGACAGTAAGGATGCCAGCCTGCGCCCATGCGGCTACAATGCGCGGCATTCGCGCGGCGGGTCCTACAAGAAGAGCTGACGACCAAACGTCATCGACCGCCGCCGCTTCGCCACGCCCGGAAGGAGAAACCCATGGGACAGCGCACGCTTTTGTATGACCTGCACCTGGCGCTCGGCGCCAAGACGGTCGATTTTGGCGGTTGGGACATGCCCCTGCACTATGGCTCGCAAGTCGAGGAGCACCATCAGGTGCGCAGTGACTGCGGGGTCTTCGATGTTTCCCATATGACCGTGATCGACATCAGTGGCCGTGATGCTACCGCTTGGTTGCAGCATTTGCTGGCCAACGATGTTGCCCGCCTCGACAGTGTCGGCAAGGCGCTGTACAGCCCACTGCTCAACCAAGAGGGCGGGGTCATTGATGACCTGATCGCCTATCGCACCGAAGCCGGCTACCGCCTGATCACCAACGCCGCTACCCGCGCCAAGGTGCTGGCTTGGCTCAAGGCCCAGCAAAGCGGGTTCTCAGTCGATTTCGAGGTGCGCCCGGACCTGGCCATTCTTGCCATCCAAGGCCCGCAGGCGCGGGACAAGGTCGCCGCCTTGCTCAGCGCCTCGCGCGCCGCGCTGATTCGCGCGCTGCGCCCGTTCGAAGGCATTGCCGACGGCGACTGGTTCATTGCCCGCACCGGTTATACCGGTGAAGACGGCCTTGAGATCATCCTGCCAGGCCACGAGGCCGTTACTTTCTACAACGACCTGGTCGGCGCCGGCATCGCCCCCAGTGGCCTGGGCGCCCGTGACACCCTGCGCCTGGAAGCCGGCATGAACCTTTATGGCCAGGACATCGACGAAACCCACACCCCACTCACCTCCAACCTGGGCTGGAGCATCGCCTGGGAGCCGGCTGAGCGCGAGTTCATCGGCCGCGCGGGCCTGCTGGCGGAAATCGAGCAAGGTGTGAAGGAAAAACTGGTTGGCCTGGTGCTGGAAGAACGCGGTGTTTTGCGTGCCCATCAGGTGGTTCGCGTTGCTGGCATTGGCGAAGGGGAGATCACCAGTGGTAGTTTCTCTCCTACGCTGAGCAAGTCTATTGCCCTGGCGCGTTTACCCATGGCCACCGGCGACCGCGCCGAGGTCGAGATTCGCGGCAAGTGGTACCCGGTGCGGGTGGTCAAACCGACCTTCGTGCGCCACGGCAAAATCCTGATTTGAATAATTTTTAACCGGCGGGCCGACCGCTGAGCCAATCGAGGAATTCAAGACATGAGCAATATCCCCGCCGAACTGCGTTTTGCCGAAAGCCACGAGTGGGCACGCCTGGAAAGCGACGGCACAGTGACCGTTGGCATCAGCGACCACGCACAGGAAGCCCTGGGTGACGTCGTGTTCGTCGAACTGGCGGAAGTCGGCAAGGTGTTCGCCCAAGGCGACGCGGCTGGCGTGGTCGAGTCGGTCAAGGCTGCTTCCGACATCTACGCCCCGATCGGTGGCGAAGTGATCGCGGTCAACGAAGCACTGGCCGACAGCCCAGAGCTGCTCAACGAAGAGCCTTACGGTGCCTGGATCTTCAAGCTGAAGCCAAGCGACAAGGCTGAGCTGGACAAGCTGCTGGATGCTGCGGGTTATCAGGCTGCTATCGGCGAGTAATACCGCGTCGCCTTGTTCGCGGCTAAAGCCGCTCCCACAGGTACTGCACTGCAGCTGATACCCCTGTAGGAGCGGGTTTGCCCGCGATGAGGCCGGGCCTGCAAGCAAGTTTCCCCGCACAATCGGCAATTCTTCCTAGACTTATAAGTCTCCATGAGGCCTGGTCTAGGAAGAGAGCGTCGTCATGTCCCAGTCGCCGTCCCTGCATCAACTGCAAGAGCTCAACCCGTTCCTGCGTCGCCACCTGGGCCCCGATGCCTCGGAGCAGCAGGCCATGCTCAGCGCGTTGGGTGTTGCCAGCCGCAGCGAGCTGATCGAGCAGACGGTCCCGCCGGGGATCCGCCTCAATCGCCCCCTCGACCTGCCGCCGGCGCTGGACGAACAGGCCGCATTGGCCAAGCTCGCCGGTTATGCCGAACAGAACCAGGTCTGGACCAGCCTCATCGGCATGGGCTACCACGGCACCGTCACGCCGACCGTCATCCTGCGTAACGTGCTGGAAAACCCTGGCTGGTACACCGCCTACACGCCTTACCAACCCGAAATCGCCCAAGGCCGGCTGGAAGCGTTGTTGAATTTCCAGCAGATGGTCATCGACCTCACCGGCCTCACCCTGGCCAATGCCTCGCTACTCGACGAGGCCACCGCCGCTGCCGAGGCCATGGCCCTGGCCAAACGCGTGGCGCGCAACAAGAGCAACGCCTTTTTCGCCGACGAGCACTGCCACCCGCAAACCCTCTCGGTGCTGAAAACCCGTGCCGAAGGGTTTGGCTTCGAACTGATCGTCGATGCTGTGGATAACCTGGCCAAGCACGCGGTATTCGGCGCCTTGCTGCAGTACCCGGATACCCACGGCGAAGTACGCGACCTGCGCCCGCTGATCGATCATCTGCACAGCCAGCATGCCTTGGCCTGCGTCGCCGCCGACCTGCTCAGCCTGGTGGTGCTGGCACCACCCGGTGAGCTGGGCGCCGATGTGGTGTTGGGCTCGACCCAGCGCTTTGGCGTCCCCATGGGCTACGGCGGCCCTCATGCCGCCTATTTCGCCTGCCGCGACGACTTCAAGCGGGCCATGCCGGGGCGCATCATCGGTGTGTCGCGCGATGCCCGGGGCAACACCGCGCTGCGCATGGCCCTGCAGACCCGCGAGCAGCACATCCGCCGCGAGAAGGCCAACTCCAACATCTGCACGGCCCAGGTGCTACTGGCCAACATCGCCGGCTTCTACGCTGTCTACCATGGCCCAGAAGGCTTGCGGCGCATCGCCCAGCGGGTGCACCGGCTGACCTTCATTCTGGCGGCCGGCCTGGAGGCCAAGGGCATCAAGCGGCTCAACCAGCATTTCTTCGACACCTTGACGCTGGAGGTGGGCGGCGCGCAGGCGGCGATCATCGAAAGTGCCGAGCACGCGCGTATCAACCTGCGCATCCTCGGGCGCGGGCACCTGGGCGTGAGCCTGGACGAAACCTGCAACGAGCAGACCGTATTGCGCCTGTTGGATATTTTCCTCGGCGTCGATCACGGCCTGGACATTGCCGCGCTCGACCAGTTGGCGCTGCCAGAAGGCATCCCGGCGGGGCTGGTGCGGCGCACGCCGATCCTTGCGCACCCGGTCTTCAACCTGCACCACAGCGAAACCGAGATGCTGCGCTACCTCAAGCAGCTGGAAAACAAGGACCTGGCGCTGAACCAGTCAATGATCCCGCTGGGCTCCTGCACCATGAAACTCAACGCCACCAGCGAGATGATCCCCATCACCTGGCCAGCCTTCGCCCAACTGCACCCGTTCGCCCCGGCTGCCCAGGCAGTGGGCTACAAGGCGATGATCGACGAGCTGGAAAGCTGGTTATGCGCCATCACCGGCTTCGACGCCATCTGCATGCAGCCCAACTCCGGCGCGCAGGGCGAATACGCCGGCCTTATGGCCATCACCCGCTACCACCGCAGCCGCCACCAGCCTCAGCGTACCTTGTGCCTGATTCCGTCCTCGGCCCACGGCACCAACCCGGCCTCGGCGCAGATGGCCGGCATGGAGGTGGTGATCGTCGATTGCGACGACGACGGCAACGTCGACCTGGCAGACCTGAAGGCCAAGGCACAGGCGGCCGGGGATCGGTTGTCGTGCCTGATGGTCACCTACCCCTCGACCCACGGGGTGTATGAAGAGGGTATTCGCGAAATCTGCGATGTGGTGCACCAACACGGTGGCCAGGTGTACATGGACGGCGCCAACCTCAATGCCCAGGTCGGCCTGACGCGCCCAGCCGACATCGGCGCCGATGTGTCGCACATGAACCTGCACAAGACCTTCTGCATCCCCCACGGGGGCGGCGGCCCCGGCATGGGCCCGATCGGTATCCGCGCCCACCTCAAGCCCTTTGTCGCCAGCCACCCGGTGGTGCCGGTGCCGGGTTTGGACCCGAACAACAGCGCGGTCAGTGCCGCGCCTTGGGGTAGTGCGAGCATTCTGCCGATCAGCTGGATGTATATCGCCATGATGGGCCCGCAACTGGCCGATGCCAGTGAGGTGGCGATCCTCTCGGCCAATTACCTGGCCAGCCAACTTGGCGGGGCTTTCCCGGTGCTTTACCGCGGGCGTAACCAGCGCGTGGCCCACGAGTGCATTCTCGATCTGCGGCCGCTCAAGGCGCAGACCGGCATCAGCGAGGAAGACGTGGCCAAGCGTTTGATGGACTACGGCTTCCATGCCCCGACCATGTCATTCCCGGTACCGGGCACGCTGATGGTCGAGCCAACTGAGAGTGAGTCGAAAGCCGAGCTGGACCGTTTCGTCGAAGCGATGCTGGCGATCCGTGCAGAAGTCGCTCAGGTACAGGAAGGCAACTGGCCGGCCGAAGACAACCCGCTCAAGCATGCGCCGCATACCTTGGCTGACGTGTTGGCACCGTGGAACAGGCCGTACAGCCTGGAGCAAGGCATTGCCCCCAGCGCTCACGTACGCCAGCACAAGTATTGGCCAGCGGTGAACCGGGTCGACAATGTGTATGGGGACAGGAACTTGTTTTGCGCGTGTGTGCCGGTGGAGGCTTATCGGTAGGGACGAAACGGGCGTTTCAGAATAGGTGCTACGCAGAGGCGGACTGACAATTCTGCTAGTTTCGCGTTGGCAAAGTTTCCTGCAGCATCCATGTCTGGAACACCTGAACCAGCAACTGGAGGTTTCAATGGAAAAGCAGCCTGACGTGCGGAGGTTGTTTTATCACGGGCAGCAGTTGGTGACTCAGGTTAAGGGCCAGAACGCCAGCCAAACATTGCTATTTGCAGAGGGGCGGTTTCTAAGCGAGAGGTCGGGAGCAGGCGATCAACGGATTGCAAGTTTGGCATCGACTGACTTTAATGGATCTGTTGTTGAGGCGGTACATGGCGACGTCTCGTATAGGTACACGTATACCGGGTACGGTTACAGTTGCATGGTATATTTGTTGTTTCCAAGCCCAGGCTTCACGGGGGCCGTGTTAGAACCTGTTGTGGGCTGTTATATGCTGGGGAATGGCTTGCGTGCCTACAGCTCCAGAATAATGAGATTTTGTTCCCCTGATAGCCTGAGCCCATTTTCGTTAGGTGGAATCAACAGTTATGCCTACTGCGAGGGGGATCCAATCAACTTTACGGATCCATCAGGGCGTATGAAGGGCGCTGGCATGAATCGGCAGGGTTCAAATTCACCACCGCAAGGTCCATCACGTACAGCGCGCGGTGCTAGTAGCAACAGGTATGATCCTACTGCCTCTTTGGCAAATCATCGGCGTAGTGGGTCTACAGCCGCTCGAGGAGCGGGAGGGACCAACAGAGGCGTTTCGCGACGGGAGGAGCATCGAGCTGATTATAAGCGCACTTATGATGAAGCTTCGCCGAACCTCAAAACTCAAATAGTTAATGCCCAGCGCCTTCATAATGACTACTTCAGACTTAAGGATTTGCCTGCCGGGCATGAGGGGCGACGGCTGGCGGAGCAACGAGCCAGTGACGCTATAAGAGGAATTTATTCAGGCGCGGTAATCGGTGAGGTTTCCGGACGCTTTAAAGTCGCCGTTGGGGCCAGTCTTTTTTCAGGCATGTTCAATGACGTGGATACGCGTAAAGCATTTATTGTGGCTAATGAAAGAGCCCGAATAAGAGCATCTGAACAGTCATTTGGTAGTATTACGCCTCCTAGGCAGGAAGGCGATAGGTAGTCTGGGATGAAGAGCTTTGATCAGTTCTAGTCTGGCCGAGACCAGAACTGACGGCAGCAGAGACCTATTCTGACACAGCGTTCTTGGCCAGAATGGCATTGGCCAGTTCCATGTCGCTGGCCTGCATCCCTGGGTTTTCAGCGCGCACCTGGCGCATCGCCGATTCCAGGAACGGCCCGCGGATTGCGCCTTCACTGGCCACGAAGCTGCCGGCGTCATCCTGCGCGGCCATTACCAGTTTGTGATCCTTCGACGTCAGGTAGGTCGACGCCGTGGTTGCACCGGAAGAAATCACGTTACGCCAGAAGGTATCGGCCATGGCGGAGCCCATTGGCAGCGAAAGCAAGGCAGCGGTCGCGATGGCGGTTTTGAGACGCATGTTGAAACACCTCGAAGGGTGAGGGTTGAAGATGCGCGGTTTGATCCTGCCGAGGGGGGCAAGTTCCTTGAATACAAGGGTTTTTTGCTCAGGAGCAGGCCCTTAGCACTTCCTCTGTAGCGGTCAGGCCCCGGGCCACTTTCGCCTCCCCGCAGCGGCGCAGGTCTACCAAGCCTTCGGTCAGCGCCTGGCGTCGCAACTGCGCCAGGTCGGTGTGTGGGCCTATCTGCGCGCGCAGGCTTTCGCTGGGTATCAACAGTTCGAACAGGCCAGTACGGCCCTGAAAACCGGTACCGCGACAGGTGCGGCAGGGCTGGCCGCTGGCTGCCGAGGCACAACCCTGGCAATCGCCGCACAAGGTGCGAATCAGGCGCTGCGCCATGACCCCGATCAGCGTTGCCTTGATCAGGTAATCAGCCACGCCCAGTTCCTGCAGCCGGGTGATCGCGCCGCAGGCATCGTTGGTGTGCAGGGTCGACAGCACCAGGTGCCCGGTGAGGGCTGCCTGCACGGCCACCAGGGCGGTTTCCCGGTCGCGGATCTCGCCGATCATGATGATGTCCGGGTCCTGGCGCAGCATCGCCCGCACGCCGTCGGCGAAGCACAGGCCCAGTGCGGGCTGGACTTGCAGTTGGTTGAAGGCCGGCTCCAGCCGCTCGATGGGGTCTTCGATGGTGCACAGGTTGACTTGCGGGGTGGCCAGCAGCTTGAGGCTGGCGTAGAGCGTGCTGGTCTTGCCTGACCCCGTGGGGCCTGTCACCAGGATGATGCCCTGGCGTTGGCCCAGCAGCGCGCGCCATTGCTCCAGTTGCTGCCCTTCCAGGCCCAGGCGGTCGAAGTCTTCATGCAACTGTTGCGGGTCGAACAGGCGCAGTACCAGTTTTTCGCCAAAGGGCGTCGGCAAGGTCGACAGGCGCAATTCCACTTCGCCGCCGCCGGCAAGGCGGCTTTGCAACCGGCCGTCCTGTGGCCGGCGTTTCTCTGCCACATCCATGCGCCCGAGGTGTTTGAGGCGGCTGACCAGCGCCAGGGTGACGCCAGCGGGGAAGGCGTAGACGGTGTGCAGCAGGCCGTCGATGCGGTAGCGCAGCTGCCCTTTTTCGCGACGGGGCTCCAGGTGGATATCGCTGGCGCGTTGCTCGATGGCGTACTGCAGCAGCCAGTCGACGATGTGCACGATATGGGCATCGTCGGCGCTGGCTTCTGCCTGGCGTTTGCCCAGCTCCAGCAGGTGTTCGAGCTCGCCCAGGCTGGCTGACTGCTGGTGCTGCGCGCCCTGTACCGATTGGGCCAGGCGGAAGAACGACTGCCCCAGCTGGCGGATCTGCAGCGGGCTGGCCAGCACGCGGCGGATGGGCCTGCCCAGGCCCCTGGCCAAGTCCGCTTGCCAGTCATCCTGATAGGGCTGTGCGCTGGCCACGGTGACGCCGGAAGGGTCGGCGGCGACGACGAGAATGCCATGGCGCTGGGCGAAAGCGGGGGAGATCAGCCCGCTGACCTGGGCCATGTCGAGTTGCATGGGGTCGATGCGCAGGAACGGCTGGCCGATCTTGTCAGCCAGCCATTGGCAGAGGCGGTCCAGGTCCAGGGGCTGGCCGGGGTGCTTGCGGTCTTCAAGGCCGGGGGCGGCGATGAGCTCCAGAGGGTGGCAGGTCGGCCGTGACGCGGCCTGCTCCAGTACCAGCAGGGTGTCGCTGGCGTCCAGGTGCCGGTCGGTGAGCAAGGCCTGGAGCAGGCGCTTGAGGTCGAGGGCTTGGTTGTCGGGGCTATGCATGGCGGCGTCCTTGCCAGGAGGGGAGTCCTGTTGAAGGCTAGTCGGGTGCGGTGCGCTTACGGCGGGCAAAGGGTTTCTGGATCTTGCGGTGTCACACCACCGCCAGCTCCACGCGCGCCAGGTTCATCAGGCTAACTTCGCCCACACACACCAAGTTGCGCAATTTTTGCGCAATCACCTCGGCCCGGTGCCAGCTCAGCCCGCCAATGCCGATCTCGATGGCGAGCCAGTCATCCTGTTGGCTGACCTGCACGTGGTGTGGGGTCAGAAACTGCAAGGCAAACAGGTTGAGCACCCGGCACAAGCTGTCGGGCTCGGCCTCGGCCTGCAGGCGGTAGTGCACGGTGCTGTGGGCGTTGCTGGCGGCCCAAGCGTCGGTACGTGGCAGTGCGTTCATGCTGGTCTCCGCAAATGTGGGAGAAATTCTTGCACGTTGAGGCGGGTATTTTTTCGCTATGATTCGACCAATTGGCCGGTATGGCAGATTGATCTATTTGGATTGTCGTGATCTGGAGAATTATTAATGCACAGCGAACTGGACGCCTATGATCGGCGCATCCTCGAATTGCTGCAGGAGGACGCTTCGCTGTCCAGCGCACAGATCGCCGAGCGTGTGGGGCTTTCGCAGTCGCCGTGCTGGCGGCGCATTCAGCGGCTGAAGGAGGAGGGGGTGATACGTGGGCAGGTGACGCTGCTCGACCGCAAGAAGATCGGCCTGAACACGCAGATTTTTGCAGAGGTGAAGCTCAACGCGCACGGGCGCTCCAATTTCACCGAGTTCACCGAGGCGATCCGAGGTTTCCCGGAGGTGCTGGAATGTTATGTGCTGATGGGCTCGGTGGACTTCTTGCTGCGTATCGTTACCTCGGACATTGAGGCGTATGAGCGGTTTTTCTTCGAAAAACTGTCGAATGTGCCGGGGATTCAGGAGGTCAATTCGATCGTGGCGCTTTCGGAGATCAAATCCACCACCAGCCTGCCACTGTCGAGGTAGTACACGACCTGTAGGAGCAGCCTTGTGCTGCGAAGGGGCCGGTTTGACCAGAAAAAATCTGTGGCAAAACGGGCCTCTTCGCAGCGCAAGGCTGCTCCTACAGGGCTAGCGACGCCGATCAGGCCTTGAGCAGGTACTTCCAGCCACGGCTCTGATCAACCGCGCGGGCCTGCTCGATACGGGCTTCAAGCAGCTCGTCGGGCGTTTCGGACAGCGGCAGTTCAGCCAGCTCGTGCAGCTTTTTCAGGTCGCCGTACAGGCGGTCCATCTGCGGCGCTTCGAGCACCTGGCGGGCATGGTGCAGCCAGGCGAGCAGCTGTTCGATGCGCGGCAGCTGTTCGGCCAGGTCTTCCGGGCGCTGGGTGTACAGCGGCAGTTTCAGCGAACGGCCTTCTTCACCCAGCAGGTGCGCCATCCAGCTGGCCAGCTGCGCCTTGCCCTGGCGTTCGCCACGGCCTTTGCGCTCGACGGTCCAGCCACGGGCCAGCAGCCAGCGCGAGGTTTCCAGCGAGAACTGGCCCCAACGCACGTCTTCGAGTTCTTCGGCGAATTGCTCAGGCGCAGCGCGGCGGATGTCTTCGTCATCGTTGCCGGCCTGCACCAGTGGGCGCCAGTCTTCCAGCAGCGCGTCGAGGCTGGCGCGCAGCTCGCGGGTGGTGGCGCGCGGTGCGGCCTGGCCCAAGCTGGCGACCAGTGCGCGCAGCTCGGCCAGAGACTGCACCCAGTCCTGCAGCAGGCGCCAGTGGCCATTGTGGCGGTATTGCTCGGCCAGGCGCTGGCTGCTGCCGAGCAACTGCCAGGCGAGGGCGGCGAAGGCATCGTCCAGGGCCATTTCGGCGTCCAGCTCGGTCTGCGGCAGGCCCAGCTCGTAGCTTTCGGGCTCCAGCAGGCGGTAGCCACGCTCGGCCTTGCTGATGTCGCAAGGCATCAGCGGCAGGCTGGCGGCGAGCTCGGCGGCCAGTTCCAGCAGGGCTTCAGGTGCGCCTTCGCGCAGCTCGAGCTCCAACTCGCAGATTTCTTCCTTGCGCTTGCCGGCGATCACGAAGCCCTGGTCCAGCGCGGCCTCGATCACGACCTTGCTCTTGCCGCGGCCCCAAGCGATTTCGGCGTATTCACGGCTGAAGTCAGTGGTGAACAGCGGCTTGATGGTTTTCTTGTCGAGCGCAGCCAACTGCTCGGGCCAGCAGGTGCCGTCGAGCTTTTTCAGGTCGAGCTTGACCTTGTCCAGGTGCCACTCGTACTCGTTGCGCTCGGACAGCCCGGCCACGCTTTGCCCGCGGCACTTCAAGGTCTGGATAATTGCATCACCATCGCGGCGCAGGCGCAGGGCGACACGGGCGGCGGAAAGCTCGCGCTCCGGAGTGTCGAAGTACTGGTTGAGCAGTTCACGGGTCTGCCAACCGGACTTGTTGCGCTTTTTCAGCAGGGGGTGCTCACGCAGGGCGGCAAGGGTCTCGCGGCTGGCGCGGAGCTTGAGTTCGGTTTCTTTGTGCATCGCAGGCTCGAAGGAGGGGCTCGTTGGCAGAGAGTCTACAGGAGTCGGCCGTCAACGGTTTATTCCAGACGGCAGATGGTCCTATGATGGGCAACGCTTCCGAGGAGTACAGGCATGCCGTTGCCGACGCTGAAAGACCAGTTCGCCGCTTTGATCGCCGCACCTTCGGTCAGTTGTACCCAGCCTGCGCTGGATCAGTCCAACCGTCAGGTCATCGACCTGCTGGCCGGCTGGTTGGGTGACCTGGGTTTCACGTGCGACATCCAGCAGGTCAGCCCCGGCAAATTCAACCTGCTGGCCAGTCGTGGCACCGGCCCGGGTGGCCTGGTGCTGGCGGGGCACAGCGACACCGTGCCCTATGACGAGCAGCTGTGGTCGAGCGACCCGCTGAAGCTGACCGAAGTCGATGGCCGTTGGGTGGGCCTGGGCAGCTGCGACATGAAGGGCTTTTTCGCCTTGGTCATCGAGGCGGTGGTGCCGTTGCTGGAGCATGACTTCAAGCAGCCGCTGCTGATTCTCGCCACCTGCGACGAAGAAAGCTCCATGTCCGGCGCGCGTGCCTTGGCCGAGGCCGGCCAACCGTTGGGCCGCGCCGCAGTGATCGGCGAGCCCACGGGCCTGCGGCCGATCCGCATGCACAAGGGCATCCTCATGGACCGCATCGACATCCTCGGGCGCAGCGGCCATTCGTCGGACCCATCCCTCGGCCGCAGCGCCCTGGAAGCCATGCACGCCGCAATGGGCGAACTGATGCAGTTGCGCGGCGAATGGCAGCAAACCTTCCGCAACCCACAGTTCACCGTGCCTACACCGACGATGAACTTCGGCTGCATCCATGGCGGCGACAACCCCAATCGTATCTGCGGCCAATGCGCGCTGGAATTCGACCTGCGGCCGTTGCCGGGGATGGATGTCGAGCAACTGCGGGCAGCGATTCGCCAGAAGCTGGCGCCGGTGGCGGAGCGGTTCGAGGTGCGCATCGACTATGCCCCGCTGTTCCCGGAAGTGCCTGCCTTCGAGCAGGCTGCGGACGCCGAGCTGGTACAGGTGGCCGAACGCCTGACCGGTCACCGCGCCGAAGCGGTAGCGTTTGGCACCGAAGCACCTTATCTTCAGCAGCTGGGCTGCCAGACCATCGTGCTGGGCCCTGGCGACATCGCCTGTGCCCATCAGCCCGGCGAGTACCTGGAAATGTCACGAATCGAGCCTACCGTGCGTCTATTGCGTGACTTGATTCGGCACTATTGCCTGCACTAAACGTCCATTGAGCTTATTCGTTCCTGCCTAGAGGAGACCGCGCGTGACCGCAAGCCTGTTCCGACGATGATCTTGAACGCCCCCTGTATCGCCGTTCTCCGTCCACTTATCCACAGGCCCTGTCATGCCCGATTACGTCAACTGGCTGCGTCATGCTTCCCCGTACATCAATGCCCATCGCGACTGCACGTTTGTAGTCATGCTCCCTGGCGATGGGGTGGACCACCCTAATTTCGGCAACATCGTCCACGACCTGGTGCTGTTGCACAGCCTGGGCGTGCGGCTGGTGCTGGTGCATGGCTCGCGCCCACAGATCGAGAGCCGCCTGGCCGACCGTGGCCTGACCCCGCACTACCACCGTGGCATGCGCATCACCGATGCGGCGACCCTGGATTGTGTGATCGATGCCGTGGGTGCCTTGCGCCTGGCCATCGAAGCACGCCTGTCGATGGACATCGCCGCCTCGCCGATGCAGGGCTCGCGCCTGCGCGTGGCGTCCGGCAACCTGGTCACGGCGCGGCCGATCGGTGTGCTCGAGGGGGTGGACTACCACCACACCGGCGAAGTGCGCCGGGTCGATCGCAAAGGCATCAGCCGCCTGCTCGACGAGCGTTCCATCGTATTGCTGTCGCCGTTGGGTTACTCGCCCACAGGCGAAATTTTCAACCTGGCTTGCGAAGACGTGGCCACCCGTGCGGCCATCGAGCTGGGTGCCGACAAGCTACTGCTGTTCGGCGCCGAACCGGGCCTGCTGGATGAGCAGGGCAAGCTGGTGCGTGAGCTGCGCCCGCAGCAGGTGGCGCCGCATTTGCTGCGCCTGGGCAGCGACTACCAGGGCGAATTGCTGGATGCGGCCGCCGAGGCCTGCAAGGGCGGCGTGGCACGTAGCCATATCGTCAGTTATGCCGAAGACGGCGCCTTGCTGACCGAGCTGTTCACCCGCGGTGGCGGCGGCACGCTGGTGTCGCAGGAGCAGTTCGAAGTCGTGCGTGAGGCGACCATCGAGGATGTGGGCGGCCTGTTGGAGCTGATCAGCCCGCTGGAAGAGCAGGGCATCTTGGTGCGCCGTTCGCGCGAGGTGCTGGAGCGGGAAATCGAGCAGTTCAGTGTGGTCGAGCGCGAGGGCATGATCATCGCGTGCGCGGCGTTGTACCCGATTGCCGATTCCGAGGCGGGGGAGCTGGCGTGCCTGGCGGTGAACCCGGAGTACCGGCATGGCGGGCGGGGCGATGAGTTGCTGGAGCGCATCGAGAGCCGTGCGCGGCAGATGGGGCTGAATACGTTGTTCGTGCTGACTACGCGGACTGCGCACTGGTTCCGCGAGCGGGGCTTTGCGCCCAGTGGCGTGGAGCGGCTGCCGGCGGCGCGGGCTTCGCTGTACAACTACCAGCGCAACTCCAAGATTTTCGAGAAGTCCTTGTAAGCCTGTACCGGCCTATTCGCGGGGCAAGCCCGCTCCCACAGGAATCTCACTAGGCCTGAGCCATGCGGAGGACTTGTGGGAGCGGGCTTGCCCCGCGAAGCAGGCGACACCGGTCTCAGAAAAACGCCGCCCTGATGGGCGGCGTTTTCAATTACACGGTATGCAGATACCAGTTGTACTCGAGGTCGGAGATCGAGTGCTCGAACTCCTCCAGCTCGCTTTCCTTGCACGCGACAAAGATGTCGATGTACTTCGGATCGATGTACTTGTTGAGGATCTCGCTGTCGTCCAACTCGCGCAGGGCATCGCGCAGGTTGTTCGGCAGGCTCTGCTCCAGCTGCTCGTACGAGTTGCCTTCGATCGGCGTGCCCGGCTCGATCTTGTTGGTCAGGCCGTGGTGCACGCCGGCCAGCACGGCCGCCATCATCAAGTACGGGTTGGCATCGGCGCCGGCTACCCGGTGCTCGATGCGCACGGCGTCTGCAGAACCGGTCGGCACGCGCAGCGCGACGGTGCGGTTGTCCAGGCCCCAGCTCGGTGCATTCGGCACATAGAACTGCGCGCCAAAACGACGGTACGAGTTGACGTTCGGGCAGAGGAACGCCATGGACGCTGGCAGGGTCTCGAGCACACCGCCGACAGCGTGACGTAGCGCGGCGTTCTGCTCGGGATCCTCGCTGGTGAAGATGTTGTTGCCATCTTTGTCCAGCACGGAGATGTGAACGTGCAGGCCGTTGCCTGCCTGGCCCGGGTAGGGCTTGGCCATGAACGTGGTATCCATTTCATGGTCGTAGGCGATGTTCTTGATCAAACGCTTGAGCAGCACCGCGTAGTCACAGGCCTTAAGCGGGTCTGGGACGTGATGCAGGTTGACTTCGAACTGCGCTGGGGCGCTTTCCTTGACGATGGCGTCGGCCGGAATACCCTGCTCTTTGGCACCTTCGAGGATGTCCTGCAGGCAGTCGGCGTATTCGTCGAGGTCGTCGATCAGGTACACCTGGGTCGACTGTGGGCGCTTGCCCGAGATCGGCGAGCGCGGCGGTTGCGGGCGGCCATTCACGTTCTCCTGGTCGATCAGGTAGAACTCCAGCTCGAACGCGGCGCAGATGGTCAGGCCCATGTCGTCGAACTTGCTGACAACCTGACGCAACACTTCACGAGGGTCGGCGAAGAACGGCTCGCCTTCGATCTCGTGCATGGTCATGAGCAGCTGTGCGGTGGGGCGTTTCTGCCACGGCTCGTTGCACAGCGTATCGGGGATGGGATAGCAGATGCGGTCGGCGTCGCCGATGTCCAGGCCAAGGCCGGTACTTTCGACGGTGGAACCGTTGATATCCAGGGCGAAGAGGGAGGCCGGCAGGTTGATGCCTTTCTCGTAAACCTTGTGGAGGCTGGTGCGCTCTATGCGCTTGCCGCGCACCACACCATTCATATCTGCAATCAGAAGGTCAACGTAGAGAACCTCAGGATGTTCCTTAAGGAACGCGTTCGCTTCGTTAAGCTGAACGGCACGCGGGGGTACCGACATGATGCAACACCTTTGTTGTTAAAAATATCAATCAAGGGGGGCTTGCAAGACCAGTCAATCGAAAAGCCCTACTGATGTCAAGCCAACCCCATGATGCCCTGAAATGGCACATCTACGGCAGATTTGCTGCATATCGGGGCGAACCATTATCCGCTATTTCCCGCGTGAAGGGCTATCTCAAGCGTGCCGTGTTTTATTTTTTACGGAGGTGTTGTGTAAAAAAATGAACAAGGCTAAGCTCGGATTCAACCCAGAACACAATAATACGAGGGTCACATGGTCCGCTTGTCGCGACCTGAAAGCACTGCCTGCGCAGTGCCGTCGGGTACCCCTGTCGTTCATGCACGCACCGTCAACGGTGTGGCCGCCCTGGCCGCAATAATTGACGCTTGGCGCACCCGGACCATTCCCCGTAGCGGCTTCACACGCTTCGATTCGCCTTCCTGCCCTTCAAACTCATTACGGACACGCTTGTTTTCAGTGTATCCACTGTGCTCCTGCGTGGGGGTTTTTGCTTTAGCAATCTTCTCCATCCAGAATCAAGGCGCGGACCACCTTACCTCCTGAGGTATTTATGAGTAACAACCTCGACCAGCTCACCGATTGGTTGAAAGAGCACAAGATCACTGAAGTCGAATGCATGATCAGCGACCTGACCGGCATCACGCGCGGCAAGATCTCGCCGACCAACAAGTTCATCGCCGAAAAAGGCATGCGCCTGCCTGAGAGCGTGCTGCTGCAGACCGTGACGGGTGACTACGTCGACGACGACATCTATTACGAGCTGCTCGACCCGGCCGACATCGACATGATCTGCCGCCCCGACGAAGACGCCGTGTTCCTGGTGCCCTGGGCCATCGAGCCGACGGCGCAGGTGATCCACGACACCTACGACAAGAAGGGCAACCCGGTCGAACTGTCGCCGCGCAACGTCTTGAAAAAAGTGCTCAAGCTCTACGCTGACAAAGGCTGGCAGCCAATCGTCGCGCCCGAGATGGAGTTCTACCTGACCAAGCGCAGCGAAGACCCGGACTTCCCGCTGCAGCCTCCGGTAGGCCGTTCGGGCCGCCCGGAAACTGGCCGCCAGTCGTTCTCGATCGAGGCCGCCAACGAATTCGACCCGCTGTTCGAGGACGTCTATGACTGGTGCGAACTGCAGCAGCTGGACCTCGACACGCTGATCCACGAAGACGGCACGGCGCAGATGGAAATCAACTTCCGTCACGGCAACGCCCTGCACCTGGCCGACCAGATCCTGGTGTTCAAACGCACCATGCGCGAGGCCGCGCTCAAGCACAACGTGGCCGCAACGTTCATGGCCAAGCCCATGACCGGCGAGCCGGGCAGTGCCATGCACCTGCACCAGAGCGTGGTTGATGTGGTCACCGGCAAAAATATTTTCAGCAACGAAGACGGCAGCATGAGCGAGCTGTTCCTGCACCACATCGGTGGCCTGCAGAAGTTCATCCCCGAAGCGCTGCCGCTGTTCGCCCCCAACGTCAACTCGTTCCGCCGCTTCCTGCCCGACACCTCGGCGCCAGTGAACGTCGAGTGGGGCGAAGAAAACCGTACCGTTGGCCTGCGCGTACCGGATGCCGGCCCGCAAAACCGCCGGGTCGAGAACCGCCTGCCGGGCGCCGATGCCAACCCTTACCTGGCCATCGCTGCGAGCTTGCTGTGCGGCTACATCGGCATGGTCGAAGGCATCGAAGCCAGTGCACCGGTGCAGGGCCGTGGTTACGAACGCCGCAACCTGCGCCTGCCGCTGACCATCGAAGACGCCCTGGAACGCATGGAAATCAGCCGTGCGCTGGTCCAATACCTGGGCAAGAAGTTCATCACTGGCTACGTCGCCACCAAACGCGCCGAGCACGAAAACTTCAAACGCGTCATCAGTTCCTGGGAGCGTGAGTTCCTGCTGTTTGCTGTCTGATCAACCCTGGTGCCGCAGGAGCGCGGCTGTCGGATAACGGAGAAGCACATGAGCGTCAAAAACCCGCAAACCCGTGAATGGCAAAACCTGAGCGGCGAGCACCACCTCGCGCCCTTCAGCGACTACAAACAGCTGAAGGAAAAGGGGCCGCGCATCATCACCAAGGCCCAGGGTGTGCATTTGTGGGACAGCGAGGGCAACAAGATCCTCGACGGCATGGCCGGCCTGTGGTGCGTGGCGGTAGGTTACGGCCGTGAAGAGCTGGTGCAGGCTGCCGAAAAGCAGATGCGCGAGCTGCCGTACTACAACCTGTTCTTCCAGACCGCCCACCCGCCTGCGCTGGAACTGGCCAAAGCCATCACCGACGTGGCGCCGGAAGGCATGACCCATGTGTTCTTCACCGGCTCCGGCTCCGAAGGCAACGACACCGTGCTGCGCATGGTCCGTCACTATTGGGCACTCAAGGGCAAACCGCACAAGCAGACCATCATCGGCCGCATCAACGGCTACCACGGCTCCACCTTCGCCGGTGCGTGCCTGGGCGGCATGAGCGGCATGCACGAGCAGGGCGGCCTGCCGATTCCGGGCATCGTGCACATCCCGCAGCCGTACTGGTTCGGTGAGGGCGGCGACATGAGCCCGGACGAATTCGGTGTGTGGGCTGCCGAGCAACTGGAGAAGAAAATCCTCGAGGTCGGCGAAGACAACGTCGCCGCCTTCATCGCCGAGCCGATCCAGGGTGCCGGTGGGGTGATCATCCCGCCAGAAACCTACTGGCCGAAGGTCAAGGAGATCCTCGCCAAGTACGACATCCTGTTCGTGGCCGACGAAGTGATCTGCGGTTTCGGCCGTACCGGCGAGTGGTTCGGCTCCGACTATTACGACCTCAAGCCAGACCTGATGACCATCGCCAAGGGCCTGACCTCCGGTTACATCCCCATGGGCGGTGTGATCGTGCGTGACACCGTGGCCAAGGTGATCAGCGAAGGCGGCGACTTCAACCACGGCTTCACCTATTCAGGGCACCCGGTCGCGGCCGCCGTAGGCCTGGAAAACCTGCGCATTCTGCGCGACGAAAAAATCGTCGAGCAGGCGCGCACAGAAGCGGCACCGTATTTGCAAAAGCGTTTGCGTGAGCTGCAAGACCACCCGCTGGTGGGCGAGGTACGCGGCCTGGGCCTGCTCGGCGCGATCGAGCTGGTCAAGGACAAGGCCACCCGCAGCCGTTACGAAGGCAAGGGCGTGGGCATGATCTGCCGCAACTTCTGCTTCGAGAACGGCCTGATCATGCGTGCGGTCGGTGACACCATGATCATCGCGCCACCGCTGGTAATCAGCCATGCAGAGATCGACGAGCTGGTGGAAAAGGCGCGCAAGTGCCTCGACCTGACCCTCGAAGCGATCAGATGAGCACCTGCTAGGCTAGCGTTGTGACATTAGTTGGTTACAAGGGGCTGCTTTCCTTGAAACAGCGCCTTGTAACTTGCCAGACTAGCGACTGTTTCAGTCGCCCGACGCGTGTACTGCGGGACCTGGCAGCTGAACGGATGGCTAATCAAAAAAATCTGGAGCATGACGCATGAAGAAAATGGGCAAGACGTTGCTGGCCGCCGCCCTGATGGGTGCCATGGCGACCGCTGTTCAGGCTGAAGACAAGGTATTGAACGTCTACAACTGGTCGGACTACATCGCTCCGGACACCATCGCCAAGTTCGAGAAGCAGACCGGCATCAAGGTCAAGTATGACGTCTTCGACAGCAACGAAACCCTGGAAGCCAAGCTGCTGGCAGGCAAGTCGGGCTATGACATCGTCGTGCCGTCGAACAACTTCCTGGCCAAGCAGATCAAGGCTGGCGTGTACGAGGAACTGGACCGTTCCAAACTGCCGAACTGGAAGAACCTCGACGCCGACCTGCTCAAGGCCGTTGGCGATGCCAGCGACAAGGACAACAAGCACGCCTTCCCGTACATGTGGGGCTCTATCGGCATTGGCTACAACCCGGAGAAGGTCAAGGCCGCGCTGGGCGTGGACAAGATCGATTCGTGGGACGTGGTGTTCAAGCCTGAGAACATCGCCAAGCTCAAGAGCTGCGGCGTGAGCTTCCTGGATGCGCCGACCGAGATGATCCCGGCCGCGCTGCACTACCTGGGCCTGCCAAGCAACAGCACCAAGAAGGAAGACCTGAAGGCCGCCGAGGACCTGTTCCTCAAGATCCGTCCTTCGATCACCTACTTCCACTCCTCCAAGTACATCGGCGACATGGCCAACGGCAACATCTGCGTGGCCGTCGGTTACTCGGGTGACCTGGAGCAGTCCAAGGCCCGCGCCCACGAAGCTGGCGACAAGGTCAAAGTGGACTACGTCATTCCGAAAGAAGGTGCCGGTACCTTCTACGACATGGTCGCCATCCCGAAAGATGCCGAGCATAAAGACGCTGCCTACCAGTTCATGGACTTCCTGATGCAGCCGGAAATCATGGCTGAGATCACCAACGCCGTGCGCTTCCCGAACGGCAACGCTGCCGCCACCCAGTTCGTGGACAAAGACATCACCAGCGACCCGAGCATCTACCCGCCTGCCGAAGTGAAGAAGCAGCTGTACGCGATCGCTGCGCCTGACGCTTCTGTGCAGCGTGTGATCACCCGCAGCTGGACCAAGATCAAGTCGGGCAAGTAAGCCCGATGCAAGGCGCTCTGGGCTGGGGTTGCCCGGCCCAGAGGCCATGAAAGGCAATTGATGATTGCGGCATCGAAGCTGCGAAGGTAAGTTGCGCGCCGGTTTTGCGTGTGCGGCCACATTGCCGCTACCCAGGCACTGATTGTGAGGACCACCCACTTGTCTATTTCTGTATTACGCAAGGCCTTGATGGCTGGAGCGGGCCTGACGCTGGCATGCAGCGTCCAAGCGGCGCCTACGGTGCATTTCTACAACTGGTCCGACTATATCGGCCCGACCACACTCGCGGACTTCGAGAAGGCAACGGGTATCAAGCCCGTGCAGGACGTGTTCGACTCAAACGAAACCCTGGAAGGCAAGCTGCTGGCCGGCAACACCGGCTATGACGTGGTAGTGCCGTCCAACCATTTCCTCGGCAAGCAGATCAAGGCGGGCGCGTTCCAGAAGCTCGACAAAAGCCTGCTGCCCAATTATTCCAACCTGGATCCGGCGCTGATGAAACGCCTGGAAAAGAACGATCCGGGCAACCAGTACGCCGTGCCTTACCTGTGGGGCACCAACGGTATTGGTTACAACGTTGAAAAGGTCAAGGCTGCGCTGGGCGTCGACACCATCGATTCCTGGGCTGTGCTGTTCGAACCCGAGAACATGAAGAAGCTCTCCAAGTGTGGTGTGGCCTTCCTCGACTCGGCGGACGAAATGCTCCCGGCGGTGCTCAACTACATGGGGCTGGACCCCAACAGCAGCAACCCCAAGGACTACCAGGCTGCCGAGCAGAAGCTGCTGGCGGTGCGCCCTTACGTCACCTACTTCCACTCGTCCAAGTACATCACCGACCTTGCCAACGGCGACATCTGCGTCGCGGCGGGCTTCTCTGGCGACATCTTCCAGGCCAAGGCCCGCGCCGAAGAAGCCAAGAAGGGCGTGAACCTGGCGTATGCGATTCCCAAAGAAGGCGGCAACCTCTGGTTCGACGTGCTGGCGATCCCCAAGGACGCCAAGAACGTCAAAGAGGCCCATGCCTTCATCAACTATTTGCTGAAACCTGAGGTTATCGCCCAGGTCAGTGATTACGTCGGTTACGCCAACCCGAACCCCAAGGCTGGCGACCTGATGGACCAGGCCGTGAGGACTGACGCCGCGGTTTACCCACCGCAGGAAGTGCTGGACAAGATGTTCGTCAACAGTGAGTTGCCGCCCAAGGTGCAACGCTTGATGACCCGTAGCTGGACCAAGGTCAAGTCGGGCAAGTAACAATCCAGACCCGCCGCGGCCCCTGCAGAACAGGCCGCGCGGGCACAAAAATCTTGTTGGGAGTTTCACTCATGGCAGTTGCCTCCGGAGCCTATAAGAAAGCCCTCGAGGGTGGCCAGCAACCCAAGCAGGTGCTGGTCAAGATCGACCGGGTCACGAAAAAGTTCGACGAAACGGTAGCGGTGGACGATGTGTCCCTGGAAATCCGCAAGGGTGAGATTTTTGCCCTGCTGGGTGGCTCCGGTTCCGGCAAATCGACCTTGCTGCGTATGCTGGCTGGCTTCGAGCGCCCCACCGAAGGGCGTATCTTGCTCGATGGCGTCGACATCACCGAGATGCCGCCCTACGAGCGGCCGATCAACATGATGTTCCAGTCCTACGCGCTGTTCCCGCACATGACCGTGGCGCAGAACATCGCCTTCGGCCTGCAGCAGGACAAGCTGCCCAAGGCGGACATCGACGCCCGTGTGGCCGAGATGCTCAAGCTGGTGCACATGACCCAGTACGCCAAGCGCAAGCCGCACCAGCTGTCGGGTGGCCAGCGCCAGCGTGTGGCCCTGGCGCGTTCGCTGGCCAAACGCCCGAAACTGCTGTTGCTCGATGAGCCGATGGGCGCCCTGGACAAGAAGCTGCGTTCGCAGATGCAACTTGAGCTGGTGGAAATCATCGAGCGCGTGGGCGTGACCTGCGTGATGGTGACCCACGACCAGGAAGAGGCCATGACCATGGCCCAGCGCATCGCCATCATGCACCTGGGCTGGATCGCCCAGATCGGCTCGCCTGTGGACATCTACGAGACCCCGACCAGCCGCCTGGTGTGCGAGTTCATCGGCAACGTCAACCTGTTCGAAGGTGAAGTGGTCGACGACGCCGAAGGCCACGCGATCATTGCCAGCCCTGAACTGGAACGCAAGATCTACGTTGGCCACGGCATCACCACGTCGGTCGAAGACAAGCACATCACCTACGCGCTGCGCCCGGAGAAGATGCTGGTCACGACCCAGCAACCGACCTGCGAGCACAACTGGTCGCGCGGCAAGGTGCACGACATCGCCTACCTGGGCGGCCACTCGGTGTTCTACGTCGAGCTGCCGAGCGGCAAGATCGTCCAGTCGTTCGTGGCCAACGCCGAGCGCCAGGGCACACGTCCGACCTGGGGCGATGAAGTGTACGTGTGGTGGGAAGACGACAGCGGCGTGGTACTGCGGTCATGAAACTGCGCAAGCTCAAGCGAGCCTTCCAGCGCTTGACCCCGGAGGGGCGGCACTTGGTGATCGGCGTGCCGTTCATCTGGCTGTTCCTGTTCTTCATGCTGCCGTTCTTCATCGTGTTGAAGATCAGCTTTGCCGAAGCCGACGTGGCGATCCCGCCGTATACCGAGATCTACAGCTACGTCGAAGACAAGATCCAGTTGGTGCTCAACCTGGCCAACTATGGCCTGTTGACCGAAGACGAGCTGTACATCTCGGCCTACCTGGGCTCGTTGAAGATGGCCTTCTTCAGCACCTTGCTGTGCCTGCTGATCGGCTACCCGATGGCCTATGCCATCGCCAACGCCCGCAAAGAGTCGCAGACTGTGCTGCTGTTGCTGATCATGATGCCGACCTGGACGGCGATCCTGATCCGCGTCTACGCCTGGATGGGCATCCTCAGCAACAACGGGCTGCTTAACAGCTTCCTGCTGTGGCTGGGGCTGATCGACCAGCCACTGCAGATTCTCAACACCAACCTGGCGGTGTACATCGGCGTGGTCTATTCGTACCTGCCGTTCATGATCCTGCCGCTGTACGCGAACTTGGTGAAGCACGACCCGAGCCTGTTGGAAGCCGCATCGGACCTGGGTTCGAGCACCTTCAACAGCTTCTGGAAGATCACCGTGCCGCTGTCGAAAAACGGCATCATCGCGGGCTGCATGCTGGTGTTCATTCCAGTAGTGGGCGAGTTCGTGATCCCAGAACTGCTGGGCGGCCCGGAAACCCTGATGATCGGTAAGGTGCTGTGGCAAGAGTTCTTCAACAACCGTGACTGGCCGGTAGCGTCCGCGCTGGCGGTAGTGATGCTGGCGATCCTGATCGTGCCGATCCTGCTGTTCAACCGCAGCCAGGCCAAAGAAATGGAGGGCAGGGCATGAAGCGCTTCAGTTTCTCCAAGCTGATGCTGGTGCTCGGCTTGCTGTTCATCTACCTGCCGATGCTGATCCTGGTGATCTACTCGTTCAACGCCTCGAAGCTGGTAACAGTGTGGGGGGGCTGGTCGATCAAGTGGTATGTCGGCCTGCTCGACAACACCCAGCTGATGGGGTCGGTGATGCGCTCGCTGGAAATCGCCTGCTACACGGCGGTGGCAGCGGTGGCGCTGGGTACCCTGGCGGCCTTCGTGCTGACCCGGGTCACCCGCTTCAAAGGCCGCACGCTGTTCGGCGGCCTGGTCACCGCGCCGCTGGTGATGCCCGAAGTGATCACCGGTCTGTCGCTGTTGCTGCTGTTCGTGGCCATGGCGCAGATGATCGGCTGGCCGCAAGAGCGTGGCATCGTCACCATCTGGATCGCCCACACCACGTTCTGTGCGGCGTACGTGGCGGTGGTGGTGTCGGCACGCTTGCGTGAGCTGGACCTGTCGATCGAGGAAGCCGCGATGGACCTGGGTGCCAAGCCGTGGAAGGTGTTCTTCCTGATCACCATCCCGATGATCGCGCCATCGCTGGCGGCGGGCGGCATGATGTCGTTTGCCCTGTCGCTGGATGACCTGGTGCTGGCGAGCTTCGTGTCCGGGCCGGGCTCGACCACCTTGCCGATGGAAGTGTTCTCGGCGGTGCGCCTGGGCGTGAAGCCAGAGATCAACGCCGTGGCCAGCCTGATCCTTTTGTCGGTGTCGCTGGTGACCTTCATGGTCTGGTACTTCAGCCGCCGCGCTGAAGAGCACCGTCGCAAGGCGATTCAGCAGGCCATCGAAGAAGGGGCTGCGGCAAACGTCTCGCAGCCACAGGTCAAGCGCCCGACGGCAGCAGCTGCGCCGGTCTGACCCACCTCTTCGCGGGCAAGCCCGCTTCTACAGGGATATTCACAAGCCTGAGGTCTGTGGTGTTCATGTGGGAGCGGGCTTGCCCGCGAATGTTTCAGCACGAATTCAAAGCCACACTGCATCCCAGTGGGGGTATTCCCTGACACTGTCGACCAGCCCCGCCCGCATGGGGTTGGCAACAATGTACCGGGCGACATGCACCACACTCTCTTCTCGCCGCAGTGCATGGTCTTGATAGCCTGCCTGCCATATTGGCTTGTGCCTTACGCCTGCTCTGCGCAGCGCTATCCCTGTACGGGACTTGAACCTGCGCATCAGCGTACTCAAGGTCACTTCTTTCAACTCGACCAACCAATGCAGATGGTCCGGCATCACCACCCAGGCCAATGACCGGCAGTCCTGATTGTGATCCGAGAGGCGTAGCTGCCTAACCACTTGGCGAGCAAGATGGAAGTCGTGAAACAGCGGTATGCGCTGATGGGTAATCGTCGTCAGCAGGTAGAGCCTGCCGGGTTCTGAAAAGCGGCCCCGGCGAAGCAGTTTGGATTGGGCTGGACACATCGGGATCTTCCTTGATGGCGAAGTCCCCCTGAAACATAGCGGTTGATGTGGCATTGCACGGTGGCTGATGGTTTCTGGATATGGCAGGGATGGCTCTGTGTCTCGAAAGGCCTCTTCGCGGGCAAGCCCGCTCCCACAGGTACACCACAGCTTTCAAGCCAGTGGACTTTCCAGGTACATCACAGTTTCAAGCCAGTGGAATTTCCTGTGGGAGCGGGCTTGCCCGCGAAGAGGCCCGTGAACTCAGCACATCAACCCGCCATTGACTCCTGTGGTGAGCATGGGGCGCTTTGGTATATGGCGAACAGGCCGTATCGCCGTTTACTGAACCCTGAACTACGCTGACAGTCGCATCTCACAAATCATTTGTGCGCAAGCTAGGAGCCTGCATGAGGGTGACGCGTCCACTGGTGCTGGCAGGCCTGAGTGTGCTGTACATGCTCACCGGCTGTAGCAAGGAAGAAACCCCCGAGATGCTGCCTCGGGTCGGTGTGCAACAGGTCCAGCCTACCGATTTCGCTGCCAGGGTGACCTTGACCGGCGACGTACAAGCGCGGGTGCAAACCGACTTGTCGTTCCGTGTGGGCGGCAAGATCATTTCGCGCAGCGTCGATGTGGGCGATCACGTCAAGGCCAACCAGGTACTGGCACGGCTAGACCCGAAAGACCTGCAGAACAACGTCGACTCGGCCAAGGCCGAGGTGTTCGCCGCCCAAGCGCGCGTGACGCAGACGGCCGCGGCTTTCGTGCGTCAGCAAAAGCTGCTGCCCAAGGGCTATACCAGCCAGAGCGAGTACGACTCCGCCGAAGCCGCATTGCGCAGCAACCAGAGCGCGCTCAAGGCCGCCCAGGCGCAGCTGGCCAATGCCAATGAACAGCTGAGCTACACCGCGCTGGTGTCCGAAGCCGCCGGCGTGATCACCGAGCGCCAGGCCGAGGTCGGCCAAGTGGTGCAGGCCACCATGCCGATCTTCGGCTTCGCCCGCGATGGCGACCGTGATGCAGTGTTCAACGTGTATGAATCGTTGCTGGTGGCACCGCCAAGCGATGAGGGGGTGATCGTGAAGCTGCTCGATGACCCCAACGTCCAGGCGCAAGGCTTCGTTCGCGAAGTGACGCCAACCGTTTCAGGGCAAAGTGGCACGGTGCAGGTCAAGGTTGGCCTGCGCAACGTGCCGCCCGGCATGCAGCTGGGCTCACCGGTGACGGCCACTGCCAATACCCAGGGGCGCTCCAGCATCGAGCTGCCCTGGTCGGCCTTGACCAAGGCCTTGCATGAGCCTGCCGTCTGGGTGGTGGGCGAGGGCGACAAGGTCGAACTGCGCAAGGTTGAAGTGGCGCGCTACCTCACCGGCAAGATCGTGGTCGCCAAAGGCCTCAAAGGCGGGGAGACCGTGGTGGTCAATGGCGGGCAATTGCTGCACCCCGGCATGCAGGTTGAAAAAATCGATGAAAAGGCTGCGGGGGATGCGCCATGAAGCGCTTGCTGTTGATGCTCCCGGTCGGGCTGTTGCTGGTTGCTTGCAGCTCTGAGGAAGAAGCGATCGAGCCCGTTCGGCCGGTGCTTTCGGTGAAGGTCGAACCGCAGGTGCAAGCGCAACTTGGGCGCTTTGCCGGCAGCATTCAGGCGCGCTTCGAGAGCACCTTGGGCTTTCGCGTGTCCGGGCGTATTGCCCGGCGTTGGCTTGATGTGGGGGCGCAGGTGAAACCTGGGGACACACTGGCCACCCTCGACCCCACCGACCAGCAGAACCAGTTGCGCGCCGCCGAAGGCGACTTGGCCAAGGTCCAGGCGCAGTGGATAAACGCCCAGGCCGACGCGCGCCGTCAGCAGCAGCTGTACGACCGCGGTGTCGGTGCCCAGGCCCAGCTGGACATTGCCCAGACCAACCTGAAAACCACCGGTGCGGCGCTGGAGCAGGCACGCTCTGCGGTCAGCCAGGCGCGTGACCAGCTTGATTACAGCACCCTGCGCACCGACCACGCGGCGGTGATCACTGCCTGGCAGGCCGAAGCTGGGCAAACGGTAACGGCGGGCCAGGCTGTCGTGACCCTGGCCCGGCCAGACGTCAAGGAAGCCGTGATCGACCTGCCGATCGGCGTGGGCGAGCAACTCGACAAGGGCCTCACCTTCACCGTGGCCTTGCAGCTCGACCCCAGCATCAACACCACGGCCTCGTTGCGCGAGCTGGAACCGCAAGCCGACGCCACCACGCGCACCCGGCGTGCACGCCTGACCCTGGCCAGCACACCTGCCGCCTTCCACCTTGGCACCGCGATCAGCGTGAGCCTGAGTTCTGCGGTCACGCCGCGCAGTGAACTGCCCCTGAGCGCCTTGCTCGAGCGTGACGGCAAGACCCAGGTGTGGGTGATCGACACGCAGCAGAAAACCGTGGCGACCCGGGATGTCGCCTTGATCGACCGCACCCGCGAACACATCGTCATCGCCTCCGGCGTGCAGCCAGGCGAGCGCGTGGTGACTGCCGGCGTCAACAGCCTCAAGCCTGGCCAGAAGGTCACCTTCGACGAGGATGCGCAATGAAAGGAAGCTTCAACCTGTCCGAATGGGCGCTCAAGCATCAATCGTTCGTCTGGTACCTGATGTTCGTCGGCTTGCTGATGGGGATTTTTTCCTACTTCAACCTGGGCCGTGAGGAAGACCCGTCGTTCACCATCAAGACCATGGTCATCCAGACCCGCTGGCCCGGTGCGACCCAGGATGAAACCCTATATCAGGTCACCGACCGCATCGAAAAAAAGCTCGAAGAACTGGACTCGCTCGACTACACCAAAAGCTACACCCGCCCGGGCGAGTCAACGGTCTACGTGTACCTGCGCGACACCACCAAGGCCAAGGACATCCCGGACATCTGGTACCAGGTGCGCAAGAAGATCCAGGACATCCGCGGCCAGTTCCCCGAGGGCATCCAGGGCCCGGCGTTCAACGATGAATTCGGTGATGTGTTCGGTTCGATCTACGCCTTCACTTCCGATGGCCTGACCTTGCGGCAACTGCGGGACTACGTGGAGCAGGCCCGCGCCGAAGTGCGCGAAGTGCCCAACATCGGCAAGATCGAGCTGGTCGGCACCCAGGATGAAGTGCTGTACCTGAACTTCTCCACCCGCAAACTGGCAGCCTTGGGTATCGACCAGCGCCAGGTCATGCAGGCGCTGCAATCGCAGAACGCGGTGACCCCGGCAGGGGTGATCGAGGCGGGCCCCGAACGTATTTCGGTGCGGACCACCGGCCAGTTCGCTTCTGAAAAGGACCTGGAAACGGTCAACCTGAGGATCAATGACCGCTTCTTCCGCCTTGCCGACATTGCCGATATCGAGCGCGGCTACGTCGACCCGCCGTCACCGATGTTCCGCTACAACGGCCAGACCGCCATTGGCCTGGCCATCGGCATGAAGGCGGGCGGTAACATCCAGGTGTTCGGCGCCGCGCTGAAGAAGAAGATGGACAGCGTGATCGCCGACTTGCCGGTGGGGGTGGGTGTGCACACCGTGTCCGACCAGGCCGTGGTGGTCAAACAGGCGGTGGGCGGTTTTACCAGCGCACTCTTCGAGGCCGTGGTGATCGTGCTGGCGGTGAGCTTCGTCAGCCTCGGCGTGCGCGCCGGGCTGGTGGTGGCCTGCTCGATCCCGCTGGTGCTGGCCATGGTCTTCGTGTTCATGGAGTACAGCGGCATCACCATGCAACGGATCTCGCTGGGCGCCTTGATCATCGCCCTGGGCCTGCTGGTGGACGATGCGATGATCACCGTGGAGGTGATGGTCACACGCCTGGAAATGGGCGAGAGCAAAGAGCAGGCCGCGACCTTTGCCTACACCTCGACGGCGTTTCCGATGCTGACCGGTACCCTGGTGACGGTGGCCGGCTTCGTGCCGATCGGGCTCAACGCCAGTTCGGCAGGTGAGTACACCTACACACTGTTCGCGGTGATCGCCGTGGCGCTGATCGTGTCGTGGGTGGTTGCGGTGTTCTTCGCCCCGGTGCTGGGTGTGCATATCCTCAGCAGCAAGGTCAAAGCCCACGAGGCCGAACCCGGGCGCGTGGGCCGGGCATTCGAGGGCGGCCTGCTGTGGTGCATGCGCAACCGCTGGCTGACCATCATTGGCACCGTGCTGCTGTTCGCGCTGGCGATATTCTGCGAGCGCTTCGTGCAGAACCAGTTCTTCCCTTCATCCGACCGGCCCGAAATTCTGGTCGACCTCAACCTGCCGCAAAACGCCTCGATCGAAGAGACCCGTAAAGTCGTCGACCGGCTGGAGGCCAGGATCAAGGACGACCCGGACCTGGTGCGCTGGAGCACCTACATTGGCCAGGGCGCGATCCGCTTCTACCTGCCCCTCGACCAACAATTGCAGAACCCCTACTACGCGCAGTTGGTGATCGTCAGCAAAGGCTTCGAAGAGCGCCAGGGTATGATGGATCGCCTGCAGAAACTGCTGCGCGAAGAGTTCGTCGGCATCGGCACCAACGTGCAATCGCTGGAGATGGGCCCGCCGGTGGGCCGGCCGATCCAGTACCGGGTCAGCGGCCAGGACATCGACCAGGTGCGCAAGCACGCCATCGAGCTCGCCACCTTGCTCGATGCCAACGAGCACATCGGCGAGATGATCTACGACTGGAACGAGCCGGGCAAAGTGCTGCGCATCGAGATTGCCCAAGACAAAGCGCGTCAGCTGGGGCTGTCGTCCGAAGACGTGGCCAACGTGATGAACAGCATCGTCACCGGCGTGCCGATTACCCAGGTCAACGACAACATCTACTTGGTCAACGTGGTCGCCCGTGCCGAAGACAGCGAGCGTGGCTCGCCCGATACCTTGCAGAACCTGCAGATCCTCACCCCCAATGGCACCTCGATTCCGCTGCTGGCCTTCGCCACGGTGCGTTACGAGCTGGAACAGCCGTTGGTCTGGCGGCGTGATCGCAAGCCGACCATCACCATCAAGGCGTCGGTCAATGGCGACATCCAGCCCACCGACCTGGTCGCTCAGCTCAAGCCCAAGATCGACGAGTTCGCCAGCAAACTGCCGGTCGGCTTCGAGGTGGCGACCGGCGGTACGGTGGAGGAGAGCGCCAAGGCGCAAGGGCCGATCCGCAAGGTCATTCCGTTGATGCTGTTCCTCATGGCGACCTTCCTGATGATCCAGCTGCACAGCGTGCAGAAGTTGTTCCTGGTGGTCAGCGTGGCGCCGTTGGGCTTGATCGGGGTGGTGCTGGCGTTGGTGCCTACGGGTACGCCGATGGGCTTTGTGGCCATTCTCGGGATTCTGGCCCTGGCCGGTATCATCATTCGTAACTCGGTGATCCTGGTGACCCAGATCGATGAGTTCGAGGCGCAGGGGTTGTCACCGTGGGATGCGGTGGTGGAGGCCACCAACCACCGGCGGCGGCCGATCTTGCTGACGGCGGCCGCGGCCAGCTTGGGCATGATCCCGATTGCCCGCGAGGTGTTCTGGGGGCCGATGGCCTACGCCATGATTGGCGGGATCATCGTGGCCACCTTGCTGACGCTGCTGTTTTTGCCGGCGCTGTATGTGGCCTGGTACAAAATCCGCGAGCCTGAAAAACACTCATCCTGACCACGCATCCCCCTGTGGGAGCAGCCTTGTGCTGAGAAGAGGCCGGTACAGCCATCCGTTGTTGAAGGTGAATGTACCGGCCTCTTCGCAGCACAAGGCTGCTCCTACAGGGGAAATGTGTGGCTTGTAAAAACGGTTATATAAACATTCTTAAACAGTATTTTTAAGAATATCCCCGCCTCACTACTATTGCCCTCAAGCCAGGCGCAAATCCCCTTCAAACCTCTGCCCGGCAACCTCACTCCAAGGAGAACGAGCATGAGTGCATCTCTGCGTAGCATCGACGGTCAGGACGAAGCCACCATTCTGCGTGAGATCCAGAGCGCCCTACGCGATCTGCGTTTCGGTGCGGTGGAGATTACCGTGCACAACGCTCAGGTCGTCCAGATCGAGCGCAAGGAGAAGTTCCGCCTGCAACAGCCCGGCAACAAGACCGGCTGATCGCGTCACACCTCTAAAACTAGAAAAATGCCAATCGGGAGCTTCACCATGTCCATCCGCCGTTATGCGCTCGCCGCCCTGGCCAGTGCTGTTTTTGCCGGTTCCGCAATCGCCAAGGACTACGAACTGCTGAACGTGTCCTATGACCCGACCCGTGAGTTGTACCAACAGTACAACGCCGAATTCATCAAGCACTGGCAGCAGTCCCACCCGGACGACAAGGTGAAGATCCAGCAATCCCACGGTGGCTCGGGCAAACAGGGCCGCGCTGTAATCGATGGCCTGCGCGCCGACGTGGTGACCCTGGCCCTGGCCGGCGACATCGACGAAATCGCCAAGCTTGGCAAGACCCTGCCGGACAACTGGCAGACCCGTCTGCCGGACGCCAGCACCCCGTACACGTCGACCATCGTGTTCCTGGTGCGCAAGGGCAACCCGAAAGGCATCAAAGACTGGGGCGACCTGATCAAAAAAGACGTCTCGGTCATCACCCCGAACCCGAAAACCTCTGGCGGCGCCCGGTGGAACTTCCTCGCCGCCTGGGCTTATGGCCTGAAGACCGGCGGTAGCGAAGACAAGGCCAAGGCTTACGTGCAAGAGCTGTTCAAGCACGTGCCGGTGCTCGATACCGGCGCCCGTGGCTCGACCATCACCTTCGTCAACAACGGCCAGGGCGACGTCCTGCTGGCCTGGGAAAACGAAGCCTTCCTGGCGCTGAAGGAAGACGGTGGCGCCGACAAGTTCGAAATCGTCGTGCCGTCGCTGTCGATCCTGGCCGAGCCACCGGTGGCCGTGGTCGACAAGAACGCTGAGAAGAAGGGCAATACTGCGATTGCCACCGAATACCTCAAGCACTTGTACAGCCCGGCTGGGCAGAAGATCGCCGCCGAGAACTTCTACCGCCCACGTGACGAGAAGGTCGCTGCCGAATTCGGCAAGCAATTCCCGAAACTGGACCTGGTCACCATCGACAAGGACTTCGGTGGCTGGAAGACTGCACAACCCAAATTCTTCAATGATGGCGGTGTGTTCGACCAGATCTATCAGGCACAGTAAGCGGTTATGGAAAAACGGGGCCGCTGTGCGGCCCATTCGCGGCACAAGGCCGCTCCCACAAGGAACCGCGCTCCCCTGTGGGAGCGGCCTTGTGCCGCGAATGGGCTGCACAGCAGCCCCAAGATTCAGAAGCCTGCACCGGCCCGGGATTGATTCCGGGCTTCGTGCGTTCAACCAGGGATACTTATGTCACGTCGTATTTCCCCCGTCATACCCGGCTTCGGGCTGACGCTGGGTTACACCTTGGTGTACCTCAGCCTGATTGTGCTGATTCCGCTGGCGGCCATGTTCATCCATGCCTCGCAGCTGACCTGGGAGCAGTTCTGGAACATCATCAGCGCGCCGCGGGTCATCGCCGCGCTCAAGCTGAGTTTCGGCACCGCCCTGTTCGCCGCCATCATCAACGGTGTGATCGGTACGCTGCTGGCCTGGGTACTGGTGCGCTACACCTTCCCCGGGCGCAAGATCATCGACGCGATGATCGACCTGCCGTTCGCCCTGCCTACCGCCGTGGCCGGTATCGCCCTGACAGCCCTGTACGCCCCGGCGGGCTGGGTTGGCCAGTTCGCCACCGACCTGGGCTTCAAGATCGCCTACACACCGCTTGGCATCACCTTGGCGCTGACCTTCGTGACCCTGCCGTTCGTGGTGCGCACTGTCCAGCCGGTGTTGGCCGACATCCCGCGTGAAGTCGAAGAAGCCGCCGCCTGCCTGGGCGCAAAACCGCTGCAGGTGTTCCGCCACATCCTGGCCCCGGCACTGCTGCCTGCCTGGCTGACCGGCTTTGCCCTGGCCTTCGCCCGTGGGGTGGGTGAGTATGGTTCGGTGATCTTCATTGCCGGCAACATGCCGATGAAGACCGAGATCCTGCCGCTGCTGATCATGGTCAAGCTCGACCAATACGACTACACCGGCGCGACTGCCATCGGCGTGCTGATGCTGGTGGTTTCCTTCATCCTGCTGCTGCTGATCAACCTGCTGCAGCGCCGCATCGAAACCCCTTGAAGGAGGCCGGCTATGTCTAGTTCATCCCTGAGCGCTACCGCCGCCGCCAATGCCGCCCGCCGTGGCAGCGCCACCTCGCGGCGCATCCTGATCGGCCTTGGCTGGCTGGTGTTCGCGCTGTTCTTGCTGCTGCCGCTGGTGATCGTGGTATCGCAGGCGCTGAAAAACGGTTTCGGCACTTTCTTCGAGGCGATCTTCGAGCCCGACGCCTTGTCGGCGCTCAAGCTCACCTTGTTTGCCGTGGCCATCTCGGTGCCGCTGAACCTGGTGTTTGGCGTCAGCGCGGCGTGGTGCGTGAGCAAGTACACCTTCCGTGGCAAGAGCGTGCTGGTGACCCTGATCGACCTGCCGTTCTCGGTCTCGCCGGTGATCGCGGGCCTGGTCTACGTGCTGATGTTCGGCGCGCAGGGCCTGTTCGGCCCCTGGCTGCAGGACCATGACATTCAGATTGTGTTCGCGCTGCCGGGCATCGTCCTGGCGACGATCTTCGTTACCGTGCCATTCGTTGCCCGTGAACTGATCCCGCTGATGCAAGAGCAGGGCACCCAGGAAGAAGAGGCCGCGCGCCTGCTGGGCGCCAATGGCTGGCAGATGTTCTGGCATGTGACCCTGCCCAACATCAAATGGGGCCTGATCTACGGCGTGGTGCTGTGTACGGCGCGGGCGATGGGTGAGTTCGGCGCGGTGTCGGTGGTGTCCGGCCATATCCGCGGCGTTACCAACACCTTGCCGCTGCACGTGGAGATCCTCTACAACGAGTACAACCACGTCGCGGCCTTCAGCGTGGCCAGCCTGTTGCTGATCCTGGCGCTCTTCATCCTGCTGCTCAAGCAGTGGAGCGAGAACCGTATTAACCGCCTGCGCCATAGCGCTGCGGAGGAATAATTCATGTCGATCGAAGTTCGTAACGTCAGCAAGCGCTTCAACAGCTTCCAGGCCCTGGACAACATCAACCTGGATATCCACAGCGGTGAGCTGGTGGCCTTGCTCGGCCCGTCCGGCTGCGGCAAGACCACCCTGCTGCGCATCATTGCCGGCCTGGAAACACCGGATGACGGCAGCATCGTGTTCCATGGAGAGGATGTCTCTGGCCACGACGTGCGTGATCGCAACGTCGGCTTCGTGTTCCAGCACTACGCGTTGTTCCGCCACATGAGCGTGTTCGACAACGTCGCCTTCGGCCTGCGCATGAAGCCCAAGGGCGAGCGCCCGAGCGAAAGCAAGATTGCCGAAAAGGTGCATGAGCTGCTGAACATGGTCCAGCTCGACTGGCTCTCCGACCGCTACCCCGAGCAGCTTTCCGGTGGCCAGCGCCAGCGTATCGCCCTGGCCCGCGCCTTGGCGGTAGAGCCTAAGGTGCTGTTGCTCGACGAGCCGTTCGGTGCCCTGGATGCCAAGGTGCGTAAAGAGCTGCGCCGCTGGCTGGCGCGCCTGCACGAAGATATCAACCTGACGTCGGTGTTCGTCACCCATGACCAGGAAGAGGCCATGGAAGTCGCGGACCGCATCGTGGTGATGAACAAGGGTGTGATCGAGCAGATCGGCTCGCCGGGTGAAGTGTACGAGCAGCCGGCCAACGACTTCGTCTACCACTTCCTCGGCGACTCCAACCGCCTGGCCTTGAGCGAAGGCCACCACGTGCTGTTCCGCCCGCATGAAGTGTCGCTGTCGCGCCATGAAACCGAAGGCCACCATGCCGCCGAGGTGCGCGATATCCGCCCGCTGGGCGCGACCACCCGGGTGACCTTGAAGGTGGAAGGGCAGAGCGAGCTGATCGAGGCCGAAGTGGTCAAGGACCACGACAGCTTGACCGGCCTGGCACGCGGGGAGACGCTGTTCTTCAGGCCGAAGGTGTGGCAGAAGGTGGCGGATATCTAAGCTACCCCAGCGTATCGAACCCGGGCTCTGTCCCGGGTTTTTATTGCCGGGTGGATTGCTGGGGCTGCTTCGCACCCTTCCGCAGCACAATGCTGCACCGCGATTCCCTGTAGGAGCAGCCTTGTGCTGCGAATCGAGGGCGCAGCCCTCGCCGCAATCTCATGCCTTACGCGAATATTTTGCATGCCCACAAAGCATCGCTAATCGCCCTCCAGCCCACAGCCCGCGAAATCCGTGGCTTTCACACGATCGCTCAAAAACAATATTCAATTAAGTTCTAACCATAATTTGAAACATTACTTTAAGAGATAAGCCTCTGGCCCCGATGATTCAGCCACACACCTGAATCGAGACCCCAGGAGTTTGATCAATGGGTAATGTCCAGACGGCCGTCAGAGCCTACGACCAGCCATGGCGCCCGGCACCGGGCGACCTGGTCGAGCTTGGACGCACGCTTCGTCTTCCGCTTGGCCAGCAGCGCCTGCAACGCACGCCTGCCAGCGGCCTCAAGCGCCGCGACAAGCTGGCGTTGGCGCTGCTGGTACTGGCGCTGCACGGCGCCGCCGCCTACTGGGTCAGCCAGGCACCGACGCCTGAGCTGCCCGTGGTGCCGCCCCAGGTGCCACCCATGACCATCGAGTTCGCCGCCCCTGCGCCGCCCGTGGTCGAGCCGCCACCCCCGGCACCCGCGCCGCCCGTGGTCGAGCCACCGCCGCCGCCACCGGTAGTCGACGAGCTGGCCGCCAAGCCCAAACCGAAGCCAAAACCGATCCCTAAACCTGTGGTCAAGCAGGCGCCCAAGCCGCAGCCGAAACCGGTCGAGGCACCGCCACCGCCACCCGTTGCAGCCCAGGCACCGCCAGCCCCTGCGCCACCCGCGCCGGCGCCGGTGACACCGGCTTCAGCCAACGCCGCGTACCTCAAGAACCCGGCGCCAGAGTACCCGCAGATGGCCCAGCGCCGCGGCTGGGAAGGCACCGTGCTGTTGCGCGTCGAGGTGTTGCCCAGTGGCAAACCGGGGCAGATCCAGGTGCAGAAGAGCAGTGGCCGCGATGCCTTGGACGCCGCTGCGCTGGCCGCCGTCAAGCGCTGGAGCTTCGTCCCCGCCAAGCAAGGCGACGTGGCCCAGACCGGGTGGGTCAGCGTGCCAATCGACTTCAAGCTTCGCTAACGCATTTCACAGAATCAGCAGAACATAGGAAGACATCATCATGAGCCTGTTGGCATCCCCCCTCGAATCCGTTGAAAGCGCAGTCATCTGGCTGCTGGTTGGTTTCTCTGTCGTCACCTGGGGCCTGGCCCTGGTCAAGGTCGTGCAGTTCGTGCGGCTGAAGAACCAGGACAAACGCTTCCACCAGCAATTCTGGGCAGCCTCCAGCCTGGACTCGGCCGCCGAAATCAGCCATGAACTGCCTGGCCCAGCCGCCCGCGTTGCGCAGTCCGGTTATGCCGCTATTGCCGTCGGCGATACCACCCAGGCCAACGACCTGAGCCACGCCATCAACCACCAGGACCGCCTCGAACGCGCTCTGCGCCAGCAGATCGTCCGCGAGCGCCGTTCGCTGGAAACCGGCCTGGCGGTGGTCGCCAGTATCGGCAGTACCTCGCCCTTCATCGGCTTGTTTGGCACCGTGTGGGGCATCATGGAAGCGCTCAAGGGTATCAGTGCGGCAGGTTCCGCCAGCCTCGAGACCGTGGCCGGGCCGATCGGCGCGGCACTGGTGGCCACGGGGGTAGGTATCGCCGTCGCGGTGCCAGCGGTACTGGTTTACAACTACTTCCTGCGCCGCCTCAAGCTGACTGCAGCAGACCTGGACGACTTCGCCCATGACTTCTACAGCCTGGCGCAGAAGAGTGCCTTCCGGGTACTGGTGCACCCTGCCGTGCACAAAGCCCAGGCCGGTTTCACCCAGCCGGTGAAGGAGGCGTCCTGATATGGCCTTTTCGACCCAGGACAGCGACGAAGTCCTCAGTGAAATCAACGTCACGCCCTTGGTGGACGTCATGCTGGTGCTGCTGGTGGTGTTCATCGTCACTGCGCCGCTGCTGACCAACGCCATCCCCATCAACCTGCCCAAGACCGAGGCGGTGGCACCGGTGGAGCAGAAAGACCCGCTGGTGGTGAGCATCGACGGGGCTGGCAAGTTGTTCATCAACAAGGACGAGATCCAGCCGGACCTGCTGGAGACCAACCTCAAGGCGGCCAAGGCCAAGGACGCGGAAGTTCGTGTGCAGTTGCAGGCCGATGATGGCGTGAACTACGGCGAAGTGGCGCGGGCCATGGCGGCGATTGAACGTGCGGGGATCAGCAAACTGGCGGTGATTACCGCGCGCTGATTCGGCAATCCTCTTCAGGCAAGTGACTCTCTTTGAGAGCTTATGGGCCACATCTCTTGGCAGGGGTTGGCCCTTTTTTTGGCCTGATGGATAGGTATTGGGCTACAAGGTGTTCGCCGGTGAATGTTTAGCGCCTGTTAGATCGAGCGCCGCCCGCGCGGCGCATCGCGAGCAACGCTCGCTCCTACGTTTGTTTTTGGCCAGTAACGCCTGTGACAGGCGCGCGCGACCGCCTTGGCGCATGGCGGGTTATCTCGTCGAACAAACAAGGCGGTCGCGCGCGTTTGCCCCAGGAATAACTGGCCCGAAACAAACGTAGGAGCGAGCGTTGCTCGCGATGCGCCGCGCGGGCGGCGCTCGATATATGCC